>NC_021505.1:552500-863844 GCF_000412675.1 Pseudomonas putida NBRC 14164 | reverse complement strand
GGCCTGGTGTTCGCCGCCTACCTGCCGGAACGCGAGACCGTGGAGTTGCGTGACCGGGAACTGGCCGCCCTGCAGCAGAGTGCCGACGATTACCAGGCGGTATTGGCGGGCATTCGCGAACGCGGCCTGCACCATGTGCACGGGCTGCTGATGCCGGGCGTGGATGCGCTGTCGGCGCCCGTGTTCAATGCCATGGGGCAGGTTGCGGCGGTGATGACCGTGGTCGGGCCGACGTCGATCTTCCACGCCGACGAACATGGCCCTGCGGCGCAACGGCTGCTGGCGGCTGCGCGGGAAACCAGCTGGCGCATGGGCTACTCGCCCGCTGCCTGAGCGCCTGCGGCACTATTGCCCGATACGTAAAGGTGAATGTCATAAGCCGCTATTTTTCCCATGGGATCAAGCGCTTATTCTTGACTCACTGGCCGGCATGAAGGGCTCTCCCCCCGCTTTTCATGCCTGCGAGGTTCACCGACGTAGATTTTGAAGCTCCTTGATCTGACGTCTCGATTGGCCGCTGCGGCTTGCAGCGGCCTTTTTTTTGCCTGAAAAATCTTCCGCCTGTGCCGGCCTCTTCGCGGGCTTGCCCGCTCCCACAGGGAATATCACCAGGCCTGAGGGCAGTGAGATCTCTGTGGGAGCGGGCAAGCCCGCGAAGAGGCCAACACAGACAGTAGAACTTCAGCTCAGCGGGTACTTCTGCAGGTTCGCCATCATCTGCTGCAGCGCCTGCAAACTGTCCTGCGGATGCACCGCCCCGTCAAAGTCACCGATCCGGGCCCAGTTCTCGGCCACCTGCTCCGGGGTAAAGCCTTCGCGCGGATCGAAGCCCACCCCCAGGCTGCGCTCCCAACGCACCTTGCCCACCCAGCCGCCGCCTACCTCGAACAGCTCACCCGTGCCCTGGCACTGCTCGCTGCCCAGGTACACCACCAGCGGGCTGACCAGCTCGGGCTTGAGCCGCTCGAATACCTGGGGCGGGATCAGCCCTTCGGTCATGCGCGTGCCACCGGTGGGGGCGATGGCGTTGACCAGGATGCCGTGCTTGCGCCCTTCGATCGCCAGGGTGCGGGTCAGCCCGTACAAGCCCAGCTTGGCCATGCCGTAGTTGGCTTGACCGAAATTGCCGTAAATGCCAGAGGTAGAAGCGGTGAAGATCACCCGCCCCCAGTTCTGCTCGCGCAGGTGTGGCCAGGCAGCCCGGGTGACCTTGTAGGCCCCTTCGACATGCACCTGGTAAACCTGCTCCCAGTCGCTGTCGTCCATTTTATGGAACGTCTTGTCACGCAGGATACCTGCATTGTTCACCAGCACATCAACCCGGCCAAAGCTGTCCAGGGCCTGCTCGACAATACGTGCACCCTGGCTGACCGAGTCGTGGTTGGCGATGGCGATGCCACCAGCGGCGCGGATCTGCTCCACCACACGATCGGCGGCCGAGGCGCTGGCACCTTCACCGTGGGTAGAGCCGCCGAGGTCGTTCACCACCACCTTGGCGCCACGTGCGGCGAACAGCAGCGCATGGGCACGGCCCAGGCCACCGCCGGCTCCGGTGACGATCACCACGCGATCTTGCAGACGGACAGGCTCGCTCATGCTCATGGCTCCAGGCAGGTTCAGATAAGCCGAGTGTCCGCCGCAAACAACGGGCGGACAACAAAGCTCACGCAGGCTGAATGCCTGGCAATAACGCAGGGCGATGCGGCCCGGTCAGGACCACGCCACTTTCTGCGGATAGAAGCTCACAGGCTGCTCACGAAACGCCAGGTAGTGACGCAGCACTTGCACTGGCGCTTCGGTGTGCGGGTAATGGCCGATGCCTGGTAGCTGCACGGTGTCCGCCTCCGGCACCAGTTGCCGGTAGCGCTCGAGCATGTGCGCGCCGGACAGCGGGTCGACCACGCCATTGATCAGGCGCAGTGGCACGCCTGTGCGCTGCATCGCCCCGACCCAGCGCTCGCGGTGCAATCTGCGTTCGGGCATGTAGCTCACCAGCTTGTGCAGGATACGTGTGCCCCGGTTGGCGGTGATCAGGCTCCAGAAATCATCCAGGGCACTTTCGCTGGGGTGGGTGCAAGGGCCATAGACCTGGGTCACGTTGCGCACCAGGTCGTCACGCCCGAACGAACGCCCGACCAGCCAGCCGAACCGGCTGAGCAGCAGCTTCTGGATCAGCAGCATGCGGCAGCTTTCGGGGAACAGCCCGCTGTTGAGGAACACACAGCTGGCAACCTCGGCACGCTGCTCATGGTGCCGCGCCAGCAGCTCCTGGGCGACGCTGCCGCCGTAGTCGTGGGCCAGCAGGTGCACCGGCTGGTCGACCTGCAGGTGGCCAAGCAAAGCCTGCTGCAAGTCTGCCTGCTCCATCAGGCTGTAGGCGTGATCGACCGGCTTGGCCGAATCGCCAAAGCCCAGCATGTCGCACGCGATCACCCTGAAGCGTTGGCTCAAAGGCCCCCACAAATAGTGCCAATCCCAGCTGGCGGTGGGGAAACCGTGTAACAAAAGCAGGGGCTCTCCTTGCCCTGCGGTCCAGTAGCGGATGCTCTGGCCCCGGAAAGTGAAACTCTGTCCCCGGGTTCGCCAGACGCACAATGGAATTTCGGCCATAGGCATCAGAACGGTCCCGGTGAAGTGGTGTTGGCGGAATAGGGCAAGGCTGCGGTCATTGCATGTCACCTCGGCACATACATGTGCTCTCTATGTCGAGGCAGAGTCTAGCCAGCAGGCCATGGGCTGAAACTTGCGTTGCCAGCCAGCTTGATGACTGAGCGAGTCAGTGGCACGAACGGTCAGAGCAGCATGGCCAGCAGCGGTGCCGCGAACAGGTTCAACAACCCGGTCAGGACCATGACCAGGCCGGCCACCGAGCCTTCCTCACGGCCCACCTCCTGAGCCCGGCTGACCCCGGCACCGTGCGCACCGACGCCAAACAGTGCACCCCGTGCCAGGGGCGTGCGCAGCGGCAACCAGCGCAGCAGCACGCCACCGAACATGGCGCCGAGCACGCCGGTGAACATCACGAACACCGCCGTCAGCTCCGGCACGCCACCCAGGTCATGGGCCAAGGGCATGGCAAACGGCGTGGTGATCGAACGCGGCACCAGCGACAGGCTGGTTGCACTGTCCAGCGCCAGCAGGTGCGCAAGGCCCCAGGAGCTGGCGATCGAGGCACTGCTGCCTGCCACCATGCCCACCATCAGGGCCGGCCAATGGCGCGCCAGCATGGCCCGCTGCTGCCAGATCGGCACCGCGAAGGCCACAGTCACCGGGCCGAGCACGCTCATCAACCAATGGGTATTGCGGGCATACTCTGCATAGGCGGTATGCAGCGGCACCGCCACGGCCAGCAGCAGCACAGGTACCAGGATCAACGGCGACAGCAGGTAGCGCTTGCTGCGCCGGTACAGCCAACGGCTGCCCAGGTAAGCCAGCAAGGTCAGGGCCAGCCAGAACAGCGGCATGGGTTCAAGGCTCATGGCGCAAGCTCCAGCGGCACACCAGTTCCACGGTCAAGGCAGTCACCACCATCACCATCAGCGTGCTCACGGCGATCACCAGCAGGATGCGCCAGCCCTCTTCACGGATGAGCGAGCCGTAATCCAGCAGGCTCATCAGCGCCGGGATGAAAAACAGCAGCATCTCGGCCATCAGCCAGCCCGCGCCCAGTTGCAACATGGCCGGCTTGAGCACACCTGAAGCGAACAGTATCAACAACAGTGCCAGGCCCATCACGCCGCCGGGGATTGGCCAGCCCAGCCAACTGGCAAGCTGGCCTCCGAGCAGGAACAAAGAACAAAGGATCGCCAGCTCGACAAGCAGGCGCAGGGCTTTTTTCAATAACGCGGGTTTCATGATGAGGGTTCCTCGACAGACCCTTATTTTAAGATTCGGCTGCCTAGGCCAGAAGCGAATTGTTAGACTTATCGCCATTCCATAACGGAATTCAGAGCATGGAATTCAAACAGCTACGCAGTTTTATCGAAGTGGTCCACCGCGGCGGTTTCACCCAGGCGGCGCACACCCTGCACATCAGCCAGTCGGCTGTAAGCAAGCAGGTGGCCCAGCTGGAGCAAGATGTGGGCCAGCCACTGCTGGAGCGCCAGGCCTCGCAGCTGCACCTGACGGCAGCCGGGCGCATTGTGCTGGAGCGTGGCGAGGCCCTGCTGCGTCAGCGCCAGGCACTGCTCAACGAGCTGGACGACCTCAGCCTGATGGAGCGTGGCGAGCTGCGCCTGGGCTTGCCCATGCTGGGCAGCGACGCCCTGTTCGCCGGTTTGTTCGCCGAATACCGCCGGCGCCACCCGAATATCGCGATTCAGTTGCTCGAAGGCGGCAGCCGTAGTGTTGAGCAGGCAGTCAGGAGTGGCGAACTGGAATTGGGTGGCAGCCTGACGCCCAGCGACGAAGCGTTCGACTACCAACCGTTTTGCAACGAACCGCTGGATGCCCTGCTGCCGGCTGGCCATGCCTTGGCGGGCCTGGACGAGGTGGACCTGGGGCAACTGGCCGATACGCCGTTCCTGCTGTATCAGCGCAGCTTCGTGCTCAATGACCGGCTGCTGAAGGCGTGCCACCAGCACGGTTTTACCCCGAAGGAAGGCGGGCGCAGCGGCCAGGCGGATTTTTTGGCAGCGCTGGTGGCGGCGGGCCAGGGCGTGGTGTTGCTGCCCCGGGTGGTGGCAAAAGCGCTTGAGCGCCCTGGGGTGGTGCGTTTGCCGCTGCGTTCGCCGCAGGATTTGCGTTGGGATATTGCCTTTATCTGGCGGCGCGGGGCGTACCTGTCACGAGCGGCGCAGGCGTGGTTGGCGTTGCTGCGCGAGTGGCCGGTGCCGGGCAGTAGCTAATGCTTGAGCCTGCGCCGGCCCTTTCGCGGGTGAACCCGCTCCCACAGGGACACCACAGTTTGGGAAAGCTGCGCCCTACAGGTGGGAGCGGGTTTACCCGCGAAGAGGCCAGGACAAGCGAAAATGCCCCGTCAGGCTTTCAACGCTTGAACAAGCTCCGCCAACCACGGTTCGGCATCGGCTTCCGGGGTCACGGTCTCGCTGGCATCCAGGCGCAGCATCGGCTGCACTTCGCGCACACCCAACTCGGCAAACAGCTCGCGCATTTGTTCGCCACCACCACAGTAGGTGTCACCGTAGCTGGCATCGCCCAGCGCAATGACTGCACCCGGCAGGCCACGCCAGGCCGCAGGCAGGGTGTCACGAATGGCGCAGTACAACGGCATGAGGTTGTCCGGCAGCTCGCCCATGCCGGTGGTCGAGGTCACGGCCAGCAAGGCGTCTGGGGCAAAACCTTCAAGATCCTGCAGGGTGGCACGCGCCGCATGCCAGGCCTCCAGGCCTGCAGCCTTCAACAGCGATTCGGCGTGACGGGCGACTTCTTCGGCGGTGCCATAGACCGATCCGGAAATAATGGCGACTTTCATCGGGTAGAGGATTCCGAAACTGAGTGAAAACGTAGGATACTAGCATCCAGCGCTGGCAAAAGGCCGCCTCTACCAAAGTCGCCGCCTTCAGCCTTTCTTTGCTCAATGGCCCAGACATGATCAACGCGCAATTGCTGCAATCGATGGTCGATGCGTCCAATGACGGGATCGTGGTTGCCGAACAGGAAGGCGACGACACCATCCTGATCTACGTGAACGCCGCCTTCGAACGCCTGACCGGCTATAGCCGCGACGAAATCCTCTACCAGGATTGCCGCTTCCTGCAGGCAGACGACCGTGACCAGCTTGGCCGTGCCCGCATCCGCAGGGCCTTGGCCGAAGGCCGCCCCTGTCGCGAAGTGCTGCGCAACTACCGCAAGGATGGCAGCGCGTTCTGGAACGAGCTGTCGATCACCCCGGTAAGGCTAGACGCTGAACAGCGGACCTATTTCATCGGTATTCAGAAGGACGTCAGCCGCCAGGTCCAACTTGAGCGGGAGCTGGCCGAACTGCGCGTTTGTCCGAAACCCGACGAACGCGCCTGAACCAAGTACGCCACGCACGGTCAATTCCGTTGAAGAAATCGCCACCACCGAGTTCGATCATGCAAGCAGACGCGCTCCTGACCCAGGACGAACTGGATTTCATCCAGAGCATGCAGCATTCGCCGCAACTGAACCTGGCAGACTCCATGTCGAGCCTGCTGGTCAATGGCGACCGTCGCATCCAGAGCTTGCTGACCCGCCTGGTGGCCAACGAACAGGTGACTTTGCAGGCCCAGTTCAACAACCAGCAGATCAGCTTCCCGCTGCAGTTGGTGGAAGACGAGTTCCACGCCCTGCACCTTCAAGTGGGTTCACCCGAAATCTACGAAGACGGCCCCATGCTGCGCGCGTGGCGCCTGTCGATGGAAACCCCCAGCCCGTTGCTCGATAGCCATGATCAGCAAAGCGGCCTGTGGGTTCGCGATATTTCGTTCAAAGGTGTACTGGTGGAGATCCGCGGCTTGCCAGCGGCGCCCAGCCGTTTCGAGTTGCGCTTCGCCCCGGGCGATATCAGCCCGATCGAATTGCATGGTGTACTGGGCCGGCGCATCGGCCCGGACCTGGCGGCCTACGACCTGGGCCAGAGCCCGGCCGAAGAGATCGACCGCCTGCGCGACTATATCCTCCAGGCCCATCGCCAGGCGCACCCCGAACTGCACACTCAGGTATCGAGCTGACCGGCCAGAAACTGCCGCAAGCGCTGGCGCATCACACTACCCTGCGCCCCAAGGCACGCTACCAGGCTGCCTGCCAGGTGGTCCTGTGCCACTTCTGCAGCTTCGCCGGCCAGCAACAACGGGCATTCCAGTACCGCAGCCATGCGCACCAGTCGTCGGGTGAGTTCCGCCGTGGGTGGGTGGTGGGAAAACAGCACCAGGGCATCGGGTTTCAGGCGTTCGCAGACCAGCGCCAGCTCCTGTAGCGGCTGCCCGCTCGCCAAGGGCGTCACGCCAATATCGTCGCTGCCCAGGCTCAGGCCGGTCACCAGTAATTCCAGTTCATGGCATTGCCCTGGCAACGCTGCCAGCAGCACTGTGCGACCACGCGGCACATGGGCGAGCGGCAAACGGGCAAATACCCGGCCACGCAAGAACTGGTCAAGGAACAGCCACTCGCTGGCCTGCCCATAGCCGCCCTGCCCGGCCGCCAGGTCGTGCCAAACCGGCATGAACACCTCGGCGAACACCTGGTCCAGGGTGTTGGCAGCAAACACCTCGTCGAACAGCCGGTCCAGGCCGGCCATGTCAAACCGCTGCACGGCCTGACGCGCCTGGTGCTGCCAGCGCAACCACGCGTCCGTCGCCCCGCTGACCTGCTCGGCAAGGGCATGACCGCGAGCGAGGATGCTGCCCACTTTACTCACCGCCACACCGCGCTCAAGCCAGCCGAGGATACGGCGGATGTCATCGATGTCCGCTTGGGAATAAAGGCGGTGGCCACTGTCGGTGCGGGTTGGCTGAATCAGCCCGTAGCGGCGCTCCCAGGCACGCAGGGTCACGGCGTTGACGCCCGTCAGTCGGGAAACTTCGCGGATCGGAAACAGCTCCTGCTGCTCAAGACCCACTTCGATCAGCGGATCACGTCCCTGTTCGTTCATCTGCACAGCGTACCCTGAGTGCGGAAGTTGAGCGCTCATTCTACTACGCCGACACCGATCGCAGGGTGCAACCGTTTGCCGGCTCACATTTGCCGAAGATCACACATGCGCGATAATCCGCGCCCGATTCTTGCATGCACACCTGCGTTGCCCACCACCCCGGGCCACGTAGCCAAAGGGGCCAGCTACCCGCCAGCCCCGTT
This sequence comes from Pseudomonas putida NBRC 14164, assembly GCF_000412675.1. Lineage (NCBI taxonomy): Bacteria > Pseudomonadati > Pseudomonadota > Gammaproteobacteria > Pseudomonadales > Pseudomonadaceae > Pseudomonas > Pseudomonas putida. The sequence goes on along the minus strand of NC_021505.1, from coordinate 856,065 downwards.
GCCAGGAGATACACGATGTCTACCCCACCCGTCACCTTGATGGTGTCGCGCCGCGCCGCCCACGGCCGCTACCAGGACCTGCTGGCCTGGCTGCATGAAGGCGAGCAGCTGGCCACCGACTTCCCCGGCTACCTCGGTTCGGGCATCCTCGCCCCGCCCCGCGATGGCGACGAATTCCAGATCATCTTCCGCTTCAGCGACGAACCCACCCTGCATGCCTGGGAGCATTCCGCCTCGCGCCGGGCTTGGCTGCAACGCGGCAACGGCCTGTTCGAACGCCCCAAAGAAGCGCGCGTCAGTGGCATCGACGACTGGTTTGGCACCAATACGGTGCAAAAACCACCGCGCTGGAAGCAGGCGGTGGCCATCTGGCTGGCGTTCTTCCCGGTGTCGCTGGCGTTCAACCTGCTGCTTGGCCCCTGGCTGGCCACTCTGGACCTGCTGCCCCGGGTAATGCTCAGCACCCTGGCCCTGACGCCGGTCATGGTGTACCTGTTCATCCCCCTGTCCACCCGCCTGCTGGCCAGTTGGCTGCATGCCTCACCTGCCACCACTGGCGCCCTGCGCAGCCGCTGAGGCCAGGCCATACAACTGGGAAACAGTTCGGGTATGCTGGGCGGCAACCAAACGACAGACAAGTTGACCGCCCCGAAATGAACAGCCCCATTCTCGTTACCGGAGCCAGCCAGCGCGTCGGGCTGGCCCTGGCCCTTGAACTGGCAAAGGCCGGCCATACGGTGGTCAGTGCCAGCCGCAGCGTCCAGCCACACACGGCCCACCCGAACATCGTGCAGTTTCAGGCCGACCTGTGCCTGGCGGCCGACCGCCAGGCCCTGATCGATCACCTGCACAGCCATTACGACGGCCTGCGCGCCATCATCCACAACGCCTCGCTGTGGCTCGATGACGGGCTCGACAACCTCGATACCATGTTCCGCCTGCACGTCGAAGCGCCCTACCACCTCAACCTGGCCCTGGGCGACTTGCTTGCCAAAGTGGAAAAGGCCGACATCATCCACATCTGCGACGAAACCTCTTCTCGCGGCAGCAAAAGCCACATTGGCTACGCCGCCACCAAGGCTGCGCTGCAGAACATGGTGCTGTCATTCGCTGAAAAATATGCGCCCACGGTGCACGTGAACGGTATCCTGCCCGGGCTGCTGATCCTCAAGGAAGGGGGCGACGAAGCCTACCGCCAGCAAACCTTGAAAAAGGCCCTGCTGGAGTTCGAACCCGGCGCCGGCCCGCTGATCGAGACAGTCAAATACCTGCTCGCCAGCCAGTACAGCACCGGTAGCCAGGTGGTCATCAATGGTGGCCGCCACTTGAAGAACCGCATGACCTGAGAGAAGCCCATGACCCCACAGCAACAGCTCGAACTCGAAGCCGCCGCGTTCCGGCGCCTGGTCGAACACTTGCAAAAGCGCACCGACGTACAGAACATCGACCTGATGAACCTGTCCGGTTTCTGCCGCAACTGCCTGTCCAAGTGGTACAAGGCTGCGGCCGACGAGCGCCAGCTCGACCTGAGCCTGGACGACGCCCGCGAAGCGGTATATGGCATGCCCTACGCCGAGTGGAAAGCCCAATACCAGAAAGAAGCCAGCGCCGACCAACAGGCGGCGTTCGAAAAAGGAAAACCTCGTGACTGATCTGAACACCCTGCGCGCCAGCCTGGCCAGCGGCCAACATGTATTTGCCGATACCCTGGCGTTCATTGCCGACAACTACAGCTACCAGCCGCAGGCCTTCAACAACGGCGGCGTGGAGAACGCGGCCGGGCAGAACGAAGGGTCGTGCAAGACCTTGGGCCTGGCTTTGCTGGAAGGGCTGAGCGACCAGGAAGCGCTGCTGGCCTTTGGCGAGCACTACCGTGATGTGGTGGCCACGCCTGAGGGCAGCGACCATGGCAATATCCGTGCGCTGATCGAGCATGGTTTGGCCGGTGTGAAATTTGCCGGGCAGCCGCTGTCGCGCAAGGCTTGAGATAGTCGGGGCCGCTTTGCGGCCCCAAAATCCTGCCCCCCCTCCTCAATCCCTGAGGGTGCCGGGTACCCCGTGGTCCAGCGCTCCTCGTTGCAACCACTGCAAGGCCACCGGCCACAGGCTCTCGCGAAACCGGTCATGGAAAAACGCGAAATGGCCAATCTCCTCGACCGAGATATCCACAGGCGCGATACGCAGGTGCCGGGCACCCTGTAGATAACTCAGCAACCGCTCGGTCGCCGCCACAGTGCCAAACGGGTCATCGGTCAAGCTGATGGCCAGCGTCGCTGCCTGGACGTGTGCAAACGGTACCCTCTCCAGCCGGCGCCCACTTGGCCGGTGCTCATAGCGTGGCGTACGGGTGGTCCAGTCATCCACCACCCCTGCCGGGGTGTCTTCCATCCAGCCCAGACGCTTGCCGGGGAAGTAGCCCAAAGCGCGGGTAAGCAAAGGCATCACCACATGCCATTTGCCGAACAGCCGCCAGCGTTGATCAGCCGCATAATCGCGCCAGTAGGCAAACTGTGCGCCTACCATCACTACCCTGCGTATCTGGCCGGCCGATGGTGCCAGGCCGACTGCGCAACCGCCAAAACTGTGCCCCACCACGTCTATTGGCTGGCCGGGGAAACGCTCGGTCGCATGCGCCAACATCGCTTCGAAATCCAGACGGCCCCAGTCGCTCCACGATGCCTGGAAACCGCGCAACGAAACCGGGCGGGATTCGCCGATGCCACGGTAGTCGTAGGTCAGCACATCGCAGCCCTGGGCAAACAGGTAGTCGGCAAAGCGGGAATAGTATCGGCAGCGTACCGAAGTGGCCGCGTTGATGATCACCAGCGGGCGCTGGGGGTCAGGCTGGGCGTGACGCCAGCAGAAGCCGCCGAGGCTGTAGCCATCGGCTGTGGCCTGGCGAAAGGGGGTGGCGGGTTGGGTGAGGCTGCTCATGGCGCATTCCCTGTTGTTGTGCGCCAAAACTAGCAAAAAATCTTGAACCTGTGCTGGCCTTATCGCCGGCAAGCCAGCTCCCACAGGATTTCACAGGCCATGAGGCTTGTGGTGTACCTGTGGGAGCTGGCTTGCCGGCGATAGGGCCAGCCCGGTTCGGCTTACAGCTCGATGCAGTCGAACTTCACATCGGTGGCCACGTCGTCGTCATAGTTGACGTCAGCGCGCTCGAATCCGAACAGGTTGAGGAACTGCTTCTTGTAACCGGCATAGTCGGTCAGGGCGAACAGGTTCTCGGTGGTGACCTGTGGCCACAGGGCCTTGCACTCGTTCTGCACATCATCGCGCAGTTCCCAGTCGTCCAGGCGCAGACGGCCCTTCTCGTCGACTTCGGCCGGCGCACCATCGGCGCGATACAGGCGGTCGCGGTACATGCGGTCCAGTTGGTCCTGGGTGCCTTCGTGAACGCCTTTCTCCTGCATGATCTTGAAGACCATCGACAGGTACAGCGGCATTACCGGAATGGCCGAGCTGGCCTGGGTAACCACCGATTTCAGCACGGCCACGTTGGCGCCGCCTTTCACTTCGCCGGCCAGCTTCTGGTCCAGGCGCAGGGCAGTTTCGTCCAGGTCCTGCTTGGCCTGGCCCAGTGCACCGTGCCAGTAGATCGGCCAGGTGATGTCGCTGCCGATGTAGCTGAAGGCCACGGTGCGAGCGCCTTCGGCCAGCACGTTGGCGCCTGCCAGGGCGTCGATCCACAGCTGCCAGTCCTGGCCGCCCATGACGGTCACGGTGTCGGCAATTTCCTGCTCGGTGGCCGGCTCGATGCTGGCCTCGATGATGGTGTCCTTGTTGGTGTCGATGGCGGTCGACTTGTAAGGCTCGCCGATCGGCTTGAGTGCCGAGCGGATGACTTCACCGGTCTGCGGCAGTTTGCGCACAGGCGAGGCCAGCGAGTAGATGACCAGGTCGACCTTGCCACCCATCTCGTTCTTGATCAGCTCGATGACCTTGGCACGGGCCTCGTCGGAGAAGGCGTCACCGTTGATCGACTTGCTGTACAGGCCCTCGGCCTTGGCAAACTTGTCGAAGGCAGCGGAGTTGTACCAGCCAGCAGTGCCGGCCTTGGTTTCGGTGCCTGGTTTTTCGAAGAACACGCCCAGGGTGTCGGCCTTGAAACCGAACGCTGCGGTGATACGCGCTGCCAGGCCGTAGCCACTGGAAGCACCGATGACCAGGACCTTCTTCGGGCCATCCTCGCGCACGCCCAGCTTGCGGGTGGCTTCGATCTGGTCACGGACGTTGAGCTCGCAGCCCTTCGGGTGAGTCGTGGTGCAGATGAAACCGCGAACCTTAGGATGAATGATGGCCAATGTCTGTACCTCGTCAGGTTTATGCCGGGGAAACGCCGCTTGGGGCGATTCCGATTTTCAGAGGGTGAGACTACCCCCGCAGGTTATCCGACACATATTACGGGGTGATCAAAAGGATGCAAAACCAAGGTTCTCCTGTGCCGGCCTCTTCGCGGGCTCGCCCGCTCCCACATGGACCGCACAGGTTTTGAGATTTGTGGCATACCTGTGGGAGCGGGCAAGCCCGCGAAGAGGCCGGCACAGGTCTACTCAATCCCGACGTCGACGACGCCCGGTGATCATCGACAACGGCAGGTTCTCGCGAAGGCGCACACTCTCGTAGATGGCCGCCAGCACATGCACACACACCAACGCCAACACCGCATCGGCCAACCAGCTGTGCAGGTCGGTCGGCCAATCGGCGCCCCACAGCGCATCCACCTCCTGGGACGCCCAGCCGGTCAGGACCAGCCCTGCGATACCGGTCAGCATCAACAGCATCACCAACGCGCCAATCGGCGAATGCCCCAGGCGATGACAAGGCTCGCCGCGCAGCAGCGCACGGGCATGCCCTGCCAGGCGCGCCGGGGTTGGCCAGAAATCGGCCCAGCGCGCGCTGGGTGGCCCGACAAAGCCCCAGACCACGCGCACCACGACACAGGCCAGTGCGTAGTAACCCAGCCACTGGTGCCAGTCGTCCCCTTCTTCGTTGAAAAAATAGTCGGCGAAGAACACACCGGCGATGGAGAGATGGCACAGCCGCAGGAGCGGGTCCCACAGCTGCACAGTGCCGTCGCTGTTCAATCGTGGTACTCGGACTTGACCGCCTTGCCGCTCACCGGGTCATGGTAGATCTCGACCTTGCGGCCATCCTTGTCGAGACCATAGATCTCGTAGCAGTTGCCCTTGGTAACCTTGAACTTGTTGATCTTGTAACCCTGCTCCTTGAGCTGGGCCTGGAACTTTTCCTGGTCTTGCCAGGTGCTTTTGTCTGCGCTGGTGCATTGGGTGGCGGCGAATGCTGTGCTGCTGCCGATCAGTAGCATCAAGGCGATGAGGGTGCGCATGGGTATGGGCTCCATTCAGTTGAGTGAAAACAGCACGGAATTCAGCTTAGTTGGATAGGACGCCGAGCGCCCATTGATTTATTTTTCACATCAATCCGAAAGAAAAACAAACTTAACAAATGAGCCAAAGCCACCGATGCTTGGGCATTACGCCCATCGCACGGAGAACAACAACATGAACGACGTGGTCATCGTCGCCGCTACCCGCACCGCCATCGGCAGCTTCCAGGGCGCCCTGGCCACGGTACCTGCGGTCGACCTCGGTGCCGCCGTGATCAAGCGCCTGCTGGAGCAGACCGGGCTGGACCCGGCGCAGGTGGACGAAGTGATCCTCGGCCAGGTGCTCACCGCCGGCGCCGGGCAGAACCCGGCACGCCAGGCCGCGATCAAGGCCGGCTTGCCCTACAGCGTACCGGCGCTGACCCTGAACAAAGTCTGCGGCTCGGGCCTCAAGGCCTTGCACCTGGCCGCCCAGGCCATTCGTTGCGGTGATGCCGAGGTGGTGATTGCCGGTGGCCAGGAGAACATGAGCCTGGCCCCCTATGTGATGCCTTCGGCCCGCACTGGGCAGCGCATGGGCCATGGCCAGCTGATCGACAGCATGATCACCGATGGCCTGTGGGATGCCTTCAACGACTATCACATGGGCATCACCGCCGAGAACCTTGTGGACAAGTACGGCCTCAGCCGTGAGCAGCAGGACGCTTTTGCCGCCGAATCGCAACGCAAGGCCGTGGCGGCCATCGAGGCCGGCCGCTTCCTTGATGAGATCACCCCAATCGTGCTGCCACAGAAAAAGGGTGAGCCCAGAGTGTTCGCCCAGGACGAACAGCCACGCCCGGACACCACCGCTGACTCCCTGGCCAAACTGCGTCCTGCGTTCAAGAAGGATGGCAGCGTTACCGCTGGCAACGCCTCCAGCCTGAATGACGGCGCCGCTGCCGTGCTGCTGATGAGTGCCGCCAAGGCCAAGGCCCTGGGCTTGCCAGCACTGGCGAAGATCGCCGCCTATGCCAGTGCAGGGGTAGACCCGGCAATCATGGGCATCGGCCCGGTTTCAGCGACTCAGCGTTGCCTGGACAAGGCCGGTTGGCAACTGGCCGAACTGGACCTGATCGAAGCCAACGAAGCCTTTGCCGCACAGGCGCTGGCAGTGGGCAAGGTGCTGGAATGGGATGCTGCGCGGGTCAACGTGAATGGCGGGGCCATTGCCCTGGGCCACCCGATTGGCGCTTCCGGGTGCCGGGTGCTGGTGACCTTGCTGCACGAGATGATCAAGCGGGACGCCAAGAAAGGCCTGGCGACCTTGTGCATCGGCGGTGGGCAAGGCGTGGCGCTGGCGATCGAGCGCTGATCAGCAGGCCCCGCCTATTCGCGGGCTTGCCCGCTCCCACAGGGACCGCACAAGTTTCAAGGTTTATGCTGTACCTGTGGGGCCAGGGGCCACATGAATTTTCAAGGCTTGCACTGTACCTGTGGGAGCGGGTTCACCCGCGAAGGGGGCGGCACAGGCTGCCGAAAATCAAGCGGCAGCCCGGTTCTCTTCCAGTGCAGCAACCAACACCGCCACTTCCTGGCACTTCTGCACGGCCACTTCCAGCGGGCTGCGCGTCAACGAGCAGGATGGCGCCAGCCACAGCCGCTCTCCCAGGCGCTCATGGGCATCGTGCAGCAGGTCCAGGGTCGCGCCCAGATTGCAAGGCGCGGCGTTGTCGCCGTCGACCAGGCCCAGTGACAGCACTTTGTAGGCCGGCAGGCGGTCGAGAATGGTCACGTACTGGTCGGGTGCCTGAACCAGGTCGATGTGCAAGCCATCGACCGGCAGGTTCGCGGCCAGGCCGAGGTTGCCTCCAAGGCCACCAGAGTATGTGGCAATCAGCTTCTTCAAAGGCGCGCGCTGAAGGATGTTATAGACGCGCTCGAAAGCGTTTTTCCAGTCCTGTGGAAGGTCTTCGGCGAGAATCGGCTCATCGATCTGCACCCACTCGACGCCCAGGGTAGCCAGGCGGTTGAGATGCTGGTCATACAGCGGCAGCAGGCGTTCGAGGCGCTCCAGCGTGTCGATGCCGTCGTTGGTTTCGCCCTGCCACAGATAGGTCAATGGGCCGATCACCACTGGCTTGACCGCATGCCCCAAGGCCTTGGCCTGTGCCACTTCGTCGAAAAGTTGCGCCCAGCTCAGGTCGAACGGTTGGTCAAACCAGGCAAAGTCGCCCACTGGCAGCAGTTCGATGCCGGCCTCTCTCTGCACCTGCCAGTGGCGGGCACGCAGCTCGCTGTCGTGGTCGATGCGTGGAAAGCCCAGGTTGTGTGCCAGTGCCATGTCTTGTCCCTTCAGCCTGCATAAATGAATGAGGCGATTGTCCGGTTGAGACCGGTTTGAGACAAACTCATTAAATTTGAGATGAACCCAAGATTTTTTCATGATCATGATGATGTCTCATTCAGAGCACCGCCCTGCGCATCCGGACATGACCCCGCCCGCCTTCTGCCGCACAATGCCACCCTGACCACACCAGGTGCCCGGCCACATGAGCCTGCTGAAAACCGCGCTGCGCGAACAGAACTTCGTCTGCGTTATGGAGTTCGTCCCCAAGCCTTCTGCAGAACGCTTCGCCGCCATGGAAGCGATCATGGCCCGCGCGCACCTGTGCGGCTGGCCAATGACCGTGGCCATCGGCGATCGCGTCGGGAGCCCGCTGGACATGTCGCCGCTGGACGCCCTCGCCTCGTTCAGCAACCCGGTACCTGCCCTGCCGCATTTTTCCGGCAAGGACCGCGAGCGTCACCACCTCCTTGCCCAACTGCAGCGCATGGACGCCGCGGGCCTCGACCAGCTGTTGCTGCTGACGGGCGACCGCCTGCCCGGCCACGAGCCCGGCCAGCGCCCGGTGCGCTATCTGGAATCGGTCGCCGCCCTGCTGATTGCCCGCCAGGCTTGCCCGCACTGGCTGCTGGGCGCTGCACTGAACCCGTTCAAGTACTGTGAGGAAGAAGGCGGCGCCCAGTATTTCAAGGCCGAGAAAAAACTCGCAGCAGGCGCCGACTTCCTCACCCTGCAACTGGGTTTCGATGCCGCCAAGCATCAGGAAGCCATGCACTGGATGCGTCGCCAGCCCACGCCCAAGCCGATGCTGGCCTGCCTGATGAGCCTCACCCACGGGCGCGCGGCAATGCTCGACCACGTGGCCGGGGTCACTGTCACACCGTCCATGCGTGGCATGCTCGAAGCGGAGACTGCGCAGTCCAAGGCCTTTGCCCAGGCACGCAGCGTCGACCGCCTGGCGTTGCAGATCATTGGCGTGAAACTGATGGGCTACGCCGGTGTGCACCTGTCAGGGGTTCACGAACTGAAACAACTGCTTGCCCTTGAAGGCCGTATCGAGCACTGGCAAAACCAGGTCCACACGCTGGAGCAGTGGGCGCCCGCCTGGCAGGCCAGTTGGCAGATGCCCGGGCTGCCGGCAGTGATATTCCACCCGCCACAAGCGGCCTGGCGCCAGGGCGAGTCGCGGGTCGATGCCTCGTTCAAAGAGAAAGCACGCTATCACCTGATGCACGGCATGCATTCACTGCTGTTCAGCCGCCGCAACAGCCTGAGCAAGGCATTTGGCTGGGCGGTACGCCGGCCGCTGTGGGCTACGCACCTTGGCGCACAAGTGCTGCACAAGGTGGAACGTGCGGTGAAACGGCCGCTGGTGGGTTGCGATACCTGCGGCCGCTGCCGCCTGGAAGACACCCTGTACGTCTGCCCGGAAACCTGCCCCAAAGGCCTGGCCAATGGCCCCTGCGGCGGTACCGCGCTGAACCGCTGCGAATTCGGCGACCGCGAGTGCATCCACAGCGTCAAATACCGCACGGCAAAGGCAGTGCGGCAAACGGCGGTGCTGACCGAACGCCTGATCCCGTGCATCGAGGTGGAAACCCGCCACCGCAGCTCATGGCCGCAGTGGTTCCAGGCCGCAACGCCGCGCCGGCTCAGCCCGCAGCCAGCGCCTCGAAACCAGCCCGAATCGTAGCCTCGGGCAGTTCATCGGCGATGAACACCATTACACTCTCGCGGGCTTCACCCTCGGCCCATTCTGCATCCCAGTCGAAACCGTAAAGCTTGAGCACGCCCTGAAACACCAGCTTGCGGTCTTCACCGGCAATGTTCAGCACGCCCTTGTAGCGCAGCAGCTGTTTGCCGTGGGTTTCCAGCAGCTCATTCATGAAGCCGCTGAGGCGGTCGATGTCCAGCGCGGTTTCCGTGCGCAGCACCATGGTGGAGATACGGTCGGGGGTGGCGGACTTGAGCACCGGGCGAAGCATCGGTTTCAGGTTCGCGCCCAGGTCGGGGTTGAGGTTGAAACCACGCACATCCAGTAGCTCCGCCAGGTCGATACGGCCGTGCTCGACCACACGGATTGCAGCCCGGCCATTGATGCGGGCCAAGCGTTCGCACAGGGCTTCTACCGTAGCCGGCTCGACCAGATCGGTCTTGCTCAGCAGCAGGCGATCGGCAAAGCCGACTTGGGCCTGGGCGATGGTCTGTGTCAGGTGCAGTTCGGCATGAACAGCGTCGACCAGGGTGATGATGCCGTCGAGGATGTAGCGCTCACGCAAGTCCTCGTCGATGAAAAAGGTTTGCGCCACCGGCGCCGGGTCGGCCAGGCCGGTGCATTCGATTACCAGCCGGTCAAAGGCGATCTCGCCTGCGTCAAGGCGCTCAAGCAGCAGGTACAAGGCGCGGGTGAGGTCACCATGGATGCTGCAGCACACGCAGCCATTGGCCAGGGTCATCACCTGCACCGGCTCGTCGCCCAGCAACTGGCTGTCGATGCCGGCCTCGCTGAATTCGTTTTCGATCACGGCAATCTTCAGGCCGTGCTCGGCCTTGAGCATGTGCTTGAGCAAGGTGGTCTTGCCAGCGCCGAGGAAGCCTGTGAGTACGGTTACGGGAATAGGCGTCTGCACGCAGAACATCTCCTGTGCGGAAAAAACAGTGGCCCCATCGCCGGCAAGCCAGCTCCCACAGGTACTGCACAGACTGGTGGCCTGTGGAGCACCTGTGGGAGCTGGCTTGCCGGCGATGAGGCCGGACAGGTCAACGCTTAGGGTTCAACAGCATTTGGGCCCGGACTTGCCGCCGTAACGGGCTTCCTGGCGTTCGCGGAAGAACGCCTCGTAGCTCATCACCGGCTTGTCCGGATGCGTCTTCTGCATGTGTTCGACATAGTTGTCGTAGTCGGGCATGCCGACCATCAGGCGGGCTGCCTGCCCCAGGTATTTCCCCAGTCGACCCAAGTCGTTGAACATAACTGCAGTCCTCTCGATTACGCGTCAGGCAGGGCCTGGAACGGGGTTTCCTTGTCGCTGCGCTCCTTGCGGCCCCAAGCGCCGTAGCCGACCTTGAGGGCGAAGAACAGGATGCTGAAAACCACCAGCAGGAACAGAATCGTCAGGCCCGCGTTGGTGTAGGCGTTGAAGATAACGTGCTGCATCTGCCCGATGTCCTTGGCCGGGGCCAGGACCTGGCCGGCGTCCAGCGCAGTGCTGTACTTCTTGGCCAGGGCCAGGAAGCCAACGGCCGGGTTCGGGTCGAACAGCTTGATCAGCCCTGCAGCAGTGGTGCAGATCAGCAGCCAGACGGCCGGCAGCAGGGTGACCCAGATGTAGCGTTGACGCTTCATCTTGATCAGCACCACAGTACCGAGCATCAAGGCGATACCGGCGAGCATCTGGTTGGAGATGCCAAACAGCGGCCAAAGGGTGTTGATGCCACCCAGCGGGTCGATCACGCCCTGGTACAGCAGATAGCCCCACATCGCCACGCAGCCAGCGGTGGCGAGCAGGTTGGCCCCCCACGATTCGGTACGTTTGAGTGCCGGTACGAAGCTGCCCAGCAGGTCTTGCAGCATGAAGCGCCCGGCACGGGTACCGGCGTCGACTGCGGTGAGGATGAACAGTGCCTCGAACAGGATCGCGAAGTGGTACCAGAAGGCCATGGTGTTTTCACCTGGCAACACCTGGTGCAGGATCTGCGCGATACCGACTGCCAGGGTTGGCGCACCGCCGGCACGGGCCAGGATGGTGTGCTCACCAATGTCACGGGCGACGGCTTCAAGCTGCTCAGGGGTAATCAGGAAGCCCCAGCTGCTGACCGTCTGCGCCACCGACGCAACGTCTGCGCCCACCACGGCGGCCGGGCTGTTCATGGCGAAGTACACGCCCGGTTCGATCACCGAAGCGGCGACCATGGCCATGATGGCCACGAACGACTCCATCAGCATGCCGCCGTAGCCGATGTAACGGGCGTTGGTTTCGTTGTCCAGCAGCTTGGGCGTGGTGCCCGAAGAGATCAGCGCATGGAAGCCCGACACCGCACCACAGGCGATGGTGATGAACAGGAACGGGAACAGGGTACCCTTCCACACCGGGCCTGTGCCGTCGGTGAACTGGGTCAGCGCCGGCATTTTCAGCTCGGGCGCAATGATCAGGATACCGATGGCCAGGCCAACGATGGTGCCGATCTTGAGGAAGGTCGACAGGTAGTCACGCGGCGCCAGCACCAGCCACACCGGCAGCACTGCGGCGACGAAGCCGTAGCCCACCAGCATCCAGGTGATCTGCACGCCGGTGAAGGTGAACGCCGGGCCCCAGACCGGATCCGCAGCGATCACGCCGCCCAGCCAGATCGAGGCCAGCAGCAATACCACGCCAACCACCGAGATCTCGCCAATGCGGCCCGGGCGGATGTAGCGCATGTAGATGCCCATGAACATCGCGATCGGGATGGTCGCCATCACCGTGAACATGCCCCACGGGCTCTCGGCCAGGGCCTTTACCACGATCAGCGCCAGCACCGCAAGGATGATGATCATGATCAGGAAGCAGCCGAACAAGGCGATGGTGCCCGGAATGCGGCCCATCTCCTCGCGCACCATGTCGCCGAGCGAACGGCCGTTGCGGCGGGTGGACATGAACAGGACCATGAAGTCCTGCACCGCACCGGCCAGCACCACGCCGGCGATCAGCCACAGCGTGCCGGGCAGGTAGCCCATTTGCGCGGCGAGCACCGGGCCGACCAGGGGGCCTGCGCCGGCGATGGCAGCGAAGTGGTGACCGAAGAGGATATGTTTGTTGGTCGGGACGTAGTCCAGGCCGTCGTTGTTGAGCACCGCCGGGGTGGCGCGGCGCGGGTCCAGTTGCATCACCTTGGTGGCGATGAACAGGCTGTAGTAACGGTAGGCAACCAGGTAGATGGCCACCGCCGCGACCACGATCCACAAGGCGTTGATTGCCTCACCGCGACGCAGGGCGACCACACCCAGCGCGCAGGCCCCTATGACTGCCAGCGCCAGCCACGGAATGTGGCGTAGCAGGCTATTATTGTTGTTCATGGTTAGCTTCCAGCTGGTGGATTGGAAAGACCGCCCACCGAGTCTAGGGCGAGTCAAGGCGCATTGCCACACTTGCTTTGGTCTAGAGCCTCTGCGGCCAGATTGCGGTACCTGATGCACATACCCTTCTAACTATAGTCAGGATGTCACTTTAGGACCTACCCGAGGATCCACGCCATGAGCGATCACGACGAACGCCGCCGTTTCCAGCGTATCCAGTTCGACGCCCCGACCAGGCTGTGCCAGGGCGAGCGTTGCTGGGAGGTGAAACTGCTCGACCTGTCCCTCAAGGGCCTGCTGGTCGAAAGCCCTAAACCCTGGGATCCCGACCTGAGCCAGGATTTTGAAGCCTACATCCTGCTCAACGACGAAGTGACCGAGGTGCAGATGCAGGTCGAACTGCGCCACGAAGAACCGGACCGGCTAGGCTTCATCTGCCTGTACATCGACATCGATTCGATGAGCCACTTGCACCGTCTTGTGGAACTGAACGTGGCCGACAGCACCGAAATGATGCGTGAGCTGCGCGAACTCATCGAATAATGAAATCTCTTAGCTAGCTAATAGCCTCCTCGCGATGTGTTTCCTGTCTACCCAGACAGCTTTAAGCCTGGGTAGCAGCACTTTGTACACACCCCTCTAATACAGCATTTGATGAGTTGGTACGCCTTCTGCATTGGGTTTTCGCACATCCGGCGGCCGCCCTTGTGCGCGCTCCGATCAAAATATTGTATACAATTCTTGTGGTAATCATTTGCCGGAACTGTCTACAGTAGCGACACAAAAATAAACAGAGAGCCTGCTCCATGACTACGTCCCCTAGCACGTCTCCCGCCAAGCGCCCCGAGGATGAAAACCTCGGGCTTGGTGCCAACCTGGCTTACGGTCTGCAGCATGTGTTGACCATGTACGGAGGGATCGTCGCGGTACCCCTGATCCTGGGGCAGGCCGCAGGCCTCAACGGCGCCGAAATAGGCATGTTGATTGCTGCCTCGCTGTTTGCCGGTGGCCTGGCCACCCTGCTGCAAACCCTCGGCCTGCCGTTCTTCGGCTGCCAGTTGCCGCTGGTGCAGGGCGTGTCGTTCGCCGGTGTGGCGACCATGGGGGCGATCCTCAGCAGCGAGGGCGGCGGTGGCCTGCCAGGCGTGCTCGGCGCCGTCATGGCAGCATCGCTGATCGGCTTCCTGATCACCCCGGTGTTCTCGCGCATCACCAAGTTCTTCCCGCCGCTGGTGACCGGTATCGTCATCACCACCATCGGCCTGACCCTGATGCCGGTGGCTGCACGCTGGGTGATGGGTGGCAACAGCGCCTCGCCGGAATTCGGCAGCGTGGCCAACATCGGCCTGGCGGGGCTGACCTTCGCCATCGTGCTGCTGCTGAGCAAGCTGGGCAGCGCGACCATCTCGCGCCTGTCGATCCTGCTGGCCATGGTGCTCGGTACCCTGATCGCCTGGGCGCTGGGCATGACCGACTTCAGCAAGGTCACCGAAGGTGCGATGTTCGCCTTCCCCACGCCGTTCCATTTCGGCATGCCGGAATTCCACATCGCCGCGATCCTGTCGATGTGCATCGTGATCATGGTCACCCTGGTGGAAACCTCGGCCGACATCCTCGCCGTGGGTGAGATCATCGACACCAAGGTCGACTCCAAGCGCCTGGGCAACGGCCTGCGCGCCGACATGGCATCGAGCATCCTGGCGCCGATCTTCGGCTCGTTCACCCAGAGCGCGTTCGCCCAGAACGTTGGCCTGGTGGCCGTGACCGGGGTCAAGAGCCGTTACGTGGTGGCCACGGGCGGTGTGATCCTGGTGGTGCTCGGCCTGCTGCCGGTCATGGGCCGGGTGATTGCTGCAGTACCGACCCCGGTACTGGGCGGTGCGGGCATCGTGCTGTTCGGCACGGTGGCGGCCAGTGGTATCCGCACCCTGTCCAAGGTCAGCTACAAGAACAACGTCAACCTGATCATCGTCGCCGCTTCGCTGGGCTTCGGCATGATCCCGATTGCCGCGCCAACCTTCTACCACCACTTCCCGAACTGGTTCGAGACCATCTTCCACTCGGGCATCAGTTCGGCGGCGATCATGGCCATCCTGCTGAACCTGATCTTCAACCACTTCACCACCGGCAACTCGGAAAACCAGTCCGTGTTCGCCGCAGCGTACGAACGCACCATCCAGTACTCCGACATTTCCGCACTGCGTGATGGCGACTACTTCAAGGATGGCAAGCTGTTCGATGCCGAAGGAAACGAAGTGCCATTGCTGGAACTGGACGAGCATGGCAACCAGACGGTCAGGCGTGCGGCAGTTGCCGAACATTGACCGCTGACTGAGCGGTGAGAGGGGGGCCGACGCGCATCGTCGGCCCCTTTTTCGTTTGACTGTACTGGCCCTATCGCCGGCAAGCCAGCTACCACAGGTGCTGCACAGGATCTGGAAACTGTGGTCCTTCTGTGGGAGCTGGCTTGCCGGCGATAGGGCCGGGCCTGACTACGAATTACTCGAACAATGCATCCAGGGCCTGTTCCAGGCGGGTGACGGCAATAACCTGCAGCCCCGCCGGCGACTCTTTCGGCGCATTGCCCTTGGGCACGATGGCGCGCTTGAAACCATGCTTGGCCGCTTCCTTCAACCGCTCCTGGCCACTGGGCACCGGCCGCACCTCGCCCGACAGGCCGATCTCGCCAAACACCAGCAGCCCATGGGCCAGTGGCCGGTTACGCAAGCTGGACATCACCGCCGCCAGCAATGCCAGGTCCGAAGCCGTCTCCAGCACCTTCACACCGCCCACCACGTTGAGGAATACGTCCTGATCATGGGTGGGAATACCGCCGTGGCGGTGCAGCACCGCCAGCAACATGGCCAGGCGGTTCTGATCCAGGCCCAGGGTTACCCGGCGCGGGTTTGCCAAGTGGCTGTCGTCGACCAGTGCCTGTACCTCGACCAGCATTGGCCGGGTGCCCTCCCAGGTCGCCATCACCACACTGCCCGGCACTTCTTCCTGGGTACGGTTAAGGAAGATAGCCGACGGGTTGGACACCTCTTTCAGGCCCCGGTCGGTCATGCCGAACACGCCCAGTTCGTTGACCGCGCCAAAGCGGTTTTTCACCGCTCGCAACAGGCGCAGGCGGCCGTCGGACTCACCTTCGAAATACAGCACGGTATCGACCATGTGCTCCAGTACCCGCGGGCCGGCCAGCGAGCCTTCCTTGGTCACGTGGCCGACCAGGAAGATCGCCGTGCCGCTCTGCTTGGCGTAACGCACCAGCAGCGCCGTGCTCTCACGCACCTGGGCCACGCCGCCGGGTGCCGACTGCAATTGCTCGGTGAAGATGGTCTGGATCGAGTCGATCACCATCACCCGCGGTTTCTCGACGCGTGCCGTGGCAATGATGGTTTCGATGCAGGTTTCGGTCATCACCTTGAGCTTGTCCTGGGGCAAGCCCAGGCGCCGCGAGCGCATGGCCACCTGCTGTTGCGACTCCTCACCCGTAACATACAGCGCCGGCATGCCCACGGCTATGTTGCACAAGGTCTGCAGCAGGATGGTCGACTTGCCGATGCCCGGGTCGCCACCAATCAGCACCACCGAGCCATCAACCAGGCCGCCGCCCAACACGCGGTCCAGTTCGGTGCTGCTGGTGGTGAAGCGCGGGATTTCCTCGACGCTGACTTCGGCCAGGGTCTTGATCTGCGCTTGCTGCCCGGTCCAACCGGCGCGGCCAGTACTGGGCGCTGCGGCACCGCCGCTCTCGATCATGGTTTCGACCAGGGTGTTCCAGGCCCCGCATTCGCCGCACTGGCCGGCCCATTTGGGGAAGGTCGCGCCGCACTCGGTGCAGCCATACAAGCGCTTGGCCTTGGCCATGGATGGGGTCTCCTGGAAAAAACCGCCATGATAGCCGAGCCGGACGTGTCTCGAACGCTTCGGGATGCGACAAAACTATTCGTTCTAACCGCAGTCACTACCCCTGAACACGACGCATGAAGCGTTTAAGTGGCTTACACTGCGTTAACCTTACCTTTTGTTACAAGGAACCAAACATGGGCATGATCAGTGAGTTCAAGGCCTTCGCGGTCAAAGGCAATGTCGTCGACATGGCGGTCGGTATCATCATCGGCGCAGCCTTCGGCAAGATCGTCTCGTCCTTCGTCGGAGACGTGGTCATGCCGCCACTGGGTCTGTTGATCGGTGGGGTGGACTTCAGCGACCTGGCCATTACCCTGAAGGCTGCCGAAGGTGACATTCCGGCAGTGGTGCTGGCCTATGGCAAGTTCATCCAGACCGTGATCGACTTCTTGATCGTTGCCTTTGCCATCTTCATGGGGGTGAAGGCAATCAACAGGCTCAAGCGCGAAGAAGCTGTGGCACCGACTGTGCCGCCAGTGCCTTCGGCTGAAGAAACCCTGTTGACCGAGATTCGCGATTTGCTCAAGACGCAAAACCAGAATCGGCTGCCTTGAGGTTGCCGGGGGCGCTGTGCGCCCCCAACAGCATTACCAGTAGTTTTCCACAGCCACCTGCCCCGGCCGCTTGCTCAGGCTCAGTTGCAGGTCACGCGCCTTCAGCACCTTGCGCGTCTCGTCGATCATCTCCGGGTTGCCGCACAGCATCACCCGCGAATGTTCCGGCGACAGCTCCAGCCCTGCTGCCTTCTCAAGCTCGCCATTCTCGATCAGCGTGGTAATGCGCTCATTCAGTGCCCCCGGGTGCTGCTCACGGGTCACCACCGGAATGAACTGCAACTTGCCGGCGTACTCAGCCAGGTAATCGCGCTGCTCCAGCCCGGCGATTTCATCCACGTAGGCCAGCTCTTTCGCTTCGCGCACCGAATACACCAGCTTGATGCTGTCGAAACGCTCCCAGGCCTCGAAGTCCTGCAGGATCGACATGAATGGCGCAATTCCGGTGCCGGTCGCCAGCAGCCACAGGTCGCGGCCACCCACGAAGCGGTCAAGGGTAAGGAAGCCAAAAGCCTGGCGGTCGATCAGCAAGGTATCACCCGCCCCCAGGCGGCTCAGCTCACTGGTGAACTCGCCGCCTGGCACCACGATGGAGAAGAAGTCGAGGTGCTCGTCATGCGGTGCGCTGACCATGGAGTAGGCGCGCCACACCACGCTGCCATCGGCCTTGGTCACGCCCAGGCGGGCGAACTGGCCGGAACGAAAGCGGAACCCTGCATCGCGCGTAACCCGCAGGCTGAAGAGGTTCGGCGTGAGCGGCTGAACATCGAGCAGGTTCTGGCGGGTGAACTTTTCGGCGCTAGCGGTCATATCGGGCTCCAGGTTTGACGTGCGCACAGTGTCGCGCAAAGTGGCCCGGATAAAAACCACTGCTTTGTAGGGCCTCATCAAGGGTGATCGTGCCGAAGTTGCAGAGAAACCTGATCGCTATAACAAAATATTCCCAACGCCATGGTAGGTCTTTTCCTACAATGACCCCGGTACCCAAACGGATTGGATCCGACACCCCCGAGGAGTTTCAGATGCTTCACTGGAATCCCGAACACCTTCAGGCGTTCGTCAACGAGCGCAGCCCACGGAAGCTGTTCGACATCGCGGTACATCTGGCACAAGACCTGGGCATGGAATACCTCGGCTTGAACATGCGCATCCAGATCGCCACTCAGACACCCAGGGTGTACCTCTACAGCAACTATCCGGCTGAGTGGATCGAGCGCTACCAGCGCGATGAGTTCTACAAGCAGGACCCGGCCGCAAACGTCAGCCATAGCTCGACCATGCCGGTGCTGTGGACCGACGAACTGTATCGTGAAGCCCCGCAGTTTCGCGAAGCGGCCTGCCTGTACGGCTTGCGCCATGGCTGGACGCAATCACTGCACGACCTGCAGCACAACGAGAGCCAGATCAGCGTGGCCAGGCCAGCCGAAAAGATCGACATCGTCGAGCTTTACGGCAAGGCCGGCAGCGTGCAGTGGCTGTGCCATACCCTGCATGCGGTACTCGGCGAACACCACCTGAATGCACTGTGCCCATCGCAACCGAAAATGAGCGAGCGTGAACTGGAAGTGCTGAAATGGTCGGCCGCCGGCAAGACCGCAGCCGACGTGGCCTGCATTCTCTCACTGTCGCAGAGCACGGTGAACTTCCACATTCGCAGCGTCATCACCAAGACCAACGCCGCCAACAAGGCCGGCGCCATCGCCATCGCCGCCCTGCGTGGCTGGATCTGACCTTCAAACCTGCGACCTTGGGCAAAGCCCTGTAGAATTGCCCGGCAAAGCCCGGGGCGAACCGCATCGGGCAGTTTATACCCGAGCCAGACGCCATGCCCCTGTTGACCACCCCCTACGCCGAACTCGACCTGATCCGCCAGCCGGAACAGGCCAACGACCCGTTGCAGGCTTTCGATGCCGCCGACGAGTACCTGCTTGCGCAGTTGCACGCACAGGCGCCCGACGCCACCTGCCGGGTGCTGGTGCTCAATGACAGCTTCGGTGCCTTGGCGGCCAGCCTGGCAGGCCGGCTGCAGGTGGTCAGCAGCGGCGATTCGCACCTGGCGCACCTGGCCCTGGAAAAGAACCTGGCGCGCAACGGCTTGCCGTTCGACAGCGTGCCCTTCGTACCGGCCAGCGAACGCTGGCAAGGCCCGTTCGACCGGGTGCTGGTGCGCGTGCCCAAGACCCTGGCCTTGCTTGAAGAACAACTGATCCGCCTGCAGGGCCACCTGGCGCCTGGCGCGCAAGTGATTGCCGGGGCGATGATCAAGCACTTGCCACACGCAGCCGGCGACCTGATGGAAAAGTACATTGGCCCGGTGCAGGCCTCGCTGGCCCAGAAAAAGGCCCGTCTGCTGACCGCAACGCTCGCCGAACGGCCGGTAGCCCGCTCGCCCTACCCGAGCCGCTACCGCCTCGACGCGCCAGCACTGGAGCTGGTCAACCACGCCAACGTGTTTTGCCGTGAAGGCCTGGATATCGGCACCCGGGCATTCCTGCCGCATTTGCCACGCGACCTGGGCAACGCGAGGGTGGCAGACCTGGGCTGCGGCAATGGCGTGCTGGCCGTTGCCAGCGCCCTGACCAACCCGGATGCCCAGTACACGCTGGTCGACGAATCGTACATGGCGGTGCAATCAGCGCAGGAAAACTGGCAAGCCGCGCTGGGCGAGCGCCCGGCGACTTTTGTCGCGGCTGATGGGTTGGCAGGGGTGGAGAAGCAGTCGCTCGATGTGGTGCTGTGCAACCCGCCGTTCCACCAGCAGCAGGTGGTGGGCGATTTTCTCGCCTGGCGCATGTTCCAGCAGGCGCGTGAGGCGTTGGTGGTAGGTGGGGCGTTGTATATCGTGGGTAACCGGCACCTGGGCTATCACAGCAAGCTGGCGCGGTTGTTCCGGGGGGTGGAGCAGGTGGCGGCGACGCCCAAGTTCGTCATCCTGAAAGCCCGCAAGTAAGCCTGTACCGGCCCTATCGCCGGCAAGCCAGCTCCCACAGGTTCAGCGTTGCCCAAGGGCAGTAGCCAACCTGTGGGAGCTGGCTTATTCAATGGGTGGTAAGGCCCGCAGCCCCCATGAAAAGCCGCATCACCCATGCTGCCACCCCCAGGGCCGCAACGCTCATTGCCCAGATCAGCACCAGCCAACCCAGTCGCTGCCACAGCGGTTTCTTCTCTTCCAGGCCATGTTTGCCGGTCATCATGCGGCCCTCCTAGTGATAGCCGTCTTCGTGGGTCACCTTGCCGCGGAACACGTAGTAGCTCCAGAAGGTGTACATGAGGATGAACGGCAGGATGAACAGTGTGCCCACCAGCATGAAGCCCTGGCTTTGCGGTGGCGCTGCGGCATCCCAGATCGAAATCGACGGCGGGATGATGTTCGGCCACAGGCTGATCCCCAGGCCGCTGTAGCCGAGGAAGATCAGCACCAAGGTGAGCAGGAACGGCGTGTAGTTCGCATTGCGCGCCACTGCCTTGAGCAGCCCGTAGAAGGTCACCACTACAAGCAGCGGCACCGGCATGAACCAGATCAGGTTAGGCATGCTGAACCAGCGGTCGGCGATCTGTGGATAAGCGATCGGCGTCCACAGGCTGACGATACCGATTACTACCAGCAGTACCAGCGCCAGAGGCCGGGCCAGGTCATGCATCTTTTGTTGCAGCGGCCCTTCGGTCTTCATGATCAGCCAGGTGCACCCCAACAGGGTGTAGGCAACGATCAACCCCACGCCACAGAACAGGCTGAACGGGGTGAGCCAGTCGAGGGTGCCACCGGCAAAATGACGGTCGACCACTTTGAAGCCCTCAAGGAAGGCACCCAGGGCCACGCCCTGGAAGAAGGTGGCGACCAGGGAGCCGCCGATGAACGCCTTGTCCCAGATATGCCGCTTGTCGGCCGTGGCCTTGAAGCGGAACTCGAAGGCCACGCCGCGGAAGATCAAGCCCATCAGCATCAGGATCAGTGGCAGGTACAGGGCTTCGAGTACCACGGCATAGGCCATAGGGAACGCCCCGAACAGCCCGGCACCACCCAGGATCAGCCAGGTTTCGTTGCCGTCCCACACCGGGGCGACGGTGTTCATCATTACATCACGGTCCTGCTCGCCCTTGACGAAGGGGAACAGCATGCCGATCCCCAGGTCGAACCCGTCCATCACCACGTACATCATGACGCCGAAGATGATGATCACGGCCCAGATCAGCGGAAGGTCGATACCCATGGCTCAGTCCTCCTTGCTCAGGCTGGCAGTTTTGGCCTCATGGCCATCATCGGCGGCAGACAATGGCCGCGCCGGCGTGCGTTTCTGGCCAGGGCCGCCCGGTGTGTGCTCGTCGCCTTCGCCGGTCTGCGGCCCTTTGCGCACCAGGCGCATCATGTAGCCAAGGCCGGTGCCGAACAGGGCGAAGTACACCACCACGAAAGCCACCAAGGTGAAACCAAGCTGGGCGTAGCTGTGGTTGGACACACCGTCCGCCGTGCGCATCAGGCCATACACCACCCAGGGCTGGCGGCCAATCTCGGTGGTGAACCAGCCGGCCAGCAACGCAATCAGCCCCGAAGGCCCCATCCATAGCGCCACATACAGGAACGGGCGCGAGGTGTAGAGCGTGCCGCGCTTGCGCAGCCAGAGGCTCCAAAGGCCAACGAAGATCATCAGCAAGCCCAGCCCGACCATGATTCGGAACGACCAGAAGACAATGGTCGAGTTAGGCCGGTCCTCACGCGGGAATTCCTTCATCGCCGGCACCTGCTTGTCCAGGCTGTGAGTCAGGATCAGGCTGCCGAGCGCCGGGATCTCGACCTTGAAGCGCGTAGTCTCGGCCTTCATGTCGGGGATACCGAACAGGATCAGCGGCGTCGGCTCGCCAGGCACATTCTCCCAGTGGCCTTCGATTGCCGCGATTTTCACCGGCTGGTGCTTGAGCGTATTGAGGCCGTGGAAGTCGCCGATCACCGCCTGGATCGGGGCAACGATCAACGCCATCCACATGGCCATGGACAGCATCTTGCGTACCGCCGGGTTGTCACGCCCGCGCAGCAGGTGCCAGGCCGCCGAGGCGCCAACGAAGAACGCCGTGGAAACGAACGCGGCCGTGGCCATGTGCATCAGCCGGTAGGGGAACGATGGGTTGAACACCACCGCAAACCAGTCCACCGGCACCACCCGGCCATCGATGATTTCGTGGCCTTGTGGGGTCTGCATCCAGCTGTTGGAGGCCAGGATCCAGAACGTGGAAACCAGCGTACCGATTGCCACCATCACCGTGGAGAAGAAGTGCAGGCCGCGGCCGACACGGTTCCAGCCGAACAGCATGACGCCGAGGAAACCGGCTTCAAGGAAGAAGGCAGTGAGTACTTCGTAGGTGAGCAGCGGGCCGGTGACGGCGCCAGCAAAGTCGGAGAAGCGGCTCCAGTTGGTACCGAACTGGTAGGCCATGACCAGGCCCGAGACCACGCCCATGCCGAAGTTGACGGCAAATATCTTTGACCAGAAATGATAGAGGTCACGGTAGACCTGCTGGTGGGTCCGCAGCCAGAGGCCTTCGAGGACTGCCAGGTAGCTCGCCAGGCCAATGGTGATGGCCGGGAACAGGATGTGGAACGAAACGGTAAAGGCAAACTGCATTCGGGCGAGCTCTAAGGCCTCTATTCCGAACATGGTGCTTCCTCTTCAGATAATCCGGCGTCCGGGCTTGTGGCCCCAGTCGCCCACTGCCCCCACTTGGTCGAGTACGGCGCGTTGGAATTGTTCTGTTCGATCGCAGGGATTCCGGCCCAGAGGGCCAATTCGTTGAATCTGGAACGATTGACCCAGATCAACGAATGCTAGGAAGCATAGTCCCGAATAGACCGGCGGGCCGTGTGGCTGTTTGCCGCGTGACCGGTTGCCCCACCCTCTTTCATAACGCGTGAAAAAGTGCAGATCCGGGCAAACAGTAACCGCTTGTTACAAACAGGTGATACGCTGCGCCCCCCTCTACTGCGCCGAGGCCCCTGGTTTCCGATGTCCGATTCCGCACCGCAGTTGTTGCGTCACCACCGCCCCTTCCTGGCCTTCTGGCTGGCCCGTGTATTCACCGCCAGTGGCTTCCAGATGCTCACCGTGGCCATTGGCTGGCACCTCTACCAGTTGACCGGCAATGTGCTGGACCTGGGCCTGGTCGGCCTGGTCGAGTTCGCCCCGCGAGTGCTGTTCATGCTGCACACCGGGCATGTGGCCGACCGCTATGACCGGCGCAAGGTTGCCGCCCTGTGCCAGAGCCTGCAGGGGCTGATCGCCCTGGCGCTGGCGGTGGGCAGCGCCACCGACAACGTCACCCGCGAGCTGATCTTCGCCCTCGCCTTCCTGCTGGGCGCCACGCGTTCGTTCGAAATGCCGGCGACCCAGGCGCTGTTACCCAACGTGGTGCCGCCCGGGCTGTTCCCGCGGGCGGTGGCGGCTTCGGCTTCGGCTACCCAGTCGGCAACCATCGTGGCGCCGGCGGTGGGCGGCTTCCTGTATGCCTTTGGCAGCCTCTGGGTGTATGGCCCCACCGTGGCCCTGTATGCCATCGCCTGCGTGCTCACCCTGAGCCTGCAGGCGCGCGGCCAGGTGGTGCAGCGCGGGCGTGCCAGCATCGAATCGCTGCTGGCCGGCATTCGCTTCATTCGCAGTCGTCCCGACATCCTCGGCGCCATTTCGCTGGACCTGTTCGCCGTACTGCTGGGTGGGGCCACCGCGCTGCTGCCGGTGTTCGCCAAGGACATCCTGCTGACCGGCCCACTGGGCCTGGGCCTGCTGCGCTCGGCGCCAGCGGTGGGGGCGTTAGCCATGTCGCTCTGGCTGGCACGCTTCCCGTTCGAGCGCAACGTCGGGCGAACCATGTTCACCGCAGTCGGCGTGTTCGGCGTGGCCACCATCGCCTTCGGCCTGTCGACCTCGTTCTGGTTCTCGCTGGCGGTGCTGGTGGTGCTGGGCGCGGCGGACATGATCAGCATGGTCATTCGCAGTTCGTTCGTGCAACTGGAAACCCCGGACGAAATGCGCGGGCGCGTGAGCGCGGTCAACGGCTTGTTCATTGGTGCCTCGAACCAGCTCGGCGAGTTCGAATCGGGGGTGACGGCGCACTGGTTTGGCACAGTGCCGGCGGTGGTGATGGGCGGGGTGGGCACACTGGTGGTGACGGGGCTGTGGATAAAAATGTTCCCGACACTGGCCAAGCGGGACCGGTTGCATAACGGTTGATCAGTTGCCTGTGCCGGCCTCTTCGCGGGAGAAGCCCGCTCCCACAGGGCCGGTACCGGCTATGGAAACCCATTCCCCAACGGCCATAGGCCCCTGCCAAGCATGCTGGTATGATGCGCGGCTTTTTTCCTCCCCACACAAAACCACGGCAACCGGTACGGTCTGTGCTTTGCTGATGGGGTCGATACATTCATGGCGCCGGGGGCGCCTTGGGGAGCGGGCATGCTGGAAAGGCTGTTTCAACTAAGAGCACACAACACCAACGTGCGCACCGAGATTCTCGCGGGCGTCACCACCTTCCTGGCCATGGCCTACATCCTGTTCGTCAACCCGAGCATCCTCGGCGAGACCGGCATGGACAAGGGCGCGATCTTCGTCGCCACCTGCCTGGCAGCGGCCATCGGCTCTGCGACCATGGGCCTGATTGCCAACTACCCGATCGCCCTGGCGCCGGGTATGGGCCTGAACGCGTTCTTCACCTACACCGTGGTGCTGCACATGGGCCACACCTGGCAAGTGGCGCTGGGCGCGGTGTTCCTGTCGGCGGTGATGTTCTTCCTGTTGTCGATCTTCCGCATCCGCGAATGGATCGTGAACAGCATCCCGCTGCCGCTGCGTTCGGCTATTGCCGCCGGCATCGGTCTGTTCCTGGCATTGATCGCCCTGCATAACGCCGGCATCGTCGTTGATAACCCGGCCACCTTGGTGGGCATGGGCGACCTCAAGCAGCCGTCGGTGATTCTCGCCACCCTGGGCTTCTTCCTGATCGTCGGCCTTGAGTCGCTGAAGGTGCGCGGCGCGGTGTTGATCGGCATCCTCGCCGTCACCGTCGCGTCGATCGCGATGGGCGTCACGCCGTTCGGCGGTATCGTGTCGATGCCACCTTCGCTGGCACCTACCTTCCTGCAACTGGACATCGCCGGAGCCCTCGATGTAGGCCTGATCAGCGTGATCTTCGCGTTCCTGTTCGTCGACCTGTTCGACAACTCCGGCACCCTGATCGCCGTGGCCAAGCGCGCCGGCCTGATGGGCAAGGACGGCCACATGCCGAAGATGGGCCGCGCCCTGATCGCCGACAGCACCGCCGCCATGGCCGGTTCCCTGCTGGGCACCTCGACCACCACCAGCTACATCGAGTCCGCTGCGGGCGTGAGCGCCGGTGGCCGCACCGGCCTGACTGCCATCGTGGTTGCCGTGCTGTTCCTGCTGGCGCTGTTCTTCGCCCCCCTGGCCGGTAGCGTGCCGGCGTTCGCCACCGCGCCGGCGCTGCTGTTCGTCGCCGTGCTGATGGCCTCTGGCCTGGCAGAAATAAACTGGGACGACGTCACCGAAGCCGCACCTGTGGTGGTGACCGCCCTGGCCATGCCGCTGACCTACTCGATCGCCAACGGCATCGCCTTCGGCTTCATTTCCTGGACCGCCGTCAAGCTGATCTCCGGCCGCCACCGCGACCTGAACCCGGCCCTGGTGATCCTTTCCATCCTGTTCGTCATCAAGCTGGGCTGGTTCAACGCATGAGTGCTGCTTTCGACCCCTCCTCCTACGCCACCCAGCTGGACGCCAAGGTGGCCCGGCTGCGCGAGCTGCTGGCGCCATTTGGCGCGCCGGAACCGGCTGTTTTCGACTCGCCGCGCGAGCACTACCGCCTGCGCGCCGAGTTCCGCCTGTGGCGCGAGGATGGCCAGCGCCACTACGCCATGTTTGCCCCGGGCGACAAGCACAAGGCGATCCTGATCGAGGATTTCCCCATCGCCAGCCAGCGCATCAATGCACTGATGCCGCGCCTGAAGGCGGCATGGCAGGCCAGCGAGGAACTGGGCAACCGCCTGTTCCAGGTGGAGTTCCTCACCACCCTGGCCGGCGATGCGATGATCACGATGTGCTACCACCGCCCACTGGACGAGGCTTGGGAAGCAGAAGCGCGGCAACTGGCTGAAGCGCTGGGCGTGAGCGTGATCGGCCGCTCCAAGGGCAAGCGCCTGGTGATCGGCCGCGACTACGCGGTGGAAAAACTCGACGTGGCTGGCCGTGTGTTCAGCTATCGCCAGCCGGAAGGCGCGTTCACCCAGCCCAACGGCGCGGTGAACCAGAAGATGCTGAGCTGGGCCTTCGAGGCCATTGGCGAGCGCCAGGACGACTTGCTGGAGCTGTACTGCGGCAACGGCAACTTCACCCTGCCGCTGGCCACCCGCGTGCGCCAGGTGCTGGCGACCGAAATCAGCAAGACCTCGGTCAATGCCGCGCTCAGCAACCTCGACGAGAACGCTGTGGATAACGTGCGCCTGGTACGCTTGTCGGCCGAAGAGCTGACCCAGGCGCTGAATGAGGTGCGGCCGTTCCGTCGCCTGGAAGGCATCGACCTGAAAAGCTATGACTTCGGCACGGTGTTTGTCGACCCGCCGCGCGCGGGGATGGACCCTGACACCTGCGAGCTGACCCGGCGTTTCGAGCGGATCCTGTACATCTCCTGCAACCCCGAGACACTGGCGCAGAACATCGCCCAGCTGCAAGATACCCACCGTATCGAACGCTGCGCGCTGTTCGACCAGTTCCCGTATACCCATCACATGGAAAGCGGCGTGTTGCTGGTCCGGCGCTGATCCGCTACCCGGTGGGGCCTGCAAGGCTCCACCGGGCGCTTCAGGAGAGCTGTACCGATGGACCAGTTGAACGCCATGCAGGCCTTTCGCCGGGTCGTCGACCTCGGCAGCTTCAGTGCCGCCGCCAGTCAGGCAGGCCTGTCCCACACCGTGCTGTCACGCCAGGTGAAACAGCTGGAACGCCAACTGGGCACGCAACTGCTCACCCGCACCACCCGCCGCCTGCACCTGACCGAAGCAGGAACACTCTTCTACCGCCACTGCGTGCAGATCCTCGAACAGATGCAGGCAATGACCCTGGAGCTTTCAGAGCATCAGCAGCAACCCACGGGTACCCTGCGCCTGGGCGTGGCAACTGCGTTCGGCGAACTTGAACTGGGGCGCTGGCTACCGGACTTCGTCGAGCGACACCCACAGCTGCAGGTCGAGCTCAATTGCAGCGATCGCTTCATTGACCTGCTGGAAGAGCAAATCGATGTCTGCCTTCGGATTACCGATCATCTGCCCGACTCCAGCCTGGTAGCCCGCCTGCTGGCCCACAGCGAGGTGCTACTGGTGGCCGCACCTCGCTACCTGGAACGCCACGGCACGCCAACTTCCCTCGACACACTGGTTGATCATCCCCTGCTCGGCTACAGCAACCTGCCTCACCCACAGCGTCTGTATCTGACCAACCCAGAGGGTGAACAGCGCGATATCCTGATGCCCCGGCGCCTAAGTGCCAACTCGCCGATGGCCCTGCGCGCTGCTGCCATTGGCGGGCTGGGCATTGCCAGCTTTGATCGTTTTATCGTGCATGACGCCTTGCTGGACGGGCGCCTGGTGCCGGTGCTCCAAGACTGGAAACTGCCCCCACGCAACCTGTATGCGGTGTACCCGCAAAGCCGTTACCTGGCGCCCAAAGTGCGGGCGTTGCTGGATTATGCGCAAACCTACTACGCGCAGCCGAGGTGGCAGGCCTGATCTGTGCAAATCATGAACAAGTCATGCGCACCGAGACCCGTATTTGTGCAGAAAGTGTTTGGTTAGGCTTCGTTGCACTGACACTCAACGAAGGAACACCACCATGAAGGCATTGCAGGCAATCATTGCGGGCGTGGCGCTCACCACCCTGGCCGTTGGCATCAACGCAGCAGAAAAAACCGTGTCAGTACCCGATAGCGCAGCATTGAAGTGGCAGGACGTACCCAACACCAACGGCGCAATCAGCTACGCCAACGTTGAGGGGGACATTTTCGGCAAGGGGCCTTACTCGGCCTATGTGAAATTCAGGAAAGGGACCGACAACGGCCTGCACCAGCACAGCCAGGCACTGCCGACCGTGGTGCTGAAGGGTACTTTCTACGCGGTAATCGATGGCAAACGCACCGAGTTTTCAGCCGGGTCCTACTACAGGCTGCCGGCCGACCTGGTGCATGAAAGCGGATGCACTGCGGCGGCCGATTGCCTGCTGTTCCAGTACCAGGCCGATGCGTTTGACCTGAAGCCTGTGAACGGCTGATAGCCCCGGGGCCGCTGTGCGGCCCCGGGTTTCCATCAGAAGTCGAAGAACACCGTCTCGCCTTCCCCCTGGATACGGATATCAAAGCGATACGCCGTCTTCCCGTCCACTTCGCAACGCTTGGCAATCAAGGTTTCACGCCGCTGTGGCTGCTCGATCAGGTTGAGCACCGGGCACTTGGCGTTGGCCTGGGCTTCGTCATCGAAATACAGGCGCGTGTGCAGGTGGATGTTGATACCACGGGCAAACAGGCTGATGTTGATGTGCGGCGCCATCGGTACACCAGCCGCGTTATTCACCACACCCGGCTTGACCGTGTGCAGGGTCCATTCACCGGCATCGAAGGTGGTAGCGGTGCGGCCAAAGCTGTTGAAGGCGTTTTCCAGGTTGTAGGCATCCTGGTACTCGCCATTGGCGTCGGCCTGCCACACTTCCAGGAACGAGTCGCGCACCAGGTGGCCGTTACCGTCATAGACCTGGCCGAGCAGCAGGATGTGCTCGCCTGGCGCGTCTGGCTTGGCCAGGCGGTTCCAGATTTCCTGATCGCGGGTCGGGTTGCCGGCCGCTTCCAGGGCCAGGCCGATGTGCACGTAGGGGCCGGCGGTCTGCGAAGGGGTTTCCGGCAGCAGTTCGATTGGCATGGCGGGTTCCTCAGCAGTTTTCGAAGTGGGTCTTGCGCTGGCCGCGCAGCACGATGTCAAAGCGGTAGGCCAGGCAGTCCATCGGGTTGGCGTTGCTCATGTCGAGCTTGGCGATCAACTGCTGTACAGCTTCAGGATTGGCGATCGACTTGACGATCGGGCACATCGGGATCAGCGGGTCACCCTCGAAATACAGCTGGGTGATCAGCTTGGTGGCAATCGACGGGCCGCTGATGCCGAAGTGAATGTGCGCCGGGCGCCAGTCGTTCGGGCCGTTGCGCCATGGGTACGGGCCCGGCTTGATGGTGCGGAAGCTGTAATAGCCGTCACTGTCGGTCAGGCAACGGCCGACACCACCAAAGTTCGGGTCCAGCGGTGCCAGGTAACGGTCGTTCTTGTGCCGATAGCGGCCACCGGCGTTGGCTTGCCACATCTCCACCAGGGTGTTCGGCACAGGCTTGCCGTACTGGTCGACCACGCGGCCGGCAACGATGATGCGCTCGCCGATTGGCAGGCCACCGTTGTTGAAGTTCAGCAACAGGTCATGGTCGTGGGCGCCAAAGCCCAGGTGGGAGAAGTTCGGACCAGTGGTTTCGCTGATCGACTGTGGAATGCTGACCAGTGCCTGACGCGGCGAGCGGGCAATGGACGTTTTGTAGTCAGGCGTAAGGGCTTTGGGGTGCCAGTTGCGATCACGGATCACGAAGCGGCTGTTGTCCTGTGCGGGCATGCCGGTTTCCTCTCTTGGAATTATGTGAACGCCTGGGCGTGGCAGGCGGACTTACAGTTTCCGGCAGGTCGCGCGCGATGAATATTGAAATCGACCACCTTATACATAACCAAATGGTTATGGGTTAACACTTTGGCCTGACGCCTGCCGCCGTCGTGGACTAATCTTTGTCTTCTTGTTTCACGCTCCGGAGAGCATTCATGGAATGGCGAAAAGGCCGACGCAGCGACAACGTGGTCGATGCCCGAGGCGAAGGTGGCAATGGCGGCGGCGGTGGCATGCGTTTCGGCGGCGGCAAAGGGCTGGGGCTCGGGGCGATTCTGCTGATCGTTGGCATCGGCTGGCTCACCGGGCAGGACCCGTTGCAGATTCTTGGCCAGCTCACCGGCCAGATGGAACAGCAGCAACAGCAAACGGCACCCAGTGGCACAGGCGCCAAGGCGCCACCGGCCAACGACCAGCAGGCGGAGTTCGTTGCCTCGGTGCTGGGCGATACCGAGGACACTTGGAAAGCGCTGTTTGCCGAAGCCGGCAAGCAATACCGCGACCCCAAGCTGGTGCTGTTCAGTGGCCAGGTCAATTCGGCCTGTGGCTTTGCTTCGGCGGCGGTGGGGCCGTTCTACTGCCCGGCTGACCAACGGGTGTACCTGGACATGTCGTTCTTCCGCGAAATGGAAACCCGCTTCGCTGCGGCGGGCGACTTCGCCCAGGCCTACGTGATCGCCCACGAAATCGGCCACCACGTACAGACCCTGCTGGGAGTTTCGGCCAAGGTCGATGCCGCACGCCGCAACGGCCAGCGCATGGAGGGCGACAACGGCCTGTTGGTGCGCCAGGAACTTCAGGCCGACTGCCTGGCCGGCGTGTGGGCCTACCAGGCGCAAAAGCGCCTGAACTGGCTGGAACCGGGTGACGTCGAGGAAGCGCTGAACGCCGCCAACGCCATTGGCGATGACCGCCTGCAGCAGCAAGGCCGCGGGCGCGTGGTGCCGGACTCGTTCACCCATGGCACCTCGGCACAGCGGGTGCGCTGGTTCAAGGCCGGGTTTGCCCAAGGTGAGGTGAACAGCTGCGATACCTTCAGCGCACGCAGCCTCTGAAACTGCAGGGGCTGCTTTGCAGCCCCTGATTATCCAGTTACAAATCTGCTGAAAAAGCGTTTCAGCTTCCCTGATCATTGCCGATAACCCCTGCACGAATCAGCGGGCAGCCAGAACAACAACGCCTTGCGATCGAAGATCAAGAGAGCGAAAACTACTTCTGGAGAGCGTGCATGAACAGCTGGTTCGCTAACATCAGCGTCAACCTCAAACTTGGACTGGGCTTCGGCCTGGTGCTGATCCTCACCGGCCTGCTGGCCCTGACCGGCTGGACCAGCCTGGGCAGCCTGATCGACCGCAGCAACTGGATGGGTGACATCGGCCAGCTCAACAAAGACCTGACCGACCTGCGCATCGCGCGCCTGCAGTACATGATCGCCAACGGCGACGATGCTGCCGCCGCCAACACCCAGACCAAGCTGGATGCCTTCAGCAAGCAGCAGGCCTACCTGGCCAGCACCTTCAAAAGCCCGGACAACGTCAAGCTGCTGAATGAGCTGGGCGCAACCATCAGCGCCTACAAGGTGTCGCTGAACAAGATGCGCCAAGGCTACGACGCCACCCGCGCTGCGCGCGTTGCCATGGACGGTTCGGCCACCCGCGCCGACCAGGCCATGGACGCCCTCAGCCAGGAAGTCATGGCGCGCCCAGAGGCCGACAGCGTGCGCCTGGCCCAGTACCAGCTGATCAGCAAGGCCCGCCAGCAACTGCTGCAGGTGCGCATCGACGTACGCGGCTACATTGCCGACAACAGTGCCGCCAACGAGCAGGCCGCCCTGCGCCAGCTGGATGCAGCGCTAGCCGATATCGACAACCTCAAGCGCCAGCTGTCCGCCGAAGACGCCCGCCTGCAACAGTTCGAAAGCTCGGTACTGGCCTACCGTGATGCCGTGCGCCAGTTCCGCGACGCGGTCGCCAACATCACCACCTCACGCGCCGAAATGACCGTGCAGGGCGCCGATATCGTCAAGCGCAGCGATGCGCTGTACCAGATCCAGCTGGAACGCCGCGACATCGAAAGCACCCAGGCCCGCACCCTGCAGGCCATCGCTACCCTGCTGGCACTGCTGGTCGGCGTACTGGCAGCGGTAATGATCACCCGCCAGATCACCGGCCCACTGCGTGAAACCCTGGTAGCGGTAGAAAAGATCGCCAGCGGCGACCTCACCCAGCATGCGCGCATCACCCGCCGCGACGAACTGGGCGTGCTGCAGCAAGGCATCGCGCGCATGGGCACCACGCTGCGCGAGCTGATCAGCGGCATCCGCGATGGCGTCACCCAGATTGCCAGCGCCGCCGAAGAGCTGTCGGCAGTGACCGAACAGACCAGTGCTGGCGCCAACAGCCAGAAGGTCGAGACCGACCAGGTGGCCACCGCCATGCACGAAATGGCCGCCACCGTTCAGGAAGTGGCGCGCAATGCCGAGCAGGCCTCGCATGCCGCCACCGGTGCCGACGACGAAGCCCGCGCCGGCGACCGAGTGGTAGGCGAGGCGATTGGCCAGATCGAGCGCCTGGCCGAGGACATGCACCGCTCCACCGAAGCCATGAACATGCTGCAGCAGGAAAGCCAGAAGATCGGTAGCGTGATGGACGTGATCAAGTCGGTGGCCGAACAGACCAACCTGCTGGCGCTCAATGCGGCGATCGAGGCGGCACGTGCTGGCGAGGCCGGTCGTGGTTTTGCCGTGGTCGCCGACGAAGTGCGCGGCCTGGCCCAGCGCACGCAGAAGTCCACCGAAGAAATCGAAGCGCTGATTGCCAGCCTGCAGGATGGTACCCAGCAAGTAGCGAACGCCATGCAGGGCAGCCGTACCTTGACCGACAGCAGCGTCGAACTGGCACGTAAGGCCGGGGCCTCGCTGGAGAACATCACCAGCACGGTGTCGAGCATCCAGTCGATGAACCAGCAGATTGCTGCGGCGGCGGAGCAACAGAGTGCAGTGGCGGAAGAGATCAGCCGCAGCATCCTGAATGTGCGTGATGTGTCCGAGCAAACGGCGGCGGCCAGTGACGAGACGGCGTCGGCCAGCGTTGAGCTGGCGCGGTTGGGTGGACAGTTGCAGACGCTGGTCAGCCAGTTCCGCGTCTGACCTGGGTAACCCGGGGCCGCTTTGCGGCCCTTTCGCGGCACAAGGCCGCTCCTACAGGAGATCGCGTTCCCCTGTAGATACTCTGTTGGCGGTCAAGCTTTTCTAAGGTGTTCAGAGCTGAAAAGCTTGGCCGTATCAAATGGTTCATCGCCGCGCATGCATGCCCATATGCCTGTCAGGTACTTGCGCATGACAGCGGCGATCGCTTGCATTTTTTTCTTCCCCCTGCTGACCAGCGATTCATAAAAGGCCTTCGCGTAAGGATCGCAGCGCACCGCCGTCAGCGCCGGCATGTACATGGCCGCCCGTAAATAGGCATTCCCGCTTTTGCCGAGCCGACCAGGTTTATCAATGCTTGTCCCCGACTGTGTCTGTCGAACATCTAGACCAGCATGACGAGCGACCTGAGAGGACTTGAGCATTTGAGGAAGGGTGGTCAGCTCAGCCAAGGCAGCAAGTGCCGAGACTTCTCCCATTCCCGGGCCCGCTAGTAACTGCTTGTACTGCCGGTTAAGCGTCGGACACTGAGCGATCAACTCACGTCCGGCTTTGCGGAAACGCTCAATGCGATTGTCCAAAGTGGCAATCGCTTCCTCTTGATCTTCGATCAGCATCGACACGGTCGTAGCGGTCGCCTGCAATGCATGCAGCTCATTCTTCGCCCTGGTGCGGTGCCCGACCAGACGATTGATGTGCCGGCCAAGAGCCCTCAGCTCAAGCTGTACGGAGCTTGGCGGTGTCCACAAGCGCGGTGTCATACGTTCACCGTACTCGGACAGCAACTGAGCATCTATCGAGTCAGTTTTACTGTTCACCAGCATCAGCTTGGCGAAATTATGGAAGCTCTTGGGGTTGATCACCGAAACAGGAAGGTCCGCAGCATGCAGCTCAAGGGCCAGGTCCAGGTAATAGATTCCGGTCGCCTCCATCACGATCGACTTGGGCTTGAGCGCCTGCAGCTTTTTCACCGCTGCCTTACGACCAGCAGGGGTTTGAGCGATATCCCACTGTCCAGCGGGACGCCCATCTTTACGCACCCCAACGATCGACGTACGAGAACCAATATCCAGGCCCACACAGACATTCATTCTTCCCACTCCCAAGCGAGTTAGGTAACAATGGCCTCCGGTTCCCCGACCTCGAACTTCATGCCGCTGCAACCTTGTAATGCGAAGTCCGACTTGTCGGCTTCTCGATACTCTTCGTAGTGGGCAATGAGGCGGGGGGCCTCTCTACAGACAAGGTCAGGGGCAAACCCTGCCTTCAGGAGCGATCGGCCTCCCCGGAAGTGCTTCTATAGCCTGACGAGAATAACCTCTCTCATCAGGCTAGGCACAACATACAAGGAGCGGCCTTGTGCCGCGAAAGGAGGGCAAAGCCCTCCCAGCAATCTGGCAGGCATTACTTGACGATCATCCCCACCCCACGCCCACGCGGATCGGAAGCGGTCTCAAGCTTCGCCCCATCCACCCGGATCGCCTGGATATCGCCCATCTCCCAGCCTTGGTCCTCAAGCACGTAGCCCATCTTCTTCAGCTCATCCGCCACCGGCCCGGTCAGGGGTGCATAGCTGTCAAAGTAGATAGTGTCCTTGGGCAGCAACTGATGGTGCACGCGCTGTGCCGCCACCGCCTTGTCCAGCGGCATACCGTAGTCGTACAGGTTGTTCATCACCTGAAAGATCGAGGTGAAGATCCGCGAACCGCCCGGGGTACCGATGACCAGCTCCACCTTGCCATCACGGGTCATCAGGCTGGGGCTCATCGAGGACAGCATGCGCTTGCCCGGCTCGATTGCGTTCGCATCACCGCCCACCACACCAAAGGCATTGGCAGCGCCGGGCTTGGCGCTGAAGTCGTCCATCTCGTCGTTGAGCAGGAAGCCTGCGCCCTTCACCACCACGCCACTGCCGTAATCGAGGTTGAGGGTGTAGGTGTTACTGACCGCGTTGCCCTGCTTGTCGACGATCGAGAAATGCGTGGTCTGATGCGGCTCAAGGCCCGGCTTGACCTTGTCGGTGTCGGAAATGGCTTTCGGGTTGACCTGCGCGGCGCGCTTGGCCAGATAGTCCTTGGCCACCAGTTGGTCCACCGGCACCTTGGTGAAGGCCGGGTCGCCCAGGTAGTCGGCACGGTCGGCGAATACGCGCTTCTCGATTTCGGCCAGCAGGTGGATGTACTGCGCCGAGTTGTGCGCCACCCCCTTGAAGTCCGCCGCGCGGTCTTCCTTGATGCCCAGCAACTGGGCCAGGGCGACGCCGCCAGAGCTTGGCGGTGGTGCGGTGTAGACCACGTTACCACGCCAGCTCACCGCCATCGGCTCACGCCATACGGCTTTGTAATCCTTCAAGTCATCCTTGGTGATCAGGCCCTTGTCAGCCTGCATCTGCGCCACCAGCAGGTCGGCAGTCTTGCCCTGGTAGAACTCGCTCACGCCCTTGTCGGCGATGCGTTCCAGGGTCTGGGCCATTTCTGGCTGCTTGAACAGCTCGCCGACCTTCATGTTGCCGAAGTAGTCATTGAAGTTGGTCGCAGTCTTGAACATGCCCTGGGCATCGTTGCGGTACTGGTACTGCTTTTCCGCCACTTTGAAGCCGTTTTTCGCATAGCCGATGGCCGGGGTCAGCAGCTCGCTCCACGGCAGCTTGCCGAACTTCTGGTGCGCCTCCCACAGGCCCATCACCGTGCCAGGCACACCCGCGGCGCGTACCCCGACCAGGCTGAGGTTTTCGATGACCTCGCCCTTGTCGTCCAGGTACATGTTGCGCGTGGCAGCCTTCGGCGCGACCTCGCGGTAGTCCAGGAAGTAGGGCTTGCCGTCGACGAACAGGGTCATGAACCCACCACCGCCGA
This sequence comes from Pseudomonas putida NBRC 14164, assembly GCF_000412675.1. Taxonomy (NCBI): domain Bacteria; kingdom Pseudomonadati; phylum Pseudomonadota; class Gammaproteobacteria; order Pseudomonadales; family Pseudomonadaceae; genus Pseudomonas; species Pseudomonas putida. The sequence continues at coordinate 820,130 of NC_021505.1, read as the reverse complement.
TGTTACCGGCCTCCGGGTAGGTCACAGCCAGGGTGAAGGCGGTTGCCACGGCGGCGTCTACCGCGTTGCCGCCCTTTTTCAGAATATCGGCGGCTACCTGTGCACCATATTGATCGGGCGCAGCCACTGCGCCGCCCTCCAGCGTGGCGGCATAAACCGAGGAACAGCTCAGGATCGCGGCTGCGAGAGCCAGGTACTGGAACGGGACGATACGCATGACACTTCCTTGGTGTTGTTTTTGTTGAGCAGTCAGTAAGGCCGAAGCGTTTCGACTGTGCAATCAACCATAGGAAATTTCGCCGCCTGTGGACAGGATCTGTCGCGTTCAGGCAACTCAGCAAGCGTACATCGCCAGCTTGCGCTGGATGAAATCGAGGAAGCACTGGATACGCAGCGCCAGCTGGGTATTGCGGTAGTACACCGCGTGGATCGGCTGGCGGTAGCCATTGTTGGCCGCGGCCAGGACCACTTGCAGGCGCCCGGCGCGGATGTCCTCATGGGTCATGAAGTGCGACAGGCTGACGATGCCCTCGCCGGCCAGTGCCAGCTGGCGCAGGGTCTCGCCACTGGAGGCGATCAGTGCCGGGCGGATGCTGAAGCGGTCACCCTGGGCGTGGCGCAGCGGCCAATGGTTGAGCGATTCGGGCTGGCTGAAGCCGAGCAGGCAGTGGTTGGCCAGGTCCTCGACCCGCTGCGGCGTGCCGTGCTGCGCCAGGTAGGCCGGGCTGGCCAGTACCTGCACCGGGCTGCAACCCAGGTTGCGCGCGTGCAGGCTGGAATCGGCCAGTTCGCCGATGCGGATCGCCACATCGGTGCTTTGCTCCAGCAAGTCGATGATCAGGTCATCGGTGTTCAGTTCCAGCTCGATGCCCGGGTACTCGCGACGGAACTCACCGATCCACGGCAGGATGGCATGCAGCATGAACGGCGCAGCGGCGTTGATGCGAAGGCGCCCGGTGGGCGTCTGGTGGTTCATCGACAGGCGCTCTTCCATCTCGTCCATCTGCTCCAGGATCAGCCGTGAGCGCTCAAGGAAGTAGCGGCCCTCTTCGGTGAGGTCCATGCGCCGGGTGGTACGGTTGACAAGAGTGGTACCCAGCTTGCCCTCCAGGCGCGACAAGGTGCGACTGACGGCGGACGGGGTCTGCCCCATCTGCTCGGCAGCGGCAGAAATCGAGCCGCAGTCGATGACGGCGACGAATACCTGGAGTTCTTCGGATCGGGTTTTCACATCTGGGCCTGTGGTTGGACTGTGCAAGGATTAGATAGCCGCTTGTCGAGGCCAAGTCCAGAGGCGCCTGTACCGGCCTCTTCGCGGGCTTGCCCGCTCCCACAAGTACTGCACAGCGCTTGAGACCTGTGTAATACCTGTGGGAGCGGGCGAGCCCGCGAAGAGGCCAGAGCAGGCAACACATTACTTTGCCGTGCCAAACACCTTGTCCAGATGGGCTTCATAGGCTGCCAATGCCGCCGGCACATCCGGGCGCTTCATCACATCCACCGCCAGGTAAGTCGGCAGGCCGGTCATGCCAAGGAACTGGTTAGCCTTGTGGAACGGGAAGTACACGGCATCCACACCCTTGCCTTCGAAGAAATCACTCGGGTCATCGAACGCCTGCTGCGGCGCATTCCAGGTCAGCGACAGCATGTACTGCTTGCCGTGCAACAGGCCACCGCTGCCGTACTTCTGCGAATGATCCGAACGGGTACGGCCATCGTTGGCATAAAGGCTGCCATGGCCAGCGGTAAAGACTTCGTCGATGTACTTTTTCACGGTCCAGGGTGCGCCCATCCACCAGCCCGGCATCTGGTAGACGATCACATCGGCCCAGAGAAACTTCTCTACCTCGGCCTGCACGTCGTAGCCGCCGTCGATAAAGGTTTGCTGCACATCGAAGCCCGCGCGGTCCAGGTGAGCGATTGCTGCTTCGTGCAAGGTCGCGTTGAGGCGGCCTTCGGAGTGAGCGAACTGTTTACCACCATTGAGCAGAAGGATCTTTTTCATGCTGGCCTCCCGGGCCGAGTCAAAATTTGATGCCGGCAGGTTAGAGGCTCGCGGGGGCGGGATACAGGGGTGACTGGGCAAAATACAATTGACCGGAAGTCACGAATGAGCAAACCATTATTGCCGTAGAATCGACTCACCACCCATCACCGAGTAGCGCCCCATGAGTGAGCAGTTCGCGTTTATCCTCAAAGCCAAGACCCGCCCGGAAATGGCTGATGCGTTCGAAACCCTGTTCCGCCCCTTCGTCGAGCCCAGCCGCCAGGAGCCGGGCTGCATCGAGTACCACATGCTGCGCGACCAGCAGGACCCGAGCCTGTTCGTGTTCTTTGAAGTGTGGGCCGACCAGGCCGCGCTGGATGTGCACTCGGCCTTGCCGCACATGAAGGCGTTTTTTGAAAAGCGCATGGACTACCTGGAGCGCGATTTCGATATCCAGCGGGTCGACATGCTCAGCGCATCAAGCGCTAGCCGTTGATCAGCAAGTGGCCGCCCAGGGCGGCCAGGCCGATGAAGAAGCAACGTTTGAACAGCAGCGCGCTGATGCGCTGACGCAACCACTGCCCGGCCAGCATGCCGAGCAAGGCGGGCGCCAACATCAGCAGCGAAGCCCCCAACGCCTGGCCACCAAGGGCATCCTGCCCGGCCAGGCCAACGGCCAGCGCCAAGGTCGAGACCGTGAACGACAGGCCCAGGGCCTGGATCATCTGTTCACGGCTCAGGCCCAGGCTTTGCAGGTAGGGCACAGCAGGTATCACGAAAACCCCGGTTGCCGCCGTGACCACCCCCGTCAACAGCCCGCAGACCGGCCCAAGCCAACGCTCGTGCGCCGGCGCCAGGTGCAAGCCCGGGCCGACCAGCCCGTACAACGCATACACCAGCAAAGCCGCACCCAGCGCGTGGATGGCCCATGGGCCACTGTCGATCCCCAGCCAGGCACTGCCCAGCAAGGTGCCAATGAAGATCAGCGCCAGCATCGGCCCCAGCCGCACCAGCAACGCCCGCAGGTGCGCGCCGCTGGCCAGTTGCCAAAGGTTGGTGAGGGTCGACGGCACGATCAGCAGTGCAGCTGCCTGCGCCGGCGGCATAGCCAGCCCCAGCAGGCCCATGGCGATGGTCGGCAGGCCCAGGCCGATCACCCCCTTGACCGCGCCGGCCAGCAGGAAGGTAAGCACTACCAGCAGCGAAAGGGCTGGGCCAATGTCCTGGTAGAAAGCTAGCAAAGTAGTCATGGGCTGATGATGGCGGTTTCCGGCCAGCGGGAAAATCTGCCATATACTCAGCCAGACTCTTGTAAAGACAGAGCCACATGCATTTCGACCTGATCGACCTCAAGCTGTTCCAGCACACCCTGGAGTGCGGCAACATCACTGCCGGCGCCAGCCGCAGCCACCTGTCGCTGCCGGCAGCCAGCGCACGCATCCGCGCCATGGAGGCATCGCTGGGTATCCCGTTGCTGCAGCGCAACCGCCGTGGCGTGCAGCCGACACCGGCGGGTCAGGCACTGCTGCAGCATGCACGCCTGATAGCGCAGCAGGTCGAGCGCTTGCAGTTTGATCTGGGCCAGTACGCACAAGGGCAGCAGGGCCAGGTACGCCTGCTGTGCAACACAGCAGCACTCACGGAGTACCTGCCAGAACTCCTGGCCAGCTACCTGGCTGCACATCCCGGGGTCAGCGTAGATGTACAGGAGCTGCCGAGCCTGCGCATCGTGCAGGCGATTACCCAGGGCATGGCGGACCTTGGCATCGTTTCGACCGCAGCGCCCAACGAACACCTGCAAACCCGGCCGTTTCGCGACGACCCGCTGGTACTGGTGACGCCCTTGGGCCACCCGCTGGCCAGCGCGGTCGCGCCCAGTTTCATCGACAGCCTGGTGCATGGCCATGTCGGGCTGGGTGCCAGTAGCGCGTTGGCGTTGTACCTGGAAGAACAGGCCCTGCGTGAGGGGCGCCGTATGCGTGTGCGGGTGCGGGCCGAGGGTTTCGATGGGGTAATCCGCATGGTTGCAGGCGGGGCCGGGGTCGGGGTGGTACCGCTGGCAGCCGTGAAGCGCTGGCAAGGCGTGCTGCCGTTGCACTGGGTGGCGCTGGAGGAGGCGTGGGCCAACCGCAAGTTGCTGGTGTGCGCGCGGGACTTTGCGGCGTTGCCGGGCTATGCCGCAGCATTGGTGACCACCCTCACCCGTTGAAGCGTCAGTTCCTGCACAGTGGGTGCATTTTTTCGGCCGGTCGCACACAATCCCCCATCGCACCACGAAAAAGGATTTTCCAGTGGCATCGATCTACCAGCTCAAACCGCGCTTCCAGGCCCTGCTGCGCCCAGCAGTCCAGCGCCTTTACGACCGCGGTGTCACCGCCAACCAGGTTACCGTCGCCGCCGCCGTGGTGTCGGTCCTGCTGGGCTTGCTACTGGCCGCCCTGCCCCACGTCACCTGGCTGTTCATCCTGATACCGGTGTGGATGCTGCTGCGCATGGCACTGAACGCCGTCGACGGCATGTTGGCCAGGGAGTTCGGCCAGCAATCTACCCTCGGCGCCTACCTCAACGAACTCTGCGACGTGATCGCCGACGCTGCCCTGTACCTGCCCTTCGCCCTGCTGGCCGGGGTTTCTCCGGTGCTGGTGGTGCTGGTGGTGCTGTGTGCCACCTTCAGCGAATACGCCGGCGTCATGGGCCCGCTGGCTGGCGCCTCGCGCCGTTACGACGGCCCCATGGGCAAAAGCGACCGGGCCTTTGCCTTCGGCGTGCTGGGCACCGGGGTCGCCTTTGGCCTGCTGAACGGCAGCTGGATCAATGGCCTGCTGCTGGTCATCCTCGCGCTCTCGCTCTATACCCTCTACAACCGGGTTCGCCAGGGGCTGGCCGAAACCCGCTGAGCCCAAAGCCGCCGCAAAAAGGACGTTGATAATGCGCCAAGCGCAAGCGCTGCACTTCTCCACCCATGACGGTGTCGAGTTGCACTACCGTCATTGGCCTGCCACCCGCAACGAGCACCAGCCACGCCGGGCCGTGGTGATGTTCCACCGCGGCCATGAACACGGCGGGCGCATGGCCCACCTGGCCGATGAACTGGACATGCCGGGCTATGATTTCTTCGCCTGGGATGCCCGCGGCCATGGCCAGTCGCCAGGCGCACGCGGCGACAGCCCGGGGTTTGCCACCAGCGTGCGCGACGTGCAGACCTTCATCGAACATATCCAGGCCCATCACGGCATCGCCGAGCACGACCTGGTGGTGCTGGCGCAAAGCGTCGGCGCGGTGCTGATTGCCACCTGGGCCCACGACTACGCGCCCAAGGTACGCTGCCTGGTGCTGGCCTCGCCCGCGTTCAAGGTCAAGCTGTACGTGCCATTCGCCCGCCCTGGCCTGAAGCTGCTCAAGGCCTTGCGCGGCAACTTCTTCGTCAACAGCTACGTCAAGCCACGCCTGCTCACTCACGACCCCGAGCGGGTGATGTCTTACGTGGCCGACCCGCTTATCAGCCGGCCAATTTCGGTGACCATGCTGCTGGGCCTGTACGAAGCCGCTGACCGGGTAGTGGCGGATGCCCAGGCCATTCAGGTACCCACCCAATTGCTGGTATCCGGGGCCGACTTCGTGGTCGAGCGCCAGCCGCAGGAGCGCTTTTTCGAACGGCTGGGCAGCACGCGCAAGGAAATGCACATCCTGCCGGGCTTCTTCCACGACACCCTCGGTGAGCGTGACCGGGCCCATGCCCTGAAGCGCATCGAACGGTTCGTAGAGCACTGCTTCGCCAGCCCCGCCGCCCTGCCGTCACTGCTTGATGCCGACAAGACGGGCGCCAGTTGCGCCGAAGCCGAAAGCCTGGCCGCACCGTTGCCGCGCCACTCGCCGCGTGACCTTTACTGGCGCGCCACCCGCGCCGGGCTTAGCCTGGGCAAGGGGTTGTCTGCGGGGGTGAAACTGGGCTTCGACACCGGCTTCGATTCGGGCAGCACGCTCGACTACGTGTACCGCAACCAACCAACCGGCAAGGGCAAGCTGGGCCGCCTGGTCGACCAGAACTACCTCGACGCCATCGGCTGGCGTGGCATTCGCCAGCGCAAGCTGCACGTCGAGGAACTGCTGCGCCTGGCCATCGCCCGGCTGCGCGAACAACAGCGGCCCGTGCACATTGTCGATATCGCCGCCGGCCATGGCCGCTACATCCTCGAAGCACTGCAAGACCTTGAGCAGTTGCCAGACTCGATCCTGCTGCGCGACTACAGCGAGCTTAACGTGCAGCAAGGCAGCGCGCTGATCACCGAGAAGGGCCTGGCCGACATCGCCCGCTTCGTCCAGGGCGATGCCTTCGACCGCCAGAGCCTGGCCACGCTGGAGCAGCCGCCGACCCTGGCGGTGGTCTCGGGGCTCTACGAACTGTTCCCCAGCAACCAGCTGGTGGGCAACTCGCTGGCCGGCCTGGCCGATGCCGTGGAAGATGGCGGTTATCTGGTCTACACCGGCCAGCCGTGGCACCCGCAACTGGAGATGATCGCCCGCGCCCTTACCAGCCACCGGGGTGGCGAGGCCTGGGTGATGCGACGCCGCAGCCAGGCCGAAATGGACCAGTTGGTAGAGGCGGCCGGTTTCCGCAAGCTGGCCCAGCGCATTGATGAATGGGGGATTTTCAGCGTCAGCCTGGCACAGCGGGTGCGCTGAATGAACCCATCACGCGAGCCAGGGCTGATCCGCCGGGGCGTGTTCTGGCTTCTGCTGCTGGGGCCGTTGTTTTTCCTCAGCTATGGGCTGGCGAACAGCCATACCGCCGGGCGTAGTGATGTCGGCAGCCTGGTGTTCGGCTGGGAGCGCAGCATGCCGCTGTGGCCCTGGACGATCATCCCGTACTGGTCGATCGACTTGCTCTACGGGCTGTCCTTTCTGCTGCCGCGCACACGCCAGGAAATGGACCGGCACGCGCTGGCACTGCTCAGCGCACAGGTGATCAGTGTCACCTGCTTCCTGCTGTGGCCGCTGCGGTTCACCTTCGAACGGCCAGAGCTGGGTGGGCTGTTCGGCTGGCTGTTCGATGTACTGATGGGCTTCGACAAACCGTTCAACCAGGCGCCATCGCTGCACATTGCGCTGCTGGTGATCATCTGGACGATGTTTGCCCGGCATGTGCAGCGCCAGCCCTGGCGATGGCTGATGCATGGCTGGATGGCGTTGATCGGGGTGTCGGTACTGACCACCTGGCAGCATCATTTCATTGATGTACCCACGGGTGCATTGGCGGGGTTTGCCTGCGTCTGGCTGTGGCCGCATCAGGGGCGACTGCCCTGGCAACAGGCGCGCCTGGCACAGGATGCCAAGCGCTGGCGGGTGGCGTTTTATTATGCCGTCGGCGCTGTTTTGTGCGCTGTGCCTGCCGTTGTGTCGGGCGGCGCCTGGTTGTGGTTGGCCTGGCCGTCCGTGTCGCTGGCACTGGTTGCGCTGAACTATGGTTTGTTGGGTGCACGCGGGTTTCAGAAAGGCGCCGATGGGCGCTTGTCGAATGCGGCCAGCTGCCTGCTGGCACCGTATTTGGTCGGAGCGTGGGTCAATTCGCGGCTCTGGACCCGGCACCACCCACAGGCCGATGAAGTGTGCGATGGCGTGTATCTAGGGAGGATCCCAGGGCACAGCACACCATTCGCTGCGATTGTGGATTTGTGCGCCGAGCTGCCTTGCGCTGTTAGCCGCCCTGCTGCGGACATTTGTGGGAGCGGCCTTGTGTCGCGAAAGGGCTGCGCAGCAGCCCCGGCAATGTCTGCTGCGAAGCTGAACGGGGGCCGCTTCGCGCCCCTTTCGCGACACAAGGCCGCTCCTGCAACGGTCGCGCCAGCCTTTGAGTATCAGTGCTTCCCTACCCTGGATCTGATAGCGCCGGACGTCGCCCTGTTACAACAGGCCGCCAACGCCATCGAACGCCTGCGCGCCCAAGGCCCCTTGCTGGTCTGCTGTGCTCTGGGCTATTCACGCAGCGCCAGCGCCGTGGCCGCCTGGCTGCTGCTCTCCGGCCGCTGCAGCGACGCCCAGCAGGCCGAAGCACTGATCCGCAAAGCCCGGCCCGGCATCGTTCTGCACCCGGCACACCGCCTGGCCTTGCAACAGCTTGGAGCACAGCCATGAACCTGCGTGTGGTGGCCAGCCTGCTGGGTCGCGGCAAACAGCTGGAACGCTTGTCCGACGGCCTCACCCTGCTGGCCCTGGCCTACGGCCTTGCACCTTTGTTGGGTGCCCCACTTCAACCGCTGGCCAGCCTGCTGTGCGGCGTGCTGCTGGTGCTTGGCGTGATGCACAAGTACTGGGCCATCCGCGTGGCCATAGATGCCGAACTGTTCACCCACCTCGCCAGCAGCAACCACCTGGCAGCGGACACCCAGGCCCTGGACCGCGCCCTGTTCGAGCTGAAACTGAAACCGCAGGCCACGGACGCCCGCGCCTGGCCTGACCGCAGCCAGGCCGCACTGAACCTGTTGCGCCGCCAGGCAGTGTGCCTGGGCCTGCAGTTGTCGCTGGCCTTGGCTACCCTGCTGACACTGCCTTTGAAGGGATGACCTCCGATCCATGCTCGCCAACCTGACCGCCTACCTCATCACCTCCGCCGCCCGTCTGATCACGGGTGCCCGCGCCCTGTGGCTGGGTTGCACGCCGCTGCCAGTGCAGCGCCTGTACTTCGCCAACCACAGCAGCCACGGTGACTTCGTGCTGCTGTGGGCTTCACTGCCGCAGCCCTTGCGCAAACGCACCCGCCCGGTGGCCGGCGCGGACTACTGGGCCAAGCCGGGCATCCGCGATTTTCTCATTCGCAAGGTGTTCAACGGCGTATTGATCGACCGCCAACGCAGCGAAGGCCAGGGCAGCCCGCTACAGCCGATCCTTGAAGCCGTGGCTCAAGGCGACTCGCTGATCTTCTTCCCGGAAGGCACGCGTAACCTGGGCGACGAGCCACTGATGCCGTTCAGAAGCGGGTTGTACCACCTGGCCGCGGCCAACCCCGACGTCGAGCTCGTACCGGTATGGATCGCCAATCTCAACCGGGTGATGCCCAAAGGCCGCGCCCTGCCCCTGCCGTTGCTGTGCACACTGAGCTTTGGCGAACCGCTGCACCTGCACGCTGACGAAAGCAAGCAGGCCTTTCTCGAGCGGGCCAGCCAGGCCCTGCTGACCCTGGCCCCGAAGGATGCCTGACATGGACGACAACACCCTTTCCCTGTTCGCCGGCATCGGCGCCCTGCTGCTGCTCGCCAGCGTGACCGGCCGCCTGCTGAAGTGGCGCGCCGGCCCGGCGCCACACGCGGTGATCGACAACCTCAACGCCCGCATCAACGCCTGGTGGGTGATGGTGCTGGTGATCGGCATCGCCTTCCTCTTCGGTAAATACGGGGTGATCGTGCTGTTCTATGGCGTGTCGTTCTATGCCCTGCGCGAATTCATGACCCTCACCCCGACCCGGCGCAGCGACTACCCGGCGCTGGTGGCAGCGTTTTATGTGGCACTGCCGGTACAGTACGTGCTGATCGCCATGGACTGGTACGGCCTGTTCAGCATCTTCATCCCGGTGTACCTGTTCCTGCTGCTGCCGATTTTGGCCAGCTTCGGCGGCGATACCACGCGTTTTCTCGAACGTGCGTCGAAGGTGCAGTGGGGGCTGATGATCGCGGTTTACTGCGTATCGTCGGTGCCCGCCTTGATGACCCTGGACATCCCCGGCTACGAGGGGCGGAACCTGCTGCTGATCGCCTGGCTGATCCTGGTGGTGCAGATCAGCGACGTGCTGCAATACGTGTGCGGCAAGCTGTTTGGCAAGCACAAGGTGGCCCCCAACCTGTCACCATCCAAGACCGTAGAAGGGTTGGCCGGCGGCGTGGCACTGGCCACCCTGATCGGCGCCCTGTTGTGCTGGATCACCCCGTTCACCTTCTGGCAGGCCGCGCTGATGGCGTTGGCGGTCAACGCCATGGGCTTCTTCGGCGGGCTGGTGATGTCGGCGATCAAGCGCGACCGCGGGGTGAAGGATTGGGGCCACATGATCGAAGGCCACGGCGGCATGCTCGATCGCATGGACTCGGTGTGCTTTGCCGCGCCGGTGTTCTTCCACTTTGTGCGGTACTGGTGGGCGTAACGAATGCACGCGTCCGCGATCAGTGTGAAAGCGCCAGTTCTCGCAACGCAGCCGAAGCCAGAAAACCGGAGCGGGATGCATAACGGTGATCACGCTTCACTTTTTCGTCTATCCGCTGAAGCAGGTTTTCCGGCAGCGTTGCATTGAAGCGAACCGCTTTGCCCAGATAGGGAGTGACGTCAAAATCCACTACGGCCCACACCCCGCCTTCATAGTCGGGGTTCGCCACATGGACATCGACTTCCTGTGCCTGCGGCAACGGCTCGTTATCTGCTACCAACCCTTCGAAATGAAGCGCCAGCGCCTCCTGAACGTTCTCCAGCGCCTGTGCGACTGTAGCGCCGGCGGAGAAGCAACCGGGCACATCGGGAACGGTCACGCCGTAATCCGAGCCGGTGTCTTTGTGTAATACAACCGGAATCTTCATTGATTACCTCCGTTGACGCTCGTGCTGGCAACGCTACCGGTTTGAATCAGACCGGCCTGTTTCAGAATGCTGCGTACCGTGCCTTTGGGCAGCTCGGTCTCGGGATGAGGAACAGTTACTCGCCCCTTTTTTGTGGGGTGCCGAAATTGGTGATGACTGCCTTTTACCTCGACCTCATACCACCCGTCAGCTTCGATTAGCTGGATGACTTCACGACTGCGCATGCACACTTCCTTCGGCGGTCGATGTGTATCATACACACCGACTTAACCAGAACAAAGCGCAGTACACACTATGCATACGTCTTGAGACTAGCGGACAGTCTGGATGAATCTGTAGGGACATGCGGAGTGACATGAAGGAAGTATCACCCTGCCACCGATGTCCTTGGAATCGTTGCCGACTCATGCCGCCGCAAGCGCCGACAGTGTGCACGTTGGGCTTGCGCACATCACTGTCGAGGTAAACCGCCTAGCATAGCGCGAGCAGACAGCTGGACGTCGAGCCCAGGCAACTGCGGCTCGGCCGATGGCCCTATGGTGACCAGTCATTCAGCCAGTCACCAGGAGTTGTCCCATGTCCGATTTCATCACCGTCCTGCGCGAAACCTGCCCGACGCCGGTCGTGGACGCCACCAAGTGGAAGCGCATCGGCGGCGATCCGCACACCGTCAACCTCAATGCCTACCTGTCGGCCGACGGCAGCAAGATCATGGGCACCTGGATCTGCACCCCGGGCAAGTTCGAGGTCAACTACGAGAAGTGGGAGTTCTGCCACTTCCTTGATGGCTACTGCATCATCACCCCGGAAGGCGAAGAGCCGAAGCACCTGAAAGCCGGTGACGTGTTCGTGATCGAGCCCGGGATGAAAGGCACCTGGGAAGTGGTCGAGACCGTGCGCAAGTATTTCGTCTTCGCCTGATTTGTAAACTTCACCGGCCCTATCGCCGGCAAGCCGGGCTCCCACAGGTACAGCACTGGCCTTCAAACCAGCGCTGGACCTGTGGGAGCCCGGCTTGCCGGCGATAGGGCCGGAACAGGCAAAAAAAATCGCGGGGCAGGTGCCCTTCCCTCTGGTGCGCAGTTACAGAGGGAAGGCCGCCTGGCCCGCGATGAAGCCCACCTCTTGCGTCAATCTTTCTTGCGATAACCCTCGACGATGGCCGAGAAGTCCTTGCCTCCCTCGCCACGCAGGCTCATGGCCTGATACAGCTGCTGGGCCACGGCGCCGAGGATCACCGGTTGGTGAGCCTGGCGTGCCGCTTCAGTGGCCAGCCCTAAATCCTTGAGCATCAGTTCGGCGCCAAAGCCGCCGGTATAGCCACGCGATGCCGGTGCCGTTTCGATAATGCCCGGCCACGGGTTGTAGGTGTCCGAACTCCAGCAACGCCCGGTCGAGCTGTTGATAATGCCGGCCAGCACCTTGGTGTCGATGCCCAGCGCGTTGCCCAGGGCCATGGCCTCGGACACGCCAATCATCGAAATACCCAGCAGCAGGTTGTTGCAGATCTTGGCGATCTGCCCGGTGCCGACTTCACCGCAATGCACGATGTTGCGGCCCATCTGCTCCAGTACCGGCTTGAGCGTGGCGAACAGCTCGGCGCTGGCACCGACCATGAAGGTCAGGGTACCCGCCGCTGCGCCGCCAGTGCCACCGGAGACCGGCGCGTCGCCCAGGTCCACGCCTTTGGCCGCTGCTGCCTTGGACACATCACGGGCGGTCTGGGGGTCGATGGTGCTGCAGTCCACGGTAGGCGTACCGGCACGAATACCGGCCAGCACGCCATCCTCGTTCAGGTACACGCTGCGCACATGGGCCGCAGCTGGCAGCATTGTGATCACCAGCTCGCTGTTGGCCGCCGCGTCCTTGGGCGACGGGCTGATCTGCCCACCCAGTTCTGCCAGCTCGGCCAGCACGGCCTTGTTGAGGTCGAACAGGTTCAGTTGGTGCCCGGCCTTGATCAGGTTGCGGGCCATGGGCGCGCCCATGTTGCCGAGGCCGATGAATGCGATACGCATGACTTCTCCTTAGCGCAGGCTGATGGTGGTGTTCACACCGTCATTGATGCTGTCGTCATCAAACCAGCGGGCGGTGACGGTCTTGGTCTGAGTGTAGAACTGCACCACTTGCTTGCCGTACGGGCCGAGGTCGCCGAGCTTGGAGCCACGGGAGCCGGTGAAGCTGAAGAACGGTACCGGTACCGGGATCGGGATGTTGATGCCGACCTGGCCGATATCGATTTCGCTCTGGAACTTGCGCGCTGCCGCGCCGCTCTGGGTGAACAGGCCGGTGCCGTTACCGAACGGGTTGGCGTTGACCAGCGCAATGGCCTCGTCGAGGGTATCGACCTCCAGGGTGACCAGCACCGGGCCGAAGATTTCCTGGGTATACACCTGCATGTCGGTCTTCACGCCCGAGAACAGGGTTGGGCCAACGAAGTTGCCTTGCTCGTAGCCCGGCACCGTGACCTCGCGGCCGTCGAGTTCCAGCTTGGCGCCTTCCTTGATGCCGCTTTCGATCAGGCCCAGCACACGCTCCTTGGCGCGTTTGGAAACCACCGGGCCAACGTCGGTGCCCGGTTCGCAGCCGGCATTGACCTTGAGCTTGCTCGCCGCGTCCTTGATGTCGGGCAGCCACTCACGGGCCTTGCCCACCAGCACCGCCACCGAGGTGGCCATGCAGCGCTGGCCCGCCGCGCCGAAGGCAGCACCGACCAGGGCGTTGACGGTTTGCGTGCGGTTGGCATCGGGCAGCACTACCGCGTGGTTCTTGGCGCCCATCATCGACTGCACGCGCTTGCCGTGCTGGCTGCCGAGGTTGTACACATGGGTGCCGACTTCGGTAGAACCGACGAAGGAAATTGCCTTGATGTCCTGATGCGTGCAGATGGCATCCACCACTTGCTTGCCACCGTGCACCACGTTGAGCACGCCTGCCGGTACGCCGGCTTCCAGCGCCAGCTCGACCAGCAGCATGGTCGACAGCGGATCCTGCTCGGAAGGTTTGAGCACGAAGGTGTTGCCGCAGACGATGGCCATGGGGAACATCCACAGCGGGATCATGGCCGGGAAGTTGAACGGAGTGATACCGGCGCATACGCCGATTGGCTGGCGCAGGGTGTAGGTATCGACACCGCCGGCGACGTTCTCGGCGAACTCGCCCATCTGCAGGGTACCAATGGACGCGGCGTGTTCGACCACTTCCAGGCCGCGGAAGATATCGCCTTCAGCATCGGCCAGGGTTTTGCCCTGCTCGGCGCTGAGCACCTGGGCAATGCGTTTGGTGTGTTCGCGGATCAGCGCCTGCAGCTTGAGCATGATGCGCATGCGCGCGCCAATCGGGGTGTTGCGCCAGGTCTGGAACGCGCTGTGGGCAGCCGCCACGGCAGCGTCGACTTCCTCGACGGTGGCGAACGGCACGCGCGCCAGCACCTCTTGGGTGGCCGGGTTGACGATGTCGCGCCACTCGGTAGTTTTCGATTCGACCCACTGGCCGTTGATCAGCAGCTTCACCTGCTCGACCTTGGTGCTGTTAGGGGACTGCGGTGCGTTCATCTGCGTTCTCCTTGGAATTATTGTCGGGACGAGATCGCCAGCGCCAAGCAAACGCGAGGTGGCGTCCTGAGGCTTGTTTCGAGTATAGATGTGCAAACATCCAACAAGAACGCACAAAAAAACCGGATCATCATGCAAAAAGACCTCACATCCCTGAGCGCGCTCAACTGGGACGACCTGAAGTTTTTCCTTGAAGTGGCCCGCACCCGCAAGGCCAGCAGCGCCGCCAAACGCCTGAGCGTGGACTACACCACGGTGTCGCGGCGGATCAGCTCGCTGGAGGGGGCGCTGGGCACGTTGCTGTTCGAAAAGTCGCGGACCAACGGCTTTGTCCTCACCGCCGAGGGCCAGCGCTTGCTCGGTTATGCCGAGTCGATCGAAAGCACGCTGCACATGGCGTGCGAGCAGGTGTCCGGGTCGGGCGTGGCGTTGTCGGGGCATGTACGCATGGGCTGCACCGAGGGCTTCGGCAGCTTTTTCATCACCCCACAGCTAAGCCACTTCGTTGATGCCTACCCGGCGATTTCTGTGGATATCCTGCCACTGCCGCACTTCATCAGCCTGTCCAAGCGCGAGGCGGACATCGTCATTGCCCTGGAGCGGCCGGAGCATGGGCCTTATGTGTGCTGCAAGCTGTGCGATTACCGCTTGCGGCTGTATGCGACCCAGGATTACCTGGACGGCCATGCGCCGATCCGCCAGGTAGCGGACTTGGCCAAACACCCGTTCATCAGTTACGTGGATGACCTGGCGTTCAGTTCGGAGCTTTTGTACCTGGCCAACCTGATTCCCGGTGCCAACGCGCACTTGCGCAGTACCAGTGTGATTGCGCAGTACACCGCCGCGTTGCAGGGGCGTGGGCTGGCGATACTGCCGTGCTTCCTTGCGGCGCAAGACCCGCGGCTGGTGACGGTGCTGCCCGAGGAGATCGAGGTGACGCGGCAGTTCTGGATGTACTGCCGGGAGGACTTGCGCAAGTTGAAGCGCATTACCTTGCTGTGGGATTACATCCGTGGGGTGACCGAGGCGAATGCACCGTTGTTGATGGGGGAAACCCGCGACATGCGCTTTGCCCAGGAGTGATGCTGCTGCGTAGCTCCTTTGCAGGAGCAGCCTTTTGCTGCGAAGGGGCCGGTCATGGCAATACAACTGCTGTGCCTGGTCTGGCCTCTTCGCAGCACAAGGCTGCTCCTTGTATGTTGTGCCTAGCCTGATGAGAGAGGTTATTCTCGTCAGGCTATAGAAGCACTTCCGGGGAGGCCGATCGCTCCTGAAGGCAGGGTTTGCCCCTGACCTTGTCTGTAGAGAGGCCCCCCGCCTCATTGCCCACTACGAAGAGTATCGAGAAGCCGACAAGTCGGACTTCGCATTACAAGGTTGCAGCGGCATGAAGTTCGAGGTCGGGGAACCGGAGGCCATTGTTACCTAACTCGCTTGGGAGTGGGAAGAATGAATGTCTGTGTGGGCCTGGATATTGGTTCTCGTACGTCGATCGTTGGGGTGCGTAAAGATGGGCGTCCCGCTGGACAGTGGGATATCGCTCAGACCCCTGCGGGTCGTAAGGCAGCGGTGAAAAAGCTGCAGGCGCTCAAGCCCAAGTCGATCGTGATGGAGGCGACCGGAATCTATTACCTGGACCTGGCCCTTGAGCTGCATGCTGCCGACCTTCCTGTTTCGGTGATCAACCCCAAGAGCTTCCATAATTTCGCCAAGCTGATGCTGGTGAACAGTAAAACTGACTCGATAGATGCTCAGTTGCTGTCCGAGTACGGTGAACGTATGACACCGCGCTTGTGGACACCGCCAAGCTCCGTACAGCTTGAGCTGAGGGCTCTTGGCCGGCACATCAATCGTCTGGTCGGGCACCGCACCAGGGCGAAGAATGAACTGCATGCATTGCAGGCGACCGCTACGACCGTGTCGATGCTGATCGAAGATCAAGAGGAAGCGATTGCCACTTTGGACAATCGCATTGAGCGTTTCCGCAAGGCCGGACGTGAGTTGATCGCTCAGTGTCCGACGCTTAACCGGCAGTACAAGCAGTTACTAGCGGGCCCGGGAATGGGAGAAGTCTCGGCACTTGCTGCCTTGGCTGAGCTGACCACCCTTCCTCAAATGCTCAAGTCCTCTCAGGTCGCTCGTCATGCTGGTCTAGATGTTCGACAGACACAGTCGGGGACAAGCATTGATAAACCTGGTCGGCTCGGCAAAAGCGGGAATGCCTATTTACGGGCAGCCATGTACATGCCTGCGTTGACGGCGGTGCGCTGCGATCCTTACGCGAAGGCCTTTTATGAATCGCTGGTCAGCAGGGGGAAGAAAAAAATGCAAGCGATCGCCGCTGTCATGCGCAAGTACCTGACGGGCATATGGGCATGCATGCGCGGCGATGAACCATTTGATACGGCCAAGCTTTTCAGCTCTGAACACCTTAGAAAAGCTTGACCGCCAACAGAGTATCTACAGAGAAATGTGATAGCTCAGCGGACAGCGATCAGTAGGACGCCACCACGATCGACACCCGACGGTTTTCGGTGCGCCCGGCACTGGTGCGGTTGTCCGCCACTGGCTGGCTGCTGCCCAGGCCGCGGCTCTGGATGTTCTGCGCCTGCATGCCAACCCCGACCAGCGCCCTGGTCACGCTCTGCGCACGGCGCTCGGACAACTGCTGGTTGTACGCCGCTTTGCCCGACGAATCGGCATGGCCGTCCACCCGCACGCCCTGGATGCCAACGCCAAGCAGCGCCTTGCCAATGCGCTCGACAATTGCCTGGCTCTGGCCGTTGAGGCCATCCAGATCGCTACCGAACAGCACTTTGCCAGACAAATCATAGGCCCAGCCTTCATCGGTGGGGGTAAAGCCTTCGCGCTTGAGCACGGCGATCTGTTCGGGGGTCAGGCCTTTTTGGGGGGGGCTCTGGCAACCGGTCAGCGCCAGCACGGCGAGCAACAACGCCCAAAGGGGGAAACGTAAAGCGTGTATCACGGGTTCAACTCCTGTTCTTGATTTCATTGGCGGACCGTTCCGTCTGCGCCACTTGCCAATGGCCACGGCGTTTGCGCTTGGCCTGGTACATCGCCGCATCGGCGGCATTGAGAAGACTGGCGGGGTCAGCGCCGTCATCCGGGTAATAGGCAATACCGACACTCAGTGAGGTGGCGATACTACGGCCACTGTCCAGCTGCACGGGCAGCTTCATGCTGGCAACAATCTTCTCGGCAATGAGCTCGGCGTCCTCGCGCGACTGCAAAGGTGTAAGCAGTACCGCAAACTCATCACCGCCCAGGCGTGCCACCAAGTCGTGCTCACGCAGTTGGGCACGCACGCGGTCGGCCACGCTGATCAGTACTTCGTCACCCACGGCATGGCCGAGGGTGTCGTTGATCTGCTTGAAGTGGTCGCTGTCGAGGAACAGCAGCGCCAGGTGGTCCTGCTGCCGCGCAGCGTTTCGCACGCTGCGGTTCAGGCGCCCTTCGAAGAAGGCGCGGTTGGGCAGGCCGGTCAGGCTGTCGTGGCTGGCCTGGTGGGCAAGGGTCTGGTTTTCGTTCTGCAGGTGGCTGTGCCATACCTCCAGTTCGTCGAGCAGGGCATTGAAGTCGTTGCCCAGTTCGTTGAGTTCGGCAATCGGTGCTTCCGGCACGCGCCGGTCGAAACTGCGCTCGCGGCGGGCGGCGTGGGCGACGCTGGCCAGGCCACGCAGCGGGCGGACGATATCGCTGAGCAGTCGCCGCGACAGGTATTGCGCCGCCAAGGCACTGAGTATTGTGCAGAACAGGATGCCGGCCAAGCCGCTCAGCAGGAACAGCAACAGGCTACGGCCCTGGCCGACCAGTTCGATGTGCCCGACCTGCTGTTGCTGGTGCAGGATCGGCAGGTTCACCGGCTCATCCAGCAACGCGGTGGCAACCTGCACTTCAAGCTTGGCGAGCATGCCAGTATCGGCGCGTTGCCAGTGCGCCAGCAGCTCGCCTTCGTCGTTGAAGACCTTGGCCTCGGCCACCTCCTCGCGACTGGCGATCAGCGCCAGCGATTCATTGGCCGCAGCACTGTCATCGAATACCACCGCCGCTTCCACGGTGTAGTTGATCGACCGGGCGATCAGGTGCAGGTTGTGATTGGCGTAGACGCGCAGGGCGAGCACGCCCAGCAGCGTGAGTGAAATACCGGCCAGGCCCACGGCGAGCAAGGCAACGCTGAGGTGGCCACGGCCCAGCACCGAGCGCAGGGTCGGGCGCACGCCCTGCTTGCGGGTCGGCTTCATGGCTGCACCGCCCGGCGCCGCGACAACTGCAGCACACTGGGGTGGATGCGTACGCCGGAACGCGCCACCGAGTCGAGATTGACGTCAAAGGCCACCTGCTGGTCGCTGACCCGCAGGCAGAACAGGCTGCCAACCGTACACGGGTCGTTCGCTTCGCTGATGCTCAGTACCGGGTGGCCGCTGACGCGCTCGAACAGCCGGTCACGCTGGCCCTGGTCGAGTTTGCCGATGTAGATGGCATCGCAGGCTTGAGCGACCTGAGTGTCTTCTGCCAGCAGGCGCCGCACCTGCAGCGGGCGGCCGGACTCCTGCACATGGCCTTTGATCAGGTCATCGGCGTATTCGGTCGGGCCGACCAGGCACAAGCGCAAGGGTGAAGGTTCGACAGGCCAACGGGCGTAACTGAAGATGCCGAGTACCACTTGGGTGACGGCCTTGGCGCGTTGCTGCACCTGGGCGGCGGTTGTGGCGGTTTCTGCCTGGGCGGGGCCTGCAGAAAGGAACAGGACGGCCAGCAATAGCGAAAGCGCACAGCTTGTCACTCGCCTTGCGGCCACGTTCATGTGGGAAATCTCTTAAAGTCCTTACCACTATCGGCGCAAAGATAGCACATGGCCGCATCGTTGTAGGAATGAGCTGGTTCATGTGTCGGGGTTGATGGCCCAATCGCCGGCAAGCCAGCTCCCACAGGTGCAGCACAGCTTTCAAAGGCTGTGGAATCCCTGTGGGAGCTGGCTTGCCGGCGATTGGGCCTGGCGGTCTTACACCTGTTCCAGCATCAACCCGGAAATACGCCGCACCTTGCGCGCCACCGCTTCTTCGAAAATGCCCTGGCGTGGCTCGACCAGGCTGAAGCAGTGCTTGGCCCGGGTGATGCCGGTGTATACCAGCTCCTTGGTCAGCACCGGGTTGAGCGCATCCGGCAGCACCAGGGCCGTGTGGCTGAACTCCGAGCCCTGGGACTTGTGCACGGTCATGGCAAATACCGTTTCCACTTCATTGAGCCGGCTGGGCAAGACGAAACGCACACCACCACTGCCGTCGTTCCGCGGGAAGGCCACCCGCAGCAGCGGCTCACCGCGCTCGTCCGGCAGGCGCAAGGCAATGCCGATATCACCGTTCATCAGGCCCAGGCCGTAGTCGTTGCGGGTCACCAACACCGGGCGCCCTTCGTACCAGGGCTGCTGGCTGTCGATAAGGCCGGCATTGTGAAGCACCCGGGCCACCCGTTCGTTGAGGCCTTCGACACCCCAGGCCCCCCGGCGTACCGCGCATAGCAACTGGAAGTCTTCAAAGCTGTGCAGCACCTTGCCTGCCCATTGTTCCCACGCAGGGTCGTCAAAGGCGGTTTCCAGTGCAGGCCGGTAGCGGCCAAGGGTGCGCAGGTAGCTGCGATAGCCCTGCGGGCCTTCGGCACCGCGGTTCAGGCCGTCAAGTAGCAGGCGGTCGAAAGCACGGTCCTGCTCATGCTTGAGGGCAAGGCTGTGCACGTCGGCCGGCGGCTTGGCCAGCAGGTTGCGCGCCGCGTGGGAATCCTGGCGATTGACCAGCCGCGCCAGCTGGCCGATGCCGCTGCCTTCGCCGAAGCGCCGTGAGAAGCGCAGCATCACCAATTGCTGGGCCAGCGGATTGCGCTGCCCATCACCGGCCTTGAGGCCGCTGGCGGCCAGCGACTCGCCACTGATCTGCTCCAGCCACGCAGCGGTCGCTCGCGAGTAATAACCCTCTTCGGCATCCCGGCACAGGTCGCCCAGTACCGCACCGGCCTCGACCGAGGCCAACTGGTCCTTGTCGCCCAGCAGCACCAGACGCGCCCGGGGTGGCAAGGCGTCGAGCAGGTTGGCCATCATTTCCAGGTCGATCATCGATGCTTCGTCGACCACCAGCACATCCAGCGGCAGCGGGTTGGCGGCGTGATGGCGGAAGTGCCGGGAGCCGGGGCGGCTGCCGAGCAGGCGGTGCACGGTGCTGACGTCAGTGGGGATTTGCCCGCGTACTTCGGCACTGACTTGCAGGCGCTCGACTTGCTGGCCAATGGATTCGGTCAGGCGCGCAGCGGCTTTGCCCGTCGGCGCGGCCAGGCGGATGCGCAGCGGCCTGCCCTGCTCCACCGCCGGGCCTTGCAGCAAGGCCAGTAGGCGCACCACGGTGGTGGTTTTACCCGTGCCGGGGCCACCCGTGATGATGCTGAAACCGGCACGGGTGGCCAGCGCACAGGCGAGCTTCTGCCAGTCCACCTGGCCATCTGGTGCACCGCCCTCGAACAGCTGTGCCAGGCGATCTGACAGGTCGGGCAGCGGTGCTTCGGCCTGGGTCAGGCGCTGACGCAAGGTATGGTCGATACGCCGCTCGTAGCTCCAGTAACGGCGCAGATACAAGCGCTCACCGCTGAGTACCAGTGGCCGGGCTTGTTGGCCCGGGGTATCGCCAGCGGCCACCAGCGAGCTGGCGGCGATGCGCTGGCGCCAGGCATTCAGATCGAGGTTGGCCAGCAACTGCGACGGCAGCAGCAAGGGCCCGATCAGGGCATCGCCTTCAGGCGGCAGCGACAGGGCGAAGTCGGGCTCGGCCAGGGTTTGCTGCAGGTCGAGGCAGACATGGCCGTGGCCCAGTTGGTGGCTGGCCAATGCTGCCGCCAGCAACAGCAAGGGATCACTGCCGGGGGCGCGCTCTTCGAGGAACGACACGAACGCACGGTCCAGGGCCCGCAGCCAGCCCCGCTCTACCCAGCGGTCGAGCAGTTGCAGCAGGTCACCGCTGTCATGCTGCGGCGCCAGCGCCAGCAAGTGCTCGGCGTGCAACGGGGTGGGCAACAGGTCAACCAGGTTTCGGCTCATATCTCGGCTCCGGCAAACAGGTCCTGCTGTGCCGGTGGGTGCTCGCCACGGAACAGCGCATCAAGGCTTTCGATCAGCTCGCGCGGTGGCTTGGTGTGGTACACGCCGTGGCCGCTGCTGCTCGCGCCGCGCAGGAAGATGAACAGGGCGCCGCCGACATGGCGGTCGTAATCGTAGTCCGGCAGGCGAGCGCGCAACTGGCGGTGCAGGGCCAGCAGGTACAGCACGTACTGCAGGTCGTAGCGGTGCTCGATAATGGCCTTTTCCATGGCCATGGCGTCGTAGGCCTGGATGTCCGGGCCCAGCCAGTTGGACTTGTAGTCGGTGACGTAGTAACGCCCGTCCAGCTCGAACGCGAGGTCGATGAAACCTTTGAACATGCCGTTGAGCACGGTCGGCTGCGCCGCCGGGCGTGCCAGGCCCGGATGGGTGTGGCGTGCCACCAGGCGGTCGAGTTGTTCGGCGTCGACCTGGTGGCTCGCGAACCAGAACTCCATTTCGATCTGGTAATGACGCAACTGCCCCAGCATCACGCCCTGGTCGCTGCCCGGCAACGGGAGCGCCTCGCCCAGCAGGCGTCGCATCCACTGGCTGAGGGTGGGGATCCAGCCGGTCCAGTCGCGGCGGTTGCAGCGCTGGCCAATGGTGCGCTCGATCAACTGCGGGTCACTGCTGACCTGGCTGAAGCCCTCGCGGCCCGCCCATTCCAGCAAGCCATGCAGGAAGGTGCCGGGGTTCGGCCCCCGCGGGAAGCGGTGAATGTCGCCACTGTCGGCAGGCACCTCGCGCAGTACCTGGGCATCGACCACTTCGTCATCCAGCAGTTGCTGGGCCTGCGAACTGTCGGCAACCAGCGCCTGATCGCCGATACGCAGGGCGCTGTACGACGCGATCCACCAATGCTCAGCCGCTGCGCGGCGCGGCTTGCGTGCGGGCAGCAGCTCACGGTCGGCATGGGGCATGCGATACACCTGCTCATCTGCCGGCGGCAGGCCCGGGCAAGCGATGTGCGGACATGTCGCCGCCAGCGCCTGCAACCACTGGGTAAGCTGCTGAGAGCCTGCCAGGGCAAGGCCACCACCCAACAGATAGCCAAGTGCCGAGCGGTGCAGTTGTGAACTCTTTTGATTGCCACGCTTCAAGTCGGCAACACCCAGCCAGCAAGCATGCTGGGCACGGGTCAGGGCCACGTAGAGCAGACGCAGGTCTTCGGCCAGGCGCTCGTCGTCGGCCCGCTCGATCTGCGCCTGGTCCGGGGTCAGGGTGAGGTGGGCGTCGCCGTGGCTGTCATGCCAGGCCAACGGCAGGCGGCTACCGTCCACCGGTTTGCTGGTGCAGATGAACGGCAGGTAAACCAGGGGATACTCCAGGCCCTTGGACTTGTGGATGGTCACCACCTTGACCAGCTGTTCGTCGCTCTCCAGGCGCAGGATCTGCTCTTCACCGGCCTGCCCGGAACTGGCCAGGTGCTCGGCCAGGTGGCGGATCAGCGCCTGTTCACCGTCCAGCTCACCCGCCGCCTGCTGCAGCAGTTCGGCCAGGTGCAGCAGGTTGGTCAGCACACGTTCGCCGTCACTGCGGCGGATCAGCGTGCGCGGCAGTTGGAAGTCGTGCAGCAGGTGCCGCAGCATGGGCAGTACACCTTGGCGTTGCCAGGTATCGCGATAATGGCGAAAACGCATGACCCAACCTTCCCAGACCCGTTCGTCCTGGGTCAGCCGGTCCAGCGCGGCCAGCGACAGGCCCAGTGTCAGGCTGGCCAGTGCGGCCTTGAGCAGGCGCTCCGAGTCTGGCTCGGCGCAGGCCTTGAGCCAGGCCAGCAGGTCGTGGGCTTCCTGGGCGGAAAACACCGAGTCCTTGTCGGACAGGTACACACTGCGCACATCGCGTGCGGCCAGCTCGGCGCGGACCATCTGCGCTTCATGGCCGTCACGCACCAGGATGGCGATGTCCGAGGGCAGGCACGGGCGCAGTTCGCCTTCGCCATTCTGGAAGCCCGCTGTGCCCTGCTGACCGCCATTGAGCAAGGCGACGATATGGCTGGCGCAGCTGGCCGCCAACTGCTGGCGGTAGACACTGCTGGAGACTGGCTCTTCGCTTGCCAGCTGCCAGCATTGCAGGGCTGCGCTTGCTTCCCCGTCAATCAGCAGCTGTTCGCCACGGCCCTTGGCGCGGACTTCGATGAACGGCAGCGGGTTGTCATCGGGCTCGCGGAACAGGAATGCCCCGCGCCCCGCATCACGCGCCTCGGCCTGCAGGAATACCTGGTTGACCGCCGCGACCATGGCCGTGCTGGAGCGGTAGTTGGTGTCCAGGCTATGCAGCCGGCCGCTGGTGGCGCGCCGTGCAGCGAGGTAGGTGTAGATGTCGGCACCGCGGAAGGCGTAGATCGCCTGCTTGGGGTCACCGATCATGAACAGGCCGGTTTCCGCGCGGTTTTCGCTGATCTGGTAGATGCGCTCGAAAATGCCGTACTGCACCGGGTCGGTGTCCTGGAATTCGTCGATCAGGGCTACCGGGAACTGCTCGCGGATCAGGCCGGCCAGGCGTTCACCGGCCTCGCTGGCCAAGGCGTGCTGCAGGCGCACGAGCATGTCGTCGAAGCCCATTTCCGCACGCCGGCGCTTCTCGATTTCGAACCGCGCCGATACCCAGTTGGCGGCATGCTCGAGCAAGGGCGCCTCTGGGCTGTCCAGGGCCTGCAATTGTTGCGGCAGTGTCTGCATCGCGTTGAGGGCCGGATGCTCGGGTGGCTCGCCCTTCCAGGCTTCGGCCATCCCGTCTGGCGTCAGGCGGGTGAAACCGGTACCCAGGTCGAGCTCCACGAGTTGCTCGTCGCCGGCCCAGGCAGAGAGCTTGTCGAACCAGGGCTCGAAGTAACGGGCCTGCATCTTGCGGCCATCGACCTGCTTGGCGGCCAGCGCATCGCGGCAGATTTGCCGCAGTTCGTCGGCCCACTGCGCCCACGGCGCCTTGAGCCGGGCCAACTGTTCGTCACGTTGCTGCAGCGATGCCTGGATCAGGGCTGCGGGCTCTGGCCCGTCCTGCTGGGCGCGCACGCGGCCGAACAGTGGGCGAATGCGCGGCAGCAAGGCATCGGGGCTGCCCCAGTTGCCACGCACCCAGACCAGTGCGTCACCTTGCATGCCATAGCAGAAGCGCCGCCAGTAATCACGCATGACCTGGCCGAGCAGTTCACTGTGGTCGGTTTCCAGGGTCTGGGTGAACAGGCTGCCGCTGTCGAAGGCATGCTCGCGAAGCATGCGCTGGCACCAGCCGTGGATGGTCGATACCGCAGCCTCGTCCATCCACTGCACGGCGATTTCCAGGCGGCCTGCACAACGCGGCCAGGCCTCTTGCGGATAATCGTCACGCAGCTGATGCAGCAGCGGGTCTGCGCGTTCCAGTTCGCCACGGAAGAACCGTGCAGCCTCTGCCAGACGGGCGCGGATACGTTCGCGCAGTTCCTTGGTGGCTGCGTCGGTGAAGGTGACCACGAGGATCTGCGGTGGCAGCAGCTCGCGACCAAAACCCTGCTCACCCCCGTGGCCGAGGATCAGGCGCAGGTACAGCGCCGAAATGGTAAAGGTCTTGCCCGTACCGGCGCTTGCCTCGATCAGCTGGCTGCCGTGCAGGGGGAAACTCAGTGCCAGAGGACGGTCCTGGGTCATGCGCCTTTCTCCGGGTTGCCCAGGGCCTGCCAAGGGGCGGTGAACAATGGGCGGTACAAGGTTTCGCACCAGCCTTCAAAGGTTTCGTCAGCGGTGAGTGCGGCGAAGTCGCGGTACTGTCGGGCCAGGGCGATGCTTTCATTGCGCTCACCGAAACTGGTGCGCTCGTCGCCCTCATAGGCACGGGCAGCTGCGGCCAGGGCTTTGTCGGCATCGTCCTGGGCCAGCCAGGCGAACGCAGTCTTGGCTGCAATCGGCAGCGGCGCGTTCATTGCCGCCTGGCGGGCCACCAACAGGTCGCCCAGTAATTGGGCGGCCTGGTCTTGCGGCAGCGGTGCGAGCAGCAGAGTCAGGTCACTGGCCACCAGGGCACTGTTGTAGTGGTAGCCCGCCGCGCAGGCCGCCAGGTGCGTAACCCAGGGCGCAATCAGGCGGTGCCACTTGAGGTTGTTGCGCCCGGCGCTGATAGTGTTAGGCACGGTGGTGATGCTCAGCAGGCTCTGGTCATCCGCCTGGAACACACGGCCCAGCCAGCCTTCGAGCCGATGTTGGCCGTGCTCGAAATGCACCGGCAACGCGCCCTCGACCAGCTGGGGCCAGCGTTGCAACAACTGGCGGTGGCGTTGCAGCAAGTCTGGTAGAGGTTCGATCAACTCGCTTTGCAGCAACTCGCCAAAGCCGGCCAACGGCAGCAAGCCACAGGCCTGCAGACGTCGGGCCTGTGCCTGCAAGGCTTGCTCGGCATTGTCCGGCTCGGACAGCGCCGCACCCAGCAGGCTTTCGCTGGCGCCGTAGCGTTGCAGGGTATCGAGAACGAACGGTTCTTCATCTGGGGTTGGCGCTTCCAGCGCTTCGAAATACACCTTCAGCCGCTGACTGAAGAAATGCCGCACCGGGTGGCGCAGAAAGTCATTCAGTTGGGTGAGGCTCAAGGCTTCATCGTCCTGGTAAGGCGGCAGGTCGGAGTCGCCCTGCTCATCCTCCTCACTCTGCCGGTGCAGCACCTGCCATTCGTGGGCGAAGCTGAACAGCGGGCTGCCCTTCTCGAAGTAACGCGAGCTGAACGGTTGCAGTGGGTGCTCCTGGGTCAGGGCGTGTAAAAACTGCTCACCCGGTTGTGCGGGCTGCCCTTCCTCTGCGCCGGCCAGATGCCAGCCGGCGGCAAGGTGATCGCGCAACTGGCCGATCAGTACCGAGGCCGGGCGTTCGCTGTTGTCGCGGATACTGCGCCCGATCCAGCTGATATACAGCTGGTCACGTGCTGACAGCAGCGCTTCGAGCAGCAGGTAGCGGTCATCTTCGCGGCGCGAGCGGTCACCGGGTCGGTAGTCGCTGGCCATCAGGTCGAAGTCCAGCGGTTGCTGGGCGCGGGGGTAGTCGCCATCGTTCATGCCCAGCAGGCAGACCACGCGAAACGGGATGGCGCGCATGGGCATGAGGGTGCAGAAGTTCACCGAACCGGCGAGGAAACGTTGCGACAGCTTGCCCTGGTCGAGGCCCGACAGCCAGGCTTCACGGACTACGGTCAGCGGCAGCGGGTCTTGCAGGTCAACGGCCTCGCACACTTCGAGCCAGCTGTCGCGCAGCTCCTGCAACTGCATCAGCAGGAATTCGTCGTGCTCGCCCTCGGCGAGGAAGAACACTTGCAACAAGGCATTCAGGCGCTCCCCCCACTGGCTGACGGTAGCAGGCTCGGACAAGGCCTGATAGGCCACTTCGAGCGCGTCGAGCAGCGCGGCCAGCGGGCCGATCAATGCCGCGTCCAGGCCACCGATTTCATCGTAGGGTTCGATGCCATCACACGCTTCACCCACGCCCACCGCGTAGCCCAGCAGCATGCGCCGCAAGCCAAAACGCCAGCTGTTCTGTTCAAGCCCTGCGGGCAAGCCCAAGCTGGCCCGCTGCTCGGCATTGAGCCCCCAGCGAATGCCGGCGCCCTCGATCCAGCGGTGCAGGGTAGGCAGGTCGTTTTCGCGAATGCCAAACCGTGCCCGCACGGCCGGTACGTCCAGCAGGTCGAGCACTTCGCTGACCGCGAAACGGCTGTCCGGCAACTTCAGCAGGTGTTCGAGGGCGATCAGCAGAGGCTCGCGACCGCGCTGGCCCTGGTCGGTGAGGGTGAACGGAATGTAGCGCGGGTCATTGCGTTGCAACTGGCCGAACACCGCGCGGATATGCGGCGCGTAGGTGTCGACGGCCGGCAGCATGACGATCACGTCACGCGGGCGCAAGGTAGGGTCGGCGCTGAAGCGGGCCAGCAGCTGGTCGTGCAGGATCTCCACTTCGCGTTGCGGGCTGTGGGCAATGTGGAAACGTACCGAACGGTCTTTCACCGTGTCGACTGCCGGCCAAAGTTCGCGGGTTTCAGCGAGCGGGCGCAGCTCGAGAATGTCGTCCTGCAACTGGTTTAGCAGCGTTGTGGGCGAGCCATCACTGAACAGGTCGATGCGGCCATCGCTGAACACACCCTGGTAGCTGCCTGGGTCGTCATAACTGTCGAGCAGGTTGATGTAGTCACGGCCTTGTTTGCCCCAGGCTGCCAGCAACGGGTGAGCATGTTGATGCAGCGACTGATCGTCCAGTTGCAGGGGCATACCCTGCTTGCGCTGCTGGCGCTTGTACTGATGGCGCAGCAAATCCTTGTCGGCAACGATATCGGCCCAGTGGTGGCGGCAGGGGTTGTGCACGCACAGCAGCACCTGACTGAAGCGTGCCAGGCCCGCCAATGCTTCCAGGGCCTGGGCTGGTAGCGAAGAGATACCGAACACGATTACCCGCGGTGGCAGCCCGGCCGGTGCCTGCTGCAGGCCGTTGATACGCTCGATGAAGCGCTGATGCACCCCGGCGCGGCTCTGTGCCATGCCCGCTTCACCGACATCATCCAGCAGCGCACGCCACAATTCGGCCTGCCAGCGATTGCCCGGGGGCAGCGCTTTGCGCTCGCCGCGGGCGGTGTTGAGAATGTGCTCGCCCGCCGCCCAGTCCTTGAGCCAATCAGCGCGGTAGACCTGGTACTGGTCGAACAGGTCGGCCAGCCGCTCGGCGAGTTGGTAACGCTTGCGCAGGTCGCTGTCGTCGGTAAGGAAGCGCCGCAGCGGTTCGAAATGCGGTCGCTCGATCAGGGCCGGCAGCAGGCGCATCAGGCGCCAGGTCAGCGGGGCCTTGTCGAGCAGGGAAACTTCAGGAATTTCATCGCGGCCCAACACGCTTCGGTATAACTGCCACATGAAGCTGCCGGGCAGTTGTACATCGATTGCGGCAGCGATGCCACAGCCACCCTGGTCGTCTTCAAGCGGGTCTTCGGCCAGGGCGAGCTTGAGCCATTGGGCGATGCCATTGCTTTGTACCAGGGCGATTTCGTTTTCCAGCGGCGCCAAGGGGTAGCGACGCATCCAGCTCACCACCAGACTGCGCAGGTCGTCGAGGCGGTTGCCGTGGACGATCATGAAGCCGGGGTGGAGAGTGGTAGTAGCCATTGAGCATTCCCTGGGAGGCGGTTGATTCCGATGCGGAACCATATCACGGGGCATGCCGTGGACCATGGCATGCATGGAGACAAATCTTTTCCTGGACGGAAAAGACAAAACCCCTACCTGCATGCGCAGATAGGGGTTTTGCGAAATGAATCTTGACGATGACCTACTCTCACATGGGGAAACCCCACACTACCATCGGCGATGCATCGTTTCACTACTGAGTTCGGGATGGGATCAGGTGGTTCCAATGCTCTATGGTCGTCAAGAAAATCTGTAGCCAGAATGTCCAGATGGACAGCCCAGCGAATCCGGATATGCGATATTTGTGGGTTGTTGCGAACTTTCGGTTCGTATCATCTTCACCACCACAATTTGGCTTCTTACGCGCAAATTGCTTGGGTGTTATATGGTCAAGCCTCACGGGCAATTAGTATTGGTTAGCTCAACGCCTCACAGCGCTTACACACCCAACCTATCAACGTCGTAGTCTTCGACGGCCCTTCAGGGGATTCAAGATCCCAGTGAGATCTCATCTTGAGGCAAGTTTCCCGCTTAGATGCTTTCAGCGGTTATCTCTTCCGAACATAGCTACCCGGCAATGCCACTGGCGTGACAACCGGAACACCAGAGGTTCGTCCACTCCGGTCCTCTCGTACTAGGAGCAGCCCCTCTCAAATCTCAAACGTCCACGGCAGATAGGGACCGAACTGTCTCACGACGTTCTAAACCCAGCTCGCGTACCACTTTAAATGGCGAACAGCCATACCCTTGGGACCGGCTTCAGCCCCAGGATGTGATGAGCCGACATCGAGGTGCCAAACACCGCCGTCGATATGAACTCTTGGGCGGTATCAGCCTGTTATCCCCGGAGTACCTTTTATCCGTTGAGCGATGGCCCTTCCATACAGAACCACCGGATCACTAAGACCTACTTTCGTACCTGCTCGACGTGTGTGTCTCGCAGTCAAGCGCGCTTTTGCCTTTATACTCTACGACCGATTTCCGACCGGTCTGAGCGCACCTTCGTACTCCTCCGTTACTCTTTGGGAGGAGACCGCCCCAGTCAAACTACCCACCATACACTGTCCTCGATCCGGATAACGGACCTGAGTTAGAACCTCAAAGTTGCCAGGGTGGTATTTCAAGGATGGCTCCATGAGAACTGGCGTCCCCACTTCAAAGCCTCCCACCTATCCTACACAAGCAAATTCAAAGTCCAGTGCAAAGCTATAGTAAAGGTTCACGGGGTCTTTCCGTCTAGCCGCGGATACACTGCATCTTCACAGCGATTTCAATTTCACTGAGTCTCGGGTGGAGACAGCGCCGCCATCGTTACGCCATTCGTGCAGGTCGGAACTTACCCGACAAGGAATTTCGCTACCTTAGGACCGTTATAGTTACGGCCGCCGTTTACCGGGGCTTCGATCAAGAGCTTCGCTTGCGCTAACCCCATCAATTAACCTTCCGGCACCGGGCAGGCGTCACACCCTATACGTCCACTTTCGTGTTTGCAGAGTGCTGTGTTTTTAATAAACAGTCGCAGCGGCCTGGTATCTTCGACCGGCATGGGCTTACGGAGCAAGTCCTTGACCCTCGCCGGCGCACCTTCTCCCGAAGTTACGGTGCCATTTTGCCTAGTTCCTTCACCCGAGTTCTCTCAAGCGCCTTGGTATTCTCTACCTAACCACCTGTGTCGGTTTGGGGTACGGTTCCCAGTTATCTGAAGCTTAGGAGCTTTTCTTGGAAGCATGGTATCAACCACTTCGTCGCCTAATGGCAACTCGTCATCAGCTCTCGGCCTTGAAATCCCGGATTTGCCTAAGATTCCAGCCTACCACCTTAAACCTGGACAACCAACGCCAGGCTGGCCTAACCTTCTCCGTCCCTCCATCGCAATAACTGGAAGTACAGGAATATTAACCTGTTTTCCATCGACTACGCTTTTCAGCCTCGCCTTAGGGACCGACTAACCCTGCGTCGATTAACGTTGCGCAGGAAACCTTGGTCTTTCGGCGTGCGAGTTTTTCACTCGCATTGTCGTTACTCATGTCAGCATTCGCACTTCTGATACCTCCAGCAAGCTTCTCAACTCACCTTCACAGGCTTACAGAACGCTCCTCTACCGCATCACCAAAAGGTGATACCCGTAGCTTCGGTGCATGGTTTGAGCCCCGTTACATCTTCCGCGCAG
The DNA here is from genome assembly GCF_000412675.1 of Pseudomonas putida NBRC 14164. Classification (NCBI taxonomy): domain Bacteria; kingdom Pseudomonadati; phylum Pseudomonadota; class Gammaproteobacteria; order Pseudomonadales; family Pseudomonadaceae; genus Pseudomonas; species Pseudomonas putida. The sequence goes on along the minus strand of NC_021505.1, from coordinate 789,597 downwards.
GCCGACTCGACTAGTGAGCTATTACGCTTTCTTTAAAGGGTGGCTGCTTCTAAGCCAACCTCCTAGCTGTCTAAGCCTTCCCACATCGTTTCCCACTTAACCATGACTTTGGGACCTTAGCTGACGGTCTGGGTTGTTTCCCTTTTCACGACGGACGTTAGCACCCGCCGTGTGTCTCCCATGCTCGGCACTTGTAGGTATTCGGAGTTTGCATCGGTTTGGTAAGTCGGGATGACCCCCTAGCCGAAACAGTGCTCTACCCCCTACAGTGATACATGAGGCGCTACCTAAATAGCTTTCGAGGAGAACCAGCTATCTCCGAGCTTGATTAGCCTTTCACTCCGATCCACAGGTCATCCGCTAACTTTTCAACGGTAGTCGGTTCGGTCCTCCAGTCAGTGTTACCTAACCTTCAACCTGCCCATGGATAGATCGCCCGGTTTCGGGTCTATACCCAGCGACTAAACGCCCTATTAAGACTCGCTTTCGCTACGCCTCCCCTATTCGGTTAAGCTCGCCACTGAATATAAGTCGCTGACCCATTATACAAAAGGTACGCAGTCACCTAACAAGTAGGCTCCCACTGCTTGTACGCATACGGTTTCAGGATCTATTTCACTCCCCTCTCCGGGGTTCTTTTCGCCTTTCCCTCACGGTACTAGTTCACTATCGGTCAGTCAGTAGTATTTAGCCTTGGAGGATGGTCCCCCCATATTCAGACAAAGTTTCTCGTGCTCCGTCCTACTCGATTTCATTGATAAGAGATTTTCGTGTACGGGGCTATCACCCACTATGGCCGCACTTTCCAGAGCGTTCCACTAATCTCAAACCAACTTAAGGGCTGGTCCCCGTTCGCTCGCCACTACTAAGGGAATCTCGGTTGATTTCTTTTCCTCAGGGTACTTAGATGTTTCAGTTCCCCTGGTTCGCCTCTTGCACCTATGTATTCAGTACAAGATAACCAGCTTGTGCTGGCTGGGTTCCCCCATTCAGAGATCTCTGGATCACAGTCTGTTTGCCGACTCCCCAAAGCTTTTCGCAGGCTACCACGTCTTTCATCGCCTCTGACTGCCAAGGCATCCACCGTATGCGCTTCTTCACTTGACCATATAACCCCAAGCAATCTGGTTATACTGTGAAGACGACATTCGCCGAAAATTCGCACGTTGCTCTTTCGAGCAGAACTCACAAATTTTACCTTAGCCTGATCCACCAGCAGTGAAACTGGTGTTCAGTCTATTTCTATCACATATCCGAATTTTTAAAGAACGATCTGACAAAAGTCAGAAATCAACATTCGAAGCGAATGCTCATTTCCAAGTTCTGATCAGGAACAACGCGAGGCCTGCAGAAGGCCTTGATCGTCTTTTACAAAGAATCAAGCAATTCGTGTGGGAGCTCATCAGCAGGCTGATGTCGTCGATTAAGGAGGTGATCCAGCCGCAGGTTCCCCTACGGCTACCTTGTTACGACTTCACCCCAGTCATGAATCACACCGTGGTAACCGTCCTCCCGAAGGTTAGACTAGCTACTTCTGGTGCAACCCACTCCCATGGTGTGACGGGCGGTGTGTACAAGGCCCGGGAACGTATTCACCGCGACATTCTGATTCGCGATTACTAGCGATTCCGACTTCACGCAGTCGAGTTGCAGACTGCGATCCGGACTACGATCGGTTTTGTGAGATTAGCTCCACCTCGCGGCTTGGCAACCCTCTGTACCGACCATTGTAGCACGTGTGTAGCCCAGGCCGTAAGGGCCATGATGACTTGACGTCATCCCCACCTTCCTCCGGTTTGTCACCGGCAGTCTCCTTAGAGTGCCCACCATAACGTGCTGGTAACTAAGGACAAGGGTTGCGCTCGTTACGGGACTTAACCCAACATCTCACGACACGAGCTGACGACAGCCATGCAGCACCTGTGTCAGAGTTCCCGAAGGCACCAATCCATCTCTGGAAAGTTCTCTGCATGTCAAGGCCTGGTAAGGTTCTTCGCGTTGCTTCGAATTAAACCACATGCTCCACCGCTTGTGCGGGCCCCCGTCAATTCATTTGAGTTTTAACCTTGCGGCCGTACTCCCCAGGCGGTCAACTTAATGCGTTAGCTGCGCCACTAAAATCTCAAGGATTCCAACGGCTAGTTGACATCGTTTACGGCGTGGACTACCAGGGTATCTAATCCTGTTTGCTCCCCACGCTTTCGCACCTCAGTGTCAGTATCAGTCCAGGTGGTCGCCTTCGCCACTGGTGTTCCTTCCTATATCTACGCATTTCACCGCTACACAGGAAATTCCACCACCCTCTACCGTACTCTAGCTTGCCAGTTTTGGATGCAGTTCCCAGGTTGAGCCCGGGGCTTTCACATCCAACTTAACAAACCACCTACGCGCGCTTTACGCCCAGTAATTCCGATTAACGCTTGCACCCTCTGTATTACCGCGGCTGCTGGCACAGAGTTAGCCGGTGCTTATTCTGTCGGTAACGTCAAAACACTAACGTATTAGGTTAATGCCCTTCCTCCCAACTTAAAGTGCTTTACAATCCGAAGACCTTCTTCACACACGCGGCATGGCTGGATCAGGCTTTCGCCCATTGTCCAATATTCCCCACTGCTGCCTCCCGTAGGAGTCTGGACCGTGTCTCAGTTCCAGTGTGACTGATCATCCTCTCAGACCAGTTACGGATCGTCGCCTTGGTGAGCCATTACCTCACCAACTAGCTAATCCGACCTAGGCTCATCTGATAGCGCAAGGCCCGAAGGTCCCCTGCTTTCTCCCGTAGGACGTATGCGGTATTAGCGTTCCTTTCGAAACGTTGTCCCCCACTACCAGGCAGATTCCTAGGCATTACTCACCCGTCCGCCGCTGAATCGAAGAGCAAGCTCTTCTCATCCGCTCGACTTGCATGTGTTAGGCCTGCCGCCAGCGTTCAATCTGAGCCATGATCAAACTCTTCAGTTCAATACTGCTTGGGTTTTTAAGAAACCCTAAACTTGGCTCAGCAATCTCAAATGACTATGTGATTTCTCGCATGGTCACTTGTGATGCTGATAATCTTTTTGACTATCAGTCCATACTCACAAGCACCCACACGAATTGCTTGATTCAATTTGTTAAAGAGCGTTTGGTTAAGAGCTTTTCGTCTCAACCGAGGCGCGCATTCTACGCTTTCCTCAGAGCCTGTCAAGCGTTTATTTTGAAGTTTTTTCCGAGAAACTCGTTTAGCCTCAAACACTTAACTCGCTGCGATCTCTCGTAGCGGGAGGTGAATCATACAGCGTTTAGAAGCGCTGTCAACCACCATTTCAACCGCTTGCGATCTTTCGATCGTAGCCCTTTCAGCAGCACCTTAACTATCTAACTCATTGAATCTCAAGGAGTTTGTCGTTCCGATGTCGCTGGAAGTGGGGCGCATTATAAGGGGATTCGGAAGGGCGTCAACCTTTAATTTCAAGAAACTGAAATATAAGCGGGAAATACCCTAGAAAGGCTAACAGGTGCCCGCCACAACACCTTCTGCGCCTATGAGATCGAGCGCCGCCCGCGCGACGCAAGGCCGCTCCCACATTTGTTTCGGGCCAGTTACTCCTGCCTCCTCCGCACTCGCACCCTGGGTGTATGGCTGGAGATTGCGGAGACGGGGCGGTGCAACCCTCGATATCGAATGGAACAAACAAGGGGTCGCGCGCCAATGGCACAAGCGGGATTGGCCCGAAACAGATGTGGGAGCGGCCTTGCGTCGCGATGCGCCGCGCGGGCGGCGCTCGATCTCACAGGCGCTGAAAGACCCAAGCCGAACACTGCTGAATCCCCAAGGCGAACACCCCCAAAAACAAAGCGGGGAGGCCTTTCGGCCTCCCCGCTTTTAGTTACCTGCCTTAAAGGCTAGGGAATGCAAACTGCGACGCTTCATGGCTGGCACGCTGCGGCCAGCGCTGGGTAATCGCCTTGCGACGGGTATAGAAGCGCACCCCGTCCGGGCCATAGGCATGCAGGTCACCGAACAGCGAACGCTTCCAGCCACCAAAGCTGTGATAAGCCACCGGCACCGGCAGTGGCACGTTCACACCTACCATGCCCACTTCGATCTCGTCGCAGAACAGGCGCGCCGCTTCACCGTCACGGGTGAAGATGCAGGTCCCGTTGCCATACTCGTGATCATTGATCAGCTGCATGGCCTGCTCCAGGCTGTTCACACGCACCACGCATAGCACCGGCCCGAAGATCTCTTCTTTATAGATACGCATCTCCGGGGTCACCTTGTCGAACAGGGTGCCACCCACGAAGTAGCCATCTTCATTACCGGCTACACGGAAGCCGCGGCCATCCACCACCAGCTTGGCGCCAGCAGCAACACCGTCATCGATGTAACCCACTACCTTGTCACGGGCAGCAGCCGTTACCAACGGGCCCATGTCCAGGCCGCACGAAGTGCCGGCACCAATCTTCAGTGCCTTGATCTGCGGTTCCAGCTTGGCAATCAGGGCATCGGCCACCTGGTCACCCACGCATACCGCCACCGAAATGGCCATGCAGCGCTCGCCGCACGAACCGTAGGCCGCGCCCATCAGTGCGCTGACGGCGTTGTCCAGGTCGGCATCCGGCATCAGTACCGCGTGGTTCTTCGCGCCACCCAAGGCTTGCACGCGCTTGCCACGCTTGGTGCCTTCGGCATAGATGTACTCGGCGATCGGCGTTGAACCGACAAAGCTCAGTGCTTTTACTTCTGGCGCTTCAATCAGTGCATCCACCGCTTCCTTGTCACCGTGCACCACGTTCAGGATGCCCTTCGGCAAGCCGGCTTCCAGCAGCAACTGGGCGATGTACAGGGTCGAGCTGGGGTCACGCTCGGACGGCTTGAGGATGAAAGCGTTGCCGCAGGCGATAGCCAGTGGGTACATCCACAGCGGCACCATGGCCGGGAAGTTGAACGGGGTAATGCCAGCGACCACGCCCAGCGGCTGGAAGTCGGACCAGGCATCGATGTTCGGGCCGACGTTGCGGCTGTACTCGCCTTTCAATACTTCTGGCGCTGCGCAGGCGAACTCGACGTTCTCGATGCCGCGCTTCAGTTCGCCGGCTGCGTCTTCCAAGGTCTTGCCATGCTCTTCGCTGATCATCTGCGAAATCTTGGCTTCGTTCTGCTCCAGCAGTTGCTTGAAGCGGAACATTACCTGGGCGCGCTTGGCCGGTGGGGTGTTGCGCCAGGCCGGGAAGGCCGCCTTGGCGGAGTCGATCGCTTCCTGCACAGTCGCGCGACTGGCCAGCTCGACCTTGCGTACAGCCTGGCCGGTGGACGGGTTGAAGACATCGGCGGTGCGCTCACCTTTGGAAACCAGCTCGCCATGGATCAGGTGCTGAACAATGCTCATGCAAAACTCCGGATATAGAAGGTAGAGGCAGGCGCGCTATCTATACATGCGCGCGCCTGGCATCGAAATCGGAAAGATCAGTCGATCAGGTTCAGGTTTTCGCCGACGGCGTCGAACAAGCGATCCAGTTCCTGCGGCGTGGTGTTGAACGTTGGGCCGAACTGCAGGGTGTCGCCACCGAAGCGTACATAGAAGCCTGCCTTCCACAATTTCATCGCCACTTCGTACGGGCGGACGATGGCATCACCGTCACGGGCGGCGATCTGGATGGCGCCGGCCAGGCCGTAGTTACGGATATCGACAACGTTCTTGGTGCCCTTCACGCCGTGCAGCAGCTTCTCGAAGTGCGGCGCCAGCTCGGCGGCGGACTGCACCAGGTTTTCCTTCTGCAGCAGGTCCAGCGCGGCGATACCGGCGGCGCAGGCCACCGGGTGGGCCGAATAGGTGTAGCCGTGCGGGAATTCCACGGCGTATTCCGGCGTCGGCTGGTTCATGAAGGTGTGGTAGATCTCACTGCTGGCAATCACCGCGCCCATCGGGATGGCGCCGTTGGTTACCTGCTTGGCGATGCACATCAGGTCCGGGGTGACGCCGAAGGCTTCAGCACCGGTCATCGCGCCCATGCGGCCAAAGCCGGTGATCACTTCGTCGAAGATCAGCAGGATGTTGTGCTGGGTGCAGATTTCACGCAGGCGCTTCAGGTAACCCTTAGGCGGCGGCAGTACACCGGCAGACCCCGCCAGCGGCTCGACGATCACCGCAGCGATGTTGGAGGCATCGTGCAGCTCGATCAGCTTGAGCATTTCGTCAGCCAGGGCAATACCGCCCTCCTCCGGCATGCCCTTGGAGAAGGCGTTCACCGGCAGCACGGTGTGAGGCAGGTGGTCGACATCCAGCAACTGGCCGAACATCTTGCGGTTACCGTTCACCCCACCCAGGCTGGTACCGGCGATGTTCACGCCATGGTAGCCGCGGGCACGGCCGATGATCTTGGTCTTGGTCGCCTGGCCTTTCAAGCGCCAGTAGGCACGCACCATCTTCAGCGCGGTGTCGGCGCACTCGGAACCGGAGTTGGTATAAAAGACGTGGTTCAGATCGCCTGGAACCAGATCAGCAATCTTTTCCGCCAGCTGGAACGACAGCGGATGGCCAAACTGGAACGCCGGGGAATAGTCCAGGGTACTCAGCTGACGGGTGACCGCATCGGTAATTTCCTTGCGGGTGTGCCCGGCGCCGCAGGTCCACAGGCCAGACAGCGCATCAAAGATCTTGCGCCCCTGGTCATCGACCAGGTAGTTGCCTTCGGCCGCCACGATCAACCGTGGGTCGCGGTGGAAGTTGCGGTTGGCGGTGTAAGGCATCCAGTGGGCATCCAGCTTGAGCTGGCTGGCGATACCGGCGGGAGCGGTTTCGGGCATGTTCATCGGCGGTTCCTCGAAAGACGATTAGGCAACGATGTATGTTGTTGCAGCTAAATTGGCACGGCGATAAAGTCTGAAAAAGCCAACATTTCTAATCTTCAGACAGGCCGTGACTAAACTGATGAGCCGACGCCCCGATCCACTCGCCCAAGTCAGCGATTTCGACATCCGCCTGCTGAAGATCTACCGCAGCGTGGTCGAGTGCGGTGGCTTTTCGGCCGCCGAGAACGTGCTGGGCATTGGCCGCTCGGCCATCAGCCAGCAAATGAACGACCTGGAGCAACGCCTTGGCCTGCGCCTGTGCCAACGTGGCCGCGCCGGTTTCTCGCTGACCGAGGAAGGCCGCGAGGTCTACCATTCGGCACTGCAACTGCTCAGCGCCCTGGAAAGTTTCCGCACCGAGGTCAACGGCCTGCACCAGCACTTGCGTGGCGAGTTGAACATTGGCCTGACCGACAACCTGGTCACCCTGCCGCACATGCGCATCACCCATGCCCTGGCCGAACTCAAGGACCGCGGGCCCGATGTGCGTATACAGATCCGCATGATCGCCCCCAGCCAGGTCGAACACGGCGTGCTCGACGGCAGCCTGCATGTTGGTGTGGTACCTCAGACCAGCCCGCTGTCGGGCCTTGAGTACCAGCCGTTGTACAGCGAACGCTCGCTGTTGTACTGCGCGGTCGGCCACCCGCTGTTCTATGCCGATGACCAGCAGGTCGACGACGACCGCCTCAACAGCCAGGAAGCCATCACCCCCACATTCCGCCTGCCCGCCGACATCCAGGCCCATTACCAGGCGCTGAACTGCACGGCCAGTGCTTCGGACCGCGAAGGCATGGCGTTTCTCATCCTCACCGGGCGCTACATTGGCTACCTGCCCGACCACTACGCCACGTTGTGGGTGCAGCAAGGCCGCTTGCGCGCCCTCAAGCCCCAACAGCGCTTCTATGACCTGAGCCTGAGCTGGGTAACGCGTAAGGGCAGGCGGCCCAATCTGGTACTGGAAAGCTTCCTCGACAGCCTGGCTGCGACACGTTGATGCCAGTCTGTGCCGCAAACGCTTGTCACTTCGGCGCAGGCAGGTAATCTTGTCCGACAGCCGCAGCCACTGACCCGTACGGAATCGTCCATGACCCTAGAAGTCCCTGCGCACCGCCTCTCCGCCTCGGGCAAGCCCGCGGGCCGCATCCGCCAGAAAAACGAACAGGCCATTATCCAGGCCGCCGAGGACGAGTTCGCTCGCCATGGGTTCAAGGGCACCAGCATGAACACCATCGCCCTGAAGGCGGAATTGCCCAAGGCCAACCTGCACTACTACTTCACCAACAAGCTGGGCCTGTACATTGCCGTGCTCAGCAACATCATCGAGTTGTGGGACAGTACCTTCAACGCCTTGAGCGTCGAGGACGACCCCGGTGAAGCGCTGAGCCAGTACATCCGCACCAAGATGGAGTTCTCGCGCCGCAACCCGCAGGCCTCGCGGATTTTCGCCATGGAAGTAATCAGCGGTGGCACCTGCCTGACCGAATATTTCAGTGCTGACTACCGCGAGTGGTTCCGCGGCCGGGCTGCCGTGTTCCAGGCCTGGATCGAAGCCGGCAAGATGGACCCGGTCGACCCGGTGCACCTGATCTTCCTGCTTTGGGGCAGCACCCAGCACTACGCCGACTTCGCTACCCAGATCTGCCAGGTTACCGGCCGCAGCCGCCTGACCAAGCAGGACATGGAAGACGCAAGCAACAACCTTATCCACATCATTCTGAAAGGCTGCGGCATCAAGCCCGCTGTGTAACCGTCATTTATGCCTTCTACCCTGCTCGACCTCTGCGAATACCGCGAGGACATCCGCAAGAGCCGCTTCATCACCCTCGCCGGGCCGATCAGCAGTGCCGCCGATGCGATGAGCTTTATCGAACGCCACAGCGACCTGGCCGCCACCCACAACTGCTGGGCCTGGAAGCTCGGCGGGCAGTACCGCAGCAACGATGACGGCGAACCCGGCGGCACCGCAGGCCGGCCGATCCTGGCAGCCATCGAAGCGCAGGACTGCGACCAGGTCGTGGTGCTGGTGATCCGCTGGTACGGCGGTATCCAGCTGGGTACCGGCGGCCTGGCGAGGGCCTATGGCGGCGGCGCCAACAAGTGCCTGCAACAGGCACCCAAGCGGCTGCTGGTGCAGCGCAGCGAATTCACCTGCAGCTGCAGTTTCAGCGAACTTGCGTTGGTTAAACTGCGGCTGGCGGAGGTGGACGGCCTGGTACTGGATGAACAGTTCACCGCCAATGGCGTAGACCTGCTGATCGCGCTTGGTGATGCCCACAGGGCGCCACTGCAGCAGCAACTGGCCGACCTGAGCCGCGGGCGCATCCTGCTCGAAGCATGCTGAACATTGCCCACAACAACTGTGGGCCCGCCTGTGGATAAGCTTGGGGCAGTCGCTTGCAAGCTACTGTTTTCATGGCCTCCAGAGCTTTGATCATATTTTGATCACTGTTTGATGACAGCCGCAAACTGCTGAAAGCTCACGAGTTATCCCCAACACGCGGCCAGGCGGGGCGCCTTGCAAGGTCGTAGGCTTGCACACAATAACTGTGGATCAGCCTGTGGATAACCCGTGCGCCAACAGGCGAAGCGCCCGGCCGGGCAAGGCCCCGGCGCAGTTGATCGTTTTTTATACAGCCAACGGCAAGGCAGTGAGTGCCGCTGTGGATTATTCTCAACTACCTTTCTCTTTCACCGACCACGGAGCGCGTTCACATGGCTAATGCAAAAACCGCACTTATCATCGGCGCCTCGCGCGGGCTTGGCCTGGGCCTGGTGCAACGCCTGAACGAAGACGGCTGGAATATCGTTGCCACCGTGCGCAACCCCCAGCAACCCGGTGCCCTGGCGGACGTGCCCGGCGTGCGCATCGAACAGCTGGAAATGAACGACACCGCCCAACTCGATGGGCTGAAACAACGCCTGCAAGGCCAGGTGTTCGACCTGGTATTCGTCAATGCGGGCGTCATGGGCCCCCTGCCGCAAGACCTGGAGACGGTTCAGAACAAGGACATCGGCGACCTGTTCATGACCAATGCCGTGTCGCCCATCCGCGTGGCCCGCCGCCTGGTCGGCCAGGTGCGCGAGGGCAGCGGCGTGCTGGCCTTCATGAGTTCGATCCTGGGCAGCGTAACCATCCCCGACGGGGGCGAAATTTGCCTGTACAAGGCCAGCAAGGCAGCGCTCAACTCGATGATCAACAGCTTCGTGGTTGAACAACAGCGCCCCGACCTGTGCGTGCTGGCCATGCACCCGGGCTGGGTGAAAACCGACATGGGCGGCGAAAACGCCGAAATCGACGTGTTCACCAGCACCCGCGGCATGCTCGACCAGATCAACGCACAAAGCGGCAACGGCGGCCTGCGCTTCATCAACTACAAGGGCGAACCCTTGGTCTGGTGATCCACCGGGTCGCAGCCTGGCCGGGCGCAATGCCCGGCCAGGCCCTGTAGAATGGCGGCAACCGTACCTGATTGAGATGCCCCACTATGTATGACTGGTTGAACGCCCTGCCCAAGGCCGAACTGCACCTGCACCTGGAAGGCTCGCTGGAGCCCGAGCTGCTGTTCGCCCTGGCCGAGCGCAACAAGATCGCCCTGCCCTGGGCCGATGTGGAGACCCTGCGCGGTGCCTATGCCTTCAACAACCTGCAGGAGTTCCTCGACCTGTATTACCAGGGCGCGGATGTGCTGCGTACCGAGCAGGACTTCTACGACCTGACCTGGGCCTACCTGCAACGCTGCAAAGCCCAGAACGTGATCCACACCGAACCGTTCTTTGACCCGCAAACCCACACCGACCGCGGCATCCCTTTCGAAGTGGTGCTCAATGGCATCAACCAGGCGCTGAACGACGGCCGCAAGCAACTGGGCATCAGCAGTGGCCTGATCCTCAGCTTCCTGCGCCACCTCAGTGAAGAGGAAGCGCAAAAAACCCTCGACCAGGCCCTGCCGTTCCGCGACGCGTTCATCGCCGTCGGCCTGGACAGCTCGGAAATGGGTCACCCGCCAAGCAAGTTCAAGCGCGTGTTCGACCGGGCCCGCAGCGAAGGCTTTGTTGCCGTTGCCCATGCCGGCGAAGAAGGCCCGCCCGAGTACATCTGGGAAGCGCTCGACCTGTTGCAGATCAAGCGTATCGACCACGGCGTACGCGCCATCGAGGACGAGCGCCTGATGCAACGCATCATCGATGAGCAGATCCCGCTCACCGTGTGCCCGCTGTCCAACACCAAGCTCTGCGTGTTCGACCACATGAGCCGGCACAACATCCTGGACATGCTCGAACGCGGCGTGAAGGTTACGGTCAACTCGGACGACCCGGCCTACTTCGGCGGCTACGTGACGGAAAACTTCCACGCCCTGCACACCCACCTGGGCATGACCGAAGACCAGGCCCGTCGGCTGGCGCAGAACAGCCTGGATGCCCGGCTGGTCTGATTGACCGACGCCGTTGCGCTCAGCCGACCTGCAACGTCGCCACGCGGGCTATGCGATTGATCTGCTGGATACCCAGCGCCGAGATATGCAATGCCCGCGTGTCCTCGGCCTCGCGCATCCAGCCAGATTGCAGAAACAGCCTGAACAAGGCCTGGCCCAGTACGCCACCCAGGTGCGGGGCCTGATCGTTCCACTCGGTGCAACGGCAGATCACGCAACCACGTTGCTGGTGTGGCGCCAGGGCATCGATGTAGACCCCGAAAAGCGCCAACTGCGCCCGCCCCTCGTCACTTACCATCAACTGTCGGCCGCTGCCTTCCAGCCAGCCGGCCACCACCACGCGATGGTACAGCTCACTGGCCAGCTCCCCACCCAGGTGATCGCCACAACGACGTGCGCGGCGCATCGACATGGGCAACGGTGATACCGGCGCCTTGGCCTGCTCCCCCCTGGCGCCCTCCAGCTGGACGCTGGCCAAGGCCTCCACGGCGGCCCCGACCTGCGGTGTCGCCAGGCGGAAATAGCGCTTGCGGCCACGTGCTTCATGCCTGAGCAACCCGGCCGACGACAGCAACGAAAGGTGCGCGCAGGCCGATGACGAAGTCAGGCCGGTCATTATCGCGAGCTCATTGGCCAGGCGTGGCGTGCCGTCGATCAATGCCCACAACATGGCACTGCGCTTCGGGTCGGCCATCAGGCTGGCAATCTGGCTGATACTGCTGGCTGCGTTCATATCCCTGTAACTCCCTGCAAGTTCACGGTGTGGATGCGATGGGCCAACCCTGGCAGGGAAGCACCTCTCGCTGTCACTGGCCTGGGTCGCCAGTATAGGCCGCAGCAAACGCCGTTCAGACGCTCACCTGCCGACATACCTGCGGCGAAAAAACACTGGGTATGCCTACCCTTCAAACAGTGAAACAGCCTCGGAAAACTGCCCGGAACCCGGTCAACCAAAGGTCCGATATACGCGTACAGCGGCGTAGAAACATCTTGATGAAAAAAGACCGGCTGCAATTTCAGATACGGCCCACAGCCATGTTCCGCAAATAGCGCGCAACGAAGCGAAGGTTCTGCGGGTTTGCGGGCATTACGCCCAAAGCGGGAAACAGGGAGAGGAAATGCGCCTGTCGACCGTCAGTCAGGACACTGATGCAGCCCGTGGCAGCCACGAGGGGCGGCGCTACACTTGAGCGGCTCCCCCTTCTGGAGGTTTGCCGCGATGAAAATTGTCGTCAGTGCATCGAGCCGAAACCCTGCCTGCCCCTGGCAGGTCCAGCTCGATCAACACGTGGTCAGTTTCCGCAGCGAGGCCGAGGCGCGGGCCTTCGTCGCCACGCTCGAAACCCGCCTGCAGGCACCTCACCCGCTTATGCGGGACGCCTGGCCTGCAAGCGTCGGGTCAGCAGCGCGACACTGACCGCCAGTGCACCGCACAAGCTGATCACCGTCGCCATCGGCACCGCACTGCCATCATGCAGCAGGCCGACCAGCGCCGCCGCACCTGCGGCGACGCTGAACTGCAGGCAGCCCATCAGTGCCGAGGCGCTGCCAGCGCGTGCGCCCTGCCCGCTCATGGCGCAGGCAGAGGCGTTGGGGATGATGCAGCCCAGGCTGGCGATGCAGATGAACAGCGGTACCAGCAGCGGCCACAACTGTGTCGGCTGCAAGGCTGCCACGCCCAACAGCGCCAGGCCTGCCGCCAGGTACACCCACACCCCGCGCGCCAGCAGGAACGCCGGGCCACGCTTGGCCAGTAGACGTGCATTCACCTGTGCCACCAGGATGAAGCCGGCGGCGTTGGTACCGAACAGCCACCCGTAGTGCTCGGCCGGCACGTCATAGAGCTTGATGAACACGAAAGGCGAACCGGCGATGTAGGCAAACATGCCGGCAATGGCGATACCACCGGTCAAGGCATGGCCAAGGAACACCCGGTCTGCAAGCAAACGCAGGTATTGGCGCAAAGCGCCAGACAGCGGCTGACGCGGCATGTGCTCAGGCAGGCTTTCCGGCAGGCCAAGGCTGACCGCCAGCAGGCAGCCGGCACTGAACAGGCTCAAGGCCAGGAAGATCGACTGCCAGCCTGCCAGGTTCACCAGCACCCCGCCCAGCATCGGTGCCAGGATCGGCGCCAGGCCCATGACCAGCATCAGTTGCGAAAACACCTTGGCCGAGGCCACCGGGTCGCACTTGTCGCTGACGATGGCCCGCGACAGCACCATGCCGGCACAACCGCCCAGTGCCTGGACGAAGCGCGCCAGTACCAGGGTGTCGAGGTTGGGGGCGTAGGCACAGGCCAGCGACGCCAAGGTGAACAGGGTCACCCCGAACATCAGCGGTATGCGCCGGCCAAAGCGGTCGGCTACCGGGCCATAGGCCAACTGGCCGATGGACAGGCCGAGGAAGTAGGCGGCCAAAGTGGCCTGGATGTGTTTTTCATCGGTGGCGAACGCCTGCGCCATGGCCGGGAAGGCGGGCAGGTAGAAGTCGATCGCCAAGGGCCCGAACGCACTGAGTGCGCCCAGGATGAGCACCATTCGCAGGTTCATCAGGAATCCATAGCAGGCTAAGCAAGTGATTGATTCTACCTGCTGTGGCCACTATCGGTATGAAAACATTTGCAACAAACCTGGGCCTTGCGGGGACAACTGCCTGGCTCGAAACCTGAAAATTGCCGTGGTCCCTCTGGGGGCGGGCGTGCCCGCGAATCAGGCAACGCGGTGGATGGCACCGGCTACGCGTATTCGCGGGCACGCCCGCTCCCACAGGTGAGTCTCCCACTGCCAAGTCTTCAGGCGAGTTCGGCCTGATAACCTTCATCACGAATGGCCGTAAGGATCTGCTCCTGCCCCAGTTCACTCTGCACCCGTACCTGCCTGGCTGCCAGGTCGATCTCGACCTTGGCCGCTGCATCCTGCTCCTGCACCGCGCGGGTCACGGCTTTCACGCAATGGCCGCAGGTCATGCCTTGTACATTGAACACTTGCATGGGGGTTGCCTCCTTCAGGTTTTCAACGAGTCTCAAGCTTGCCATCGGGGCAAGGTCAAGACCTGCCAGCAACACCTGGGGTGGAAATCCGCGCCCGCGTCGGCCAAGCTTCGCGTTTGACGATCAGGCAAGCAGGAGACTTTTCATGTTCAGGGCAGCATTGGGCGTCGTCGGGCTATTGAGCGCGCTGGCTGCGGTGCCACCGGCCAGTGCCGAGGGCAATTCGGACTACAGCGTACTGATCATTTCCCGGGAACGCCTGGAAGTGGCCACCAACTGCGAAATTGGCGTCTACCTCAACGATCAGCTTTCCGGGCGTGTGTTCCAGGAGCAATCCACCTCGTTCAACCTGCCGCCCGGCCCGGTGGATGTGCGCCTGCGCCTTTTGCCAGGGCAGATGCCAGGCTGCGCAGCGGGCGTCGAAGACCAACGCAGCACACGCTTGAACCTGCAGGCGGGCCAGATCAACAAATACCGCATCGCCATGGGGCATTATGGGCTGGAGTTGAAGCGAGCCGGCCTGGGCTATTGACCTTACCTGCATGGCAAGGTTGATGCTGGAGGCCTGTCCAAGGAGGAGAGCCATGCCCGCATCCACCACGTATGACCTGCCGATCTCCGGCATGACCTGCGCCAGCTGTGCCGGCCGGGTCGAACGCGCCTTGCGCAAGGTCACCGGCGCTGAACAGGTCAGCGTCAACCTCGCCACCGAACAGGCCCGGGTCCAGGCCCCGGCCAACAGCCTGCCCGCCCTGGTCGATGCCGTGCGCGAAGCCGGCTACGGCGTGCCCACCCGTACCGTCGAACTGCAGATTGGCGGCATGACCTGCGCCAGCTGCGTCGGCCGCGTAGAGCGCGCCTTGGGGAAGCTGCCGGGTGTTGAGCAGGTCAGCGTCAACCTTGCCAGCGAACGCGCGCACCTTGAAGTGCTGGCAGCCGTTGATGACAACCTGCTGATCGACACCGTGCACAAGGCCGGCTACAGCGCCAGCCTGCCGCAAACGGCAAACGGCGACCAAAGCGCTGCCCAGCGCCGCCTGCGCAACGAGCGCCTGGCGGTCGGCGCAGCCTTGCTGTTGGCCCTGCCACTGGTATTGCCGATGCTGGTGCAGCCATTCGGCCTGCACTGGATGTTGCCTGCATGGGCGCAGTTCCTGCTGGCCACACCGGTGCAGTTCATTCTTGGCGCCCGCTTCTACGTAGCCGCCTGGAAGGCCGTGCGCGCCGGTGCCGGCAACATGGACCTGCTGGTGGCGCTAGGCACCAGCGCTGGCTACGGCTTGAGCCTGTACCAGTGGGCGCAGGCCCCTGCCGGCATGGCCCCACACCTGTACTTTGAAGCCTCGGCCGTGGTGATTGCCCTGGTGTTGCTGGGCAAGTACCTGGAAAGCCGTGCCAAGCGCCAGACCGCCAGCGCCATTCGCGCCCTTGAGGCACTGCGCCCGGAACGCGCCCTGCGTGTAGTCGACGGCCAGGAGCAAGACGTGGCCATCGCGCAGTTGCGCCTGGGCGACCTGGTGCTGGTCAAGCCCGGCGAGCGTTTCCCGGTAGACGGTGTGGTCGAAGACGGCAGCAGCCATGCCGATGAAGCCCTGATCAGCGGCGAGAGCCTGCCGGTGCCCAAGCAACCCGGCGACAGTGTTACCGGTGGTGCCATCAATGGCGAAGGCCGATTGCTGGTGCGCACCCAGGCGCTGGGCACCGAAACCGTGCTGGCCCGTATCATCCGCCTGGTGGAAGACGCCCAGGCCGCCAAGGCGCCGATCCAGAAGCTGGTCGACCGGGTCAGCCAAGTGTTTGTCCCGGCCGTGCTGGTACTGGCCCTGATCACCCTGATCGGCTGGTGGCTGGCCGGCGCACCGTTGGAAACCGCACTGATCAACGCCGTTGCCGTGTTGGTCATCGCCTGCCCCTGTGCCCTCGGCCTGGCCACGCCTGCAGCAATCATGGCCGGCACCGGGGTTGCCGCCCGCCACGGTATCCTGATCAAGGACGCCGAAGCCCTGGAGCGTGCCCATGCGGTCAACCGCGTGGTCTTCGACAAGACCGGCACGCTGACCTCTGGCAGCCCGCGGGTTGTCCACAGCCAGGCGCAATTGGGCAACAGCGCCGACCTGCACCGCCTGGCCGGCGCCCTGCAGCGCGGCAGTGAGCACCCACTGGCCAAGGCGGTGCTGGATGCCTGCGCCGAACAGAAGCTGGACGTGCCAAGCGTTACCGACAGCCAGTCGCTGACCGGGCGCGGCATCGCCGGATGTGTAGAGGGCCGCGAGTTGGCCCTGGGCAACCGCCGCCTGCTCGACGAAAGCGCCCTGCAACCTGGTGACCTGGCCGCCAAGGCCCAGGCCTGGGAAGCCGAGGGGCGCACCCTGTCGTGGCTGATCGAACGCGGCACGCAACCCCGTGTGCTGGGCCTGTTCGCCTTTGGTGACAGCCTCAAGCCCGGCGCCGCGCAAGCCATAAATACCCTGCACGCACAGCACATCAGCAGCCACCTGCTGACCGGCGACAACCGCGGCAGCGCCAAAGTGGTGGCCGACGCCCTGGGCATCGACGATGTGCATGCCGAAGTGCTGCCGGCCGACAAGGCCGCCACCGTGGCCGCGCTCAAGCTGGATGGCGTGGTCGCCATGGTTGGCGATGGCATCAACGACGCCCCGGCCCTGGCGGCAGCCGATATCGGCATTGCCATGGGTGGCGGCACCGACGTGGCCATGCAGGCCGCCGGCATCACCCTGATGCGTGGCGACCCGCGCCTGGTGCCGGCGGCCCTGGAAATCAGCCGCAAGACCTACGCCAAAATCCGCCAGAACCTGTTCTGGGCGTTCATCTATAACCTGATCGGCATCCCGCTGGCCGCGCTGGGTTACCTCAACCCGGTACTGGCCGGCGCCGCCATGGCCCTGTCCAGCGTCAGCGTGGTCAGCAACGCGCTGTGGCTCAAGGCGTGGAAACCCACCAGCACCAACGAGGAAGCGCCATGAACATCGGCCAGGCCGCCCGCCGCAGCGGGCTTAGCACCAAGATGATCCGTTATTACGAATCCATCGGCCTGCTCAAACCTGCCACGCGCAGCGACAGCGGCTACCGCCTGTACCAGGCAGAAGACTTGCACAGCCTGGCCTTCATCAAGCGCTCCCGCGACCTGGGCTTTTCCCTGGAAGAGGTCGGCAAGCTGCTGACCCTGTGGCAAGACCGCCAGCGTGCCAGCGCCGATGTGAAGGCGCTGGCCATGCAGCACATCGATGAACTGAACCGGCGTATCGAGGAACTGGTGAGCCTGCGCGACACCCTTGGCGAGCTGGTTTCGCATTGCCAGGGGGACGACCGCCCGGACTGCCCGATCCTCAAGGACCTGGCCAACGGTGCCGCTGGAAGTTGCTGTCACTGATCGGTCACCCGCGTTTGGTATGCCAAAAGCGTCCAAACGCGACCGAATAGTCACCAACCGCGACTTTATCCAATAAATACGGGCGTTTTCCTACATAAAACCCGGATGCTGCCGATGCACTGGCTACCTGCCTCGTGGGTCGACAATAAAAATTCCGGGAGCGTCGATGAGCATCAAACAGAAACTGACCTGGGCATTCGCGGTCATCGCCGGCTTGCCCATCGTCCTCGTGGCCACCCTGGTGGTCCTCAACCTGCGCGGCGAAGCCCGCGACGGATTCCTCGACGGTAGCAGCCGGGAAATCCGCCAGGTCAGCAACGCGATGAACATCTTCTTCCAGGGCATCAACCAGAACGTCGAGTACATGGCTTCGCAGCCAATGGTCGCCGCCACCGGCAGCGAGCTGAACAAGTACATGAGCGCCGCGCCGTCCTACGAACTGGGCGAGCAGGCCGGCAAGCTCCTCGACTTCATGACCCGCCTGGCCAACGCGCATCCGTCCTATGCCTACCTGTCCTACGGGGTGAACGACGGCGGCTACACCGGCTGGCCGGCCGGGCAGAAGTTCGTCAATTACGACCCACGCACCCGCCCCTGGTACCAACTGGCCATGGCCAACCCGGGCAAGACCGTGCGTACCGGCGCCTACTACTGGGCGGCCGACGACGCGGTACTGGTCAGCACCGTGCGCGCCGTGGCCAACCAGTTGGGCAACCCCGGCGGCGTGGTCAACATCGACGTGTCGCTCAAAGGCCTGACCGAGATCGTCAAACAGATCAAGCTGGGTGAAAGCGGCTACCTGATGCTGGTGGAAAGCAACGGCAACGTCATGGTCGACCCACGCGACGCCGCTCACAATTTCAAGCAGCTGGCCAGCTTTGGCGACGGCTATGCCGCGCTGGCCAAGGCCGGCAAAGGCCTGGTCGAGGTCGAGCTCAATGGCGTGCGCTACATGGCCAACGTCTACCCCGATGAGCAACTGGGCTGGACCTTCATCGGCCTGATCGAACAAAGCGAAGTGATGCAGACCACCACCCGGCTGACCTGGCTGATCGGCGGCATTGCCGTGGTGCTGGCCGCGCTGTTCGCAGTGGTCGGTGCAGGCTTCGCCAAGCTGATCGTGCGCCCGATCAATAGCGTCACCAGCGGCCTGGAGGACATTGCCCAAGGCGAGGGTGACCTGACCCGCAACCTGGAAATCCGTGGCCGCGACGAAACCGCGCAACTGGCCAGCTGGTTCAACCAGTTCCTCGGCGCCATTCGCAGCCTGATCCAGCACATCGGCGCTGCTGCCGGCAAAATCCTCAGCACTTCCAGCAGCTCGACCCGCGTTTCCAGCGACATGGCCGAAGCCGCTGGCCGCCAGCGCGAAGCGGTGGACATGGTGTCCACCGCCTTCCACGAAATGGTCGCCACCGCCAACGAAGTGGCCCGTTCCTGTAGCCAGGCGGCGCAGTCGGCCGACAGCGGTCAGCAGCAAGCACGCGAGGGCCAGCAGCAGATCGACGCCGCCGTACAAAGCGTCGACCGCCTGAGCCACGAGATCGAACAGTCCGCGCAGTCGATCCAGCAGCTGGAGCGTGACAGCAACGCTATCCAGTCGATCCTCGGCACCATCCGCTCAATTGCCGAACAGACCAACCTGCTGGCCCTCAACGCGGCCATCGAAGCAGCCCGTGCCGGTGAGCAGGGCCGTGGTTTTGCCGTGGTGGCCGACGAAGTGCGGGCCCTGGCCAAGCGCACAGCCGACTCCACTGCAGAAATCGACGGCCTGCTGGGCAACCTGGCCAGCCGCACGGCTGAAGTGGCCGATCAGATGCATGCCAGCCTGGAAGTGTCGCAGCAGTCGGTAAGCCGTATCGGCCTGGCCCGCGACAGCTTCGGGCAAATCCGTGAGTCGGTGGATGTGATCCGCGACATGAACACGCAGATCGCCACGGCGGCCGAGGAGCAGCACCAGGTGGCCGAGGACATCAACCGGCATATCAGCCAGATTCACGGGGATGCGCAGCTGGTGGCCGAACTGGCCCAGGCGGCGCGCCAGGACTCCGAGAGCCTGGCTGGGCTGTCCAATGAGCTGGATTCGCTGGTGCGCAGGTTCCGCACCTGATTGATGCACTGCCTGTCCCGACCCTATCGCCGGCAAGCCAGCTCCCACAGGGACTGCAAACCCTGAGGGCAGCGGGGTCCTGTGGGAGCTGGCTTGCCGGCGATAGGGCCGGTACAGGCAGACAATGCCTAGAGTTTCAACTCGCCAGGGGTAGCCCCGAACAGCTGCTTGAATGCGGCAATGTAAGCCGAGGTGGAGTCATACCCACACCCCAACGCCGCCTCGGTCACATTCTCCCCCGCCTCCAGCAACGCCAGTGACGACAACAGCCGCATGCGCTGCCGCCAGTTGCGAAAGCTCAACCCGGTCTCGCGCTGGAACATCCGCATCAGCGTCTTCTCCGAACACCCCAGCTCCCGTGCCCATTGCTGCAAGGTCTGGGACTGGTCCGGTGCGGCGATCAAGCCGTTGCACAGGGCCAGCAACCCAGGGTGACGTGGCAACGGCAGCGAAAACCCGACTTCCGGCAAGGTGCGCAACTGGTCGAGCAGCACCGCCACCAGACGCGCCTCGGCACTGTCATATTCCGGGTAGTCCGCCGGGAACAGGCAGAACTGCTTGATCAGCTCGCGTGCCAGTGGCGTCACCTCCAGCACCCGGCATTGCTCTGGTGCCCATGGGCAGGCATCGCGGCGCACATACAGGCTGCGCATCTCGGCCTGCATCGAGGTCAGCACTTCGTGTTCGGCATCGGCAGGGATCCACACACCCCACTGGGGTGGGGCAAAGTAACTGCCGTCCCGGGTGTACACGGCCAGTACGCCGCTGATGGCGTAGGAAAACTGCACCCAGTCGTGCTGGTGGCGGGTGGTCCAGGAGCCAGCACCGAGGCTTTCGGCACGGGCATAGAGGGGCCTGGGCAAATGGTCCAGCGCAGGAATAGCGCGAGGATGTCCGATGATCGGCATGGCGGCTTCTTGTAGTTCTGAGCAGACAAGCCTAACAGCTGGTGGCCATCACGGGGACATCTGCGCTGTCCTGTGGGAGCGGGTTTACCCGCGAAGCAGGCAACGCGGTATTGCAGAAAATCAACGCTCGACGATAACGGTCACCCCCTGCCCACCCGCCGCACAAATCGAAATCAGCCCACGCCCCTTCCCCGCCGTGGCCAGCAACTTGGCCAGGTTGGCCAATATCCGCCCCCCGGTCGCGGCGAACGGGTGCCCAGCTGCCAGCGAGCTGCCCTTGACGTTGAGCTTGCTGCGGTCAATCGCCCCAAACGGCGCATCCAGCCCCAACCGCTCGCGGCAATAGTCGGCATCTTCCCAGGCCTTGAGGGTGCACAGCACCTGGGCAGCAAAGGCTTCATGGATCTCGTAGTAATCGAAGTCCTGCAGGGTCAGGCCATTGCGCGCCAGCAAGCGTGGCACGGCATACACCGGGGCCATCAACAGCCCTTCGCGGCCGGTGACGAAATCCACCGCAGCGGTTTCGCCATCGACCAGGTAAGCCAGCACCTGAAGCCCCTGCTGCGCAGCCCATTCTTCAGTGCCCAGCAACACCACCGAGGCCCCGTCGGTGAGTGGTGTGGAATTACCCGCCGTCAGCGTGCCCTGGCCACTGCGGTCGAAGGCGGGCTTGAGCCTGGCCAACTGCTCAAGGCTCAGGTCCGGGCGCAGGTTGTTGTCCCGTGTCAGCGACAAAAACGGCGTCAGCAAGTCTTCCTGCCAACCCTCGGCATACGCGGCGACCAGCTTCTGGTGGCTGAGCAACGCCAGCTCGTCCTGCTCTGCACGGCTAATGCGCCAGGTCTGGGCCATGCGCTCGCAATGCTCGCCCATCGACAAGCCCGTGCGCGGTTCGCCGTTGCGTGGTAACTCGGGTTTCAGATGGTGAGGCCGCAGCTTGAGGAAAGGCTTGAGTCGCTCGCCCAGGCTTTTGCCACGGTTGGCCTGCAACAGGATGTGGCGCAGGCCTTCGTTGACGGCAATCGGTGCATCGGAAGTGGTATCCACGCCGCCGGCAACACCGCAGTCGATCTGCCCCAGGGCAATCTTGTTGGCCACCAGCAGCGCAGCTTCCAGCCCAGTACCGCAGGCTTGCTGGATGTCATACGCCGGGGTCTGCGGCGACAGGCGCGAACCCAGCACACATTCGCGGGTAAGGTTCATGTCACGTGAGTGCTTGAGCACCGCGCCAGCCACCACCTCCCCCAGCCGTAACCCATGCAGGCGATAACGTTCGATCAGGCCCTCAAGGGCGACCGTGAGCATCGCCTGGTTGCTGGCCGTGGCGTAGGCGCCATTGGAGCGGGCAAAGGGGATTCGGTTGCCGCCCAAGATCGCGACCCGGCGAGGTGAACGCATGTGCTTGTTCCTCCTGAAACAATTTGATCCGTACAGCCTAGGTGTTTTTACCGCATTCGAACGACCTTGCCACAAAGTTGGTCCACACTTTCAAGCTTGCCTTTTGCGGAGACCCACTCATGAGCGATCGCTACCTCGGTTTTGCCAACTCCAACCTCGGCCGCCGCCTCGTGGATGCCCTCGGCCTGCCACGCCCGGCGCCGCTGGAGCGCTGGCAAGCCGGCCGCCTGCGCCCGGTCGAAGGGGCCCTGGTACTGGGGGGCGGGCCGCTGGCAGGCCAGGTCGAAGCCATCGCCCCGCGCCTGACCGACGCGCTTTACAGCTTCAATGCCAACCACCTGCAGGCCGAAGCCTGGGTGGCCGGCCTGGGGCCGAAAATCAAAGCCGTGGTGTTCGATGCCAGTCATCTGTCCGACAGCGATGCGCTGAAGCAGTTGCGCGAATTTTTCCAGCCACTGCTGCGCAGCCTGGCCCCGAGCGCCCATGTCGTGGTGCTGGGGCGCGCGCCGGAAAGCCTCGAGGCCCCATTGGCCAGCGTTGCCCAACGGGCCCTTGAAGGCTTCAGCCGCTCGCTGGCAAAAGAGCTGCTCAATGGCGCGACTGCCCAGCTGCTGTATGTCGCGCCCGGTGCCGAAGACCAGCTGGAAGGCGCCTTGCGGTTCTTCCTCTCGCCCAAGAGTGCCTTCATTTCTGGCCAGGTACTGCGCCTGGAAGCCTGCACCAGCCAGGTAGGCGACTGGACCCGCCCGCTGGCTGGCCGCCGCGCCCTGGTCACGGGTGCGGCACGCGGCATCGGCGCCGCGATCGCCGAAACCCTGGCGCGGGACGGCGCCGATGTGCTGCTGCTCGATGTGCCACAGGCCAGCCAGGACCTCGACGCCCTCGCCGCACGTTTGGGTGGCAAAGCGCTGCCTCTGGATATCTGCGCCAGCGATGCGGCAACGCAACTGCTCGCCGCCCTGCCCGACGGCATCGACATCGTGGTGCACAACGCCGGCATCACCCGCGACAAGACCTTGGCCAACATGACCCCGGAATACTGGGACGCGGTCATGGCGGTCAACCTCAAGGCACCGCAAGTACTGACCCAGGCGCTGTACGACAACGGCGCACTGGGCGAAAACGCGCGCATTACCCTGCTGGCCTCGGTCAGCGGCATCGCCGGCAACCGCGGGCAGGCCAACTACGCCGCGAGCAAGGCCGGGTTGATCGGCCTGGCCCAAGCATGGGCGCCCCGGCTCGCCGAACACGGCGGCAGCATCAACGCTGTCGCCCCCGGTTTCATCGAAACCCACATGACCGCGGCCATGCCCATGGGCCTGCGCGAGGCCGGGCGGCGCTTGAGCTCGCTGGGCCAGGGCGGCCGCCCGCAGGACGTCGCCGAGGCCATCGCCTGGCTCAGCCAGCCAGGCTCCGGGGCAGTCAACGGCCAGGTGCTGCGTGTGTGCGGCCAGGCCTTGATGGGAGCGTGAACATGAGCAGAAACTGGCACGACCTGCAAAGCCCGGCTGCCCGCGCCAGCCTGTACCTGCGTGCAGCCAGCAAGCGCAGCATCAGCGGTGACCGCTTGCCGGACGATGGCCTGCGCTGTTTCATCCCGGTTAAGCCGGGCAACCTGGCAGCTTATAGACGGCTTTGCCACTTTACCGACGATGGCCGCCTGCCAGGCACTTATCCCCACGTCATGGCATTCACGCTGCAGTTGCAGCTGATGACCGCGCCCAACTTCCCTTTCCCGCTGCTCGGCCTGGTGCACCTGCACAACCGCATCGAGGTGCTGCGGCCGCTTGGCGGGCTCGAAGGGCTGCGCTTTGCGGTGTATGCGCACAACCTTCAGGCACATGCCAAGGGCGGCACCTTCGACCTGGTTACCGAGGCAGACGACGGCATTGGCCTGCTCTGGCGGGAGACCAGCCGCATGCTGGTGCGCGGGCTGAAGCTGGAGGGCCAGGCAGGCGAGCCAGCCGACGATGAACCGGAGCCATTGCCCGAGGCCACCCGCTGGTACGCCGACAGTGATATTGGCCGACGTTATGCCAAGGTGTGCGGGGACTACAACCCTATCCACCTCAGCGCCACCAGCGCGCGGCTGTTCGGCTTCCCCACGGCCATTGCCCATGGCATGTGGAGCAAGGCCATGGCCCTGGCGGCACTGCGTGGGCACCTGCCGCACAGCGGCTACGCCTTTGAAGTGGATTTCCGCAAACCGGTGCGGTTGCCGTCGGAGGTGGTACTCAGTGCCAGTGAGGCGGGGCCTGAGGGTGCGTTGCGGCTGGATGGGCATGGCGGGGTGCTGCATATGGTCGGGCGCTGGGCTCCCCTTTGAATCGTGAGGCTGCTGCGCAGCCTTTTCGCGACACAAGGCCGCTCCCACAGCGACTGCGTCAGCCTTGATGTCAGCGCGGTTGTGGGAGCGGCCTTGCGTCGCGATGGGCCGCAAAGCGGCCCCTTGCTTTGCGTCGGGCCTGGGCCGAAGCTATGCAGCATTAGGAGACCCCCGATGAACCTGCAAGAAATCACCCAACGCCTGCACCAGATTCGCGACAACAATGACTGGCGCGGCTTCCACAGCCCGAAGAACCTGGCCATGGCCGCCAGCGTCGAAATGGCCGAGCTGGTGGAAATCTTCCAGTGGCTGAGCGAAGACCAATCTCGCCAGCTACCTGCCGACAAACTCGCCCACGCCGGCCAGGAAGTCGGTGATGTGGTGCTCTACCTGCTGCTGCTGTGCAGCGAGCTGGGCCTGGACATGGACCAGGTGGTGCGGGCCAAGCTGGCCGACAGCGAGAGGCGCTTCGCCCGATGAACGACCGTCACTTCGATGAGCTGGCCACCCGCTTTGCCGAGAAGATCTACGGCGGCGCCAAGGGCGCGATCCGCCTGGCCGTACTGCAGGCCGACCTGGCCGAGGCGCTGCCCGATCGCCCGCTGCGCATCCTCGACATCGGCGCCGGGCTGGGGCACATGGCCTTGTGGCTGGCCCAGCGTGGCCACCATCTGACCCTGGCCGAGCCTGCCGCCCCCATGCTCGACGGCGCCCGGGCGCGCTTTGCCGAGGCCGGCCAGACCGCCACGTTCATCCAGGCACCCTGGCAAGACCTGCTTGGCCAACTGACCGAGCCCTACGACCTGGTGCTGTGCCATGCCGTGCTCGAATGGCTGTCAGAGCCCGAAAGCATCCTGCCCGTGCTGCACCAGCTCACGGCCCCTTCCGGGTGGCTGTCACTGGCCTTCTACAACCGCGACGCGCTGGTCTATCGCAATCTGCTCAAGGGCCATTTCCGCAAATTGCGCAGCAACCGGCTGGAAGGTGAAAAGCAGAGCCTGACCCCACAGAAACCGCTTGATCCACGCGAGCTCAAGGCGCAACTTGATCCTATGTGGCAGGTTGAAACCGAGAGTGGTGTGCGGGTGTTCCACGATTACATGCCCAAAGAGTTCCAAGCCAAGGCCGAGCTGCTCGACCTGCTGGAAATGGAACTGGCCTACCGCCGCCACCCCGGCTTCGCCGGGCTTGGCCGCTATCTGCACTGGGTCTGCCGCCCCCGTTGACCCGCCCGCCGGGAGGAATACATGCCGTACCGTCTGTTGTGCCTGGCCCTGCTGCCGTTTGCCTTGGCTGCCTGCCAGGGCAGCAACCCGTATGTGGCCAGCAGCCGCCCGCTGCCCCCGGCCCCCGCCCAGGCGGCCACCACCTTCGACGCCAGTGCCTACCCCGCGCCCGCCCGGGATTACGGGCACTACCGCAGCTGGAGCTGGCGCAACGGCCAGTTGCCCAGCGGCTCGGCCAATGCCGACCCGGCGCAACTGGCCGATGCCGTCAGCGGCGCACTCGACCAGCATGGCCTACGCCCTGCCCGGGGGGCTTCCGGCGATTTGCTGGTCAGCGCCGACATGCGCCTGGAAAAACGCTTGCGCCAAGTGCGTGACTACGACACCTACGACCCGTACTACGGCCCCTATCCCTACGGTGGTGTCGGTTATGGCGGCTATCGCCATGGCTACGGGGGCTATGCCAGCGTGCCCATCGTGCGCACCTACGAGGTGGAGGTGATGGTGGTGCGCATCGACCTGTACGACGCCCGCAGCGGCCAGCCGGTGTGGAGCGCCAGCGCCGAAAGCGGCAGCGACAAGGACTCGCCGCGTGAACGCGAAAGCGCCCTGCGCGATTCTGTGCACAAGGCGCTCAGCGGCTATCCTCCCAGTTAACGTTTAACGGAGAACCACCATGTTGCGCCGCCTCGTTCTACTGTCGTTCGCGTTATTGCTCGCCGCCTGCTCCAGCAACAATGTCCAGCAGGACTTCGATGCCAGCCGCGATTTTGCCGCCTACCGGAGCTGGGCGTGGCAGGAGCCGGGCCTGCAATATCGCCCGGACGACCCCCGCATCAAAA
The DNA here is from genome assembly GCF_000412675.1 of Pseudomonas putida NBRC 14164. NCBI lineage: Bacteria > Pseudomonadati > Pseudomonadota > Gammaproteobacteria > Pseudomonadales > Pseudomonadaceae > Pseudomonas > Pseudomonas putida. The sequence continues at coordinate 763,136 of NC_021505.1, read as the reverse complement.
GCGACCTCACCGAACAGCGCATCCGCCAAGCGGTCGCCGACCAGCTCGACCAGCGCGGCCTGCGCCCGGTCCAGGCTGGCGCGCGGCCTGACCTGGGCGTGCGCGCGTACCTGATTGTCGAGCAGCGCCAGCAGCAGATCACCACCAACTACGGCGGTGGTTGGGGTGGTTACTGGGGCGGCTACTGGGGCGGCCCGATGTACAACGAAACCCGCAGTGTCGACTACAAGGTCGCCACCATCCAGATCGACATGTTCGACGGGCGTGACGGCAAGCTGGTCTGGCGAGGCAGTGCCGAGCAGATCATGAACAACTACCCGCCAAGCCCGGAAGAACGCAACAGCGCCATCCACAATACCGTGACCAAGGTGCTGGCCAACTATCCCCCGGGTAGCAAGAAGTAACATTCAAACGCGGCTTTTATAGACGCCGCGGACTCTGTGGGAGCGGGTTCATCCGCGAAGCAAGCGACACGGTGCATGGCACCGGCTCCGCCGGTGTTCGCGGGTGAACCCGCTCCCACAGAGATCGCGATTCTGAACACGGCTGCACCACCTGCCAGGTCTGTGACAGCTACGACAAAATCCATTCCAGCCACGCCTTTTTCCCTTTCCTGCCCACTCGTGCGCAGGTTCTTGTCTATCTTCACTTAAGGAAACCTGACTGACCGGGTAGATGTGTTCAACATTTGGGAAAGGCGACCTGCCAATGCAAAGCATTGTTCTCCTGCTGTGGCTTGCCTTGTGCTCCGAACAGGATGTGCGTCAACGCCAGATATCCGATCTGCTGACCCTGGGCGTGGCTGCCGGCGCCCTGTTCTGGCTGTTCGCCACCGGCCACAGCTGGATCGGCGCCGATGCCAGTGATGCCGGCTGGGCACTGGCCATCGTCATGCTGCTTACACTGCCCGGCTACATGCTCGGCCGCTTCGGTGCCGACGACGTCAAGCTGATGGGCGCACTGGCCTTGGCGACCAGCCCGCATTACGTGCTCGGCACCTTTATTGGCGCCGGTGTCAGTGTGCTGGTGTGGCTGCTCACCCGTCGGCGCCTGTGGACACTGCTCAACCCCAAGGTGAAAAAGCGTTTGCAGGCCCTGACCGAAGAAATGGGCGACAAACAGGCATTCGTACCCTACGTGTTAGCAGGTTTTCTTCTAACGGCGGTATGGATCCAATAATCACTCCTGTGGTCCTATGGGTTGTACATAACTTGCAACTTGTACATATCCAAAAAGTGCGACTATTTTTAAGCTGCCAGCGTGTCTGGCACGGGAGCAGGGCGGTATACGAACAGGGAGTTGATCGTGTCCAGACCATTCAGTGAAATGAAGCTATTGGTGGTCGATGACCAACCAGTCATCGTCGAACAGTTGTGTGAGTTTCTCGAAACCCAGGGCTACCACTGCCTGCCAGCCCATTCGACCGACGAAGCCATCCAGCGCTACCTGGCCGACGAGGCCATCGGCTTGATCATCTGCGACCTGCACATGCCTGAGCGTGATGGCATCGAGCTGGTTCGCGCCCTCAAGGAAGTCACCGGGCCACGTATGTTTGAAGCCATCATGCTGACCGGGCGTGCGGACAAACAGGACGTGATCCGCGCCCTGCGCGAAGGGTTTGCCGATTATTACCAGAAGCCCATGAACCTCGACGAACTGCTGGAGGGCGTGCGCCGCCAGGAAGAGGCCCTGCAAGAACGCCAGCGCAACTTCCGCGCCCTTGGCGGGTTGAACCAGCGCTTGCAGGACCTGGCCGACTCGGTGGACGAACTGTACCAGGACCTGGAAAAAGCCCGTGGCCAAGGTACCCACCGCCGTGCCACCGATGTGGAAGAGAGCGAAAGCGAGCTGCCAGCTGCCTTCGAGAAGCTGTCGCCACGCCAACTGGAAGTGGCGCGGCTGGTGAGCAAGGGCAAGACCAATTACCAGATCGCCTGTGAGCTGGGCATTACCGAAAACACCGTCAAGCTGTATGTGTCGCAAGTGTTGCGATTGACCCACATGCACAACCGTACCCAGCTGGCATTGGCGCTGACGCCCAGCTCGTCGCCGGTGCATCTGAGGTTTACTACCCATTGAGGGGTTTGGCTGGAGATTGCCGGGGCTGCTTTGCAGCCCCCTACATTTGAAAACCCAAACTCAGGATTAGCCGGGGGCCACGGTCCAGGCTATCCAACGCCACATCCGCCAAAGGCTTCGCCACCTCCAGCGCAACGTTGAGGTAGCGCCCATCCCCCAACCGTACGCCAAGTGCCGCGGAAGCCAGGTGGGCATCGTCCACAGGCCCCCGGTTATGCCAGGCCTGCGCCACATCCACTGCCGCATAGGGCTGAACCAGCGCCAGCCCGTTACCTCGCAGGCTGTAGTTCAGTTCGTAAGCCACACCCCACCCCTTGTCCCCGTCCGCCTGATCACGCGGGTAGCCACGGCCAAAATGCAGCCCACCAAAGCCCGCCCGTTCGCTGTCGGGCAGCCGGTCATCACTCCAGTACAACGCGCCCGACGCCACCCCCTGCCAGTTGCCAGCCAGCGTGTCACTCTGCAGTCCGGAAAGCCGCAACCGCAGGAAATCCAGATCGTAGTCAGCATCGCTACGCGCGCCCAGGTAATCCAGCCCCTGGTAAACCCCGGCACTGACAATACGCAGGCGGCCACCTTCCACTTTGCGCCAGTCGCCCTCGAAGGACAGCGCGCGCACGGAAGTGTCGTAGTCCCGTAGTGAAGGCTCCCCGTCCAGTTGGTCTTCGACGTGCTCGCTGACCGCATACAGGTGCCCCTGCACCGCCATCCATTCGTTCGGCCTGACAACCACTGGCTGGCGCAGGCCCACTGCATAGCGTTCACTGTCCCGCTCGCGGGTCATGTCACGGCCATCATCCAGGCGTATGCGCGTGCCCGGATCACTGCGGTAGCGCGAAGCCGACAGCAGCAACTGGCTGCCGGCAGCGTCCAGGTACTGGCTGTAGTCCAGCCGCTGGTAATGCACCTGGTCATCCCCCGGAGGCAGCAGCAGGCTCGCCTTGAACTGTTCGGCAAAGCGGGTCTGGGCATTGCTGGTGGCCGTCAGCAGTGCCTGCGCATCGTCGCGACTGGAATCGGCCAGGGTAACAGCGGCACTGAACGGCTTGCGCTGCGCACGCACGGTCAAGCGGGCGGCACCGTCAGCGGTTTGCGCCATCGCCAGCTCAGCCTCAATCGACACACCCGGCAGGCGTTCGGCGAGCCCCAGGTAGCGCTCCAGGGTTTCACGTGTCAGCGGGCGTTCGGCTTCCAGTTGCGTCAGCAGCTGCTGCAAATAGCCACCCGCCGGGCCGATGTCGCCCTCCACGCGGTAATCCCGGATGTAACCTTCGACCAGCACCACATTCACCCGGCCTTCGGCCACATCCTGAGGTGGCAGGTAGGCGTAGGAAAGCAGGTAACCGTCCTGCCGGTAGCGCTCGGTCAGGCGCTCGGTGTACTGCTGCAGCTCGCCTAATGTGATGCTGTGCCCGATCAACGGCTGGTAGTGCTCGCGCAAGTCGCTCAAGGGGAACACCGTACCGCCTTCGAAACGCACCTTGTGCAGCACCATGCGCGTATCCGCAGGTGCCCAGGCCTGGCTTTCGGCGTTTGGCCGGGGCATTCGCAGATTGGGGCTGGCGGGCCGATAGGCGTCTACCGGCAGGTTGGTGTCGGGCAAGCGCCGTTCATACTCATGGCTGTCGAGAAAACCCGGCAACGACTCGGCATGGGCCAAAAACGCCCAAGGCAGCAACAACAGGGGCACGGCCAGAGGACGCATAGGGCGCTCCATGTTCCCTTGGGTTGCGGGGCACCAGCCGGTCACACCCGTCACTTGCAAGCGTAGGTGCTGGCCCGGCTGCCGTCGAACGCCTACTCGCTGACCTGGAACGCCACTCGCGCGGTCTCGCCGCTTTCGTCCAGCGCACTGACCTCGGCCTGCCCGGCCTGCGGTAAGCGCACCAGCAGGCTGTCCTGCCCCAGGGTTTCGCCCAACGGCTGGCCATTGAGGAACCACCAGCGCCGCCCGCCACCGCCCAGGGCCGATACATGCAGCTGCAACGGCTCGCTGCTGGTCGCCGGGCGGCGCAGGTTGTCACCCGGTCGCACGCCCACTATCGACAACGGCGGAGCGCTGGCCGGCACCTGCGGTGGGCAGGCCGGGTCGATGGCCGGCAGCCGCGCCGCGCGCCGCTCCACGCGGGGCAGCCAAGGCTCCAGCGGGGCCGGCCACAAGGCAATGTCGCGGGCCTTGGCGCTTGGGCAACTGCCATCCACTCGCAGCCCCAGGTCGTTGACCCACACGCTTTCGCGCAACCCCAGACCCAGGGGCTGATCGGCGGCTTGCAGCGTCGGCGGCGTGGTGCCGTCCAGGGTCCAGGCAAAACGCTGGCGCCGGCAGTTGGGGTCCTGTTTGCTCATCGGCTGGCCGAGCGGCCAACAGATCGCCGCCACGCCGACATTCGCCGGCACCCGCTCCACCGGCACGCTGATGCCACGCTGGCTGTCGCGGTTGCTCAGCAGGTCGTGCACCTGCAGCATCAACGGCGCCGCCGAAGCCAGGCCGAACTGGCCGGGCACCGGCGTGCCGTCGGGGCGACCGATCCACACGCCGATCAGGTAGCGCGGCCCCACGCCAATCGACCACGCATCGCGAAAGCCATAGCTGGTGCCCGTCTTCCAGGCCAGTTGCGGGCGCTGTACCAGTTCGGCATGCGGGTCGCGGTCGGGGCGCGCCTGGCCACTGAGGATGCGCCGGATGATCCACGCCGCCCCTGGTGACAGCAGCCGGCGCTCCACCAGCGGGTCCTGCGGCTGCAAGCGCACCCGCGCACTGTTGCCACCCCGCGCCAGCGCCGCGTAGCCACCCACCAGGTCTTCCAGCCGGCTGCCGGCACCGCCCAGGATCAGCGACAGGTTGGGTTCGGCCAAGGGCGGCAATGCCAGTGGCATGCCCGCCATGCGCAGTTGCGCGGCAAAGCGTTTCGGGCCGTAGGCCTCCAGCAACTGCACTGCCGGCAGGTTGAGTGACAGGGCCAGCGCCGAGCTGGCCGACACCGGCCCACTGAAGCCCATGGAGAAGTTGCCGGGGCGGTAGTCGCCATAGCGGCGCGGCACATCCTGCAACAACGATTCGGAATGGATCAGGCCATCGTCCAGCGCCATGCCGTAAAGGAACGGTTTGAGGGTGGAGCCGGGCGAGCGCAGCGAGCGCACCATGTCGACATGCCCGAAGCGGCGCGCGTCGGCCAGCTCGATCGAGCCAAGGTAGGCACGCACCGCCATGCTCTGCGCCTCGACCACCAGGATGGCGGCAGAGGTGCGCTCCGGCAGCCGCGCGCGCCAGCCCAGCAGCAAGTCTTCAAGGCGCCGCTGCAACGCTGCATCCAGTGTGGTGCGGATCAGCGGCGGGCTGTCGGCGCTGTTCAGGCGCCGGGCGAGCAAAGGTGCCAAAGCTGGCTCCTGCCGTGGCGCCAGCACCAGCGGCTCTTCGGCTGCCTCGCGGATTTGTTGCGCAGGCCACACCTGGTATTCAGCCAGGCGCTGCAACACCTTGTCGCGGGCACGCTGGGCACGCTCGGGGTGGCGATCCGGGCGCAGCCGGCTGGGTGCCTGGGGCAGCACGGCCAGCAGCGCTGCTTCGGCCGGGCTCAGGTGCATCGGCGACTTGCCCAGGTACGCCCAGCTGGCGGCGGCCACGCCCTGCAAGGTGCCGCCAAAGGGCGCGCGGTCCAGGTAGATCTGCAGGATCTCGCGCTTGGACAGGTGCCACTCCAACTGCGCCGTACGCCACAGTTGGCGCAGCTTGCCGGCCAGGGTGCGGTCATGCGGGTCCAGCAACCGTGCCACCTGCATCGACAGCGTGCTGCCGCCCGACACCACGCGCCCACCCCGCAGGTTCAGCCAGGCCGCACGTGCCAAGGCCAACGGGTTGACCCCGGGGTGGCGGTAGAACCAGCGGTCCTCGTACGTCAGCAAGGCCTGCAGGTACAACGGCGAAACCTGGTCCGGGCTGACCGGGTAGCGCCATACCCCCTCGGCATCGGCAAAGCGCCACAAGGGTGTACCGTCTTCGGCCAGCACTACCCGCGCCAAGTCGTCGCCCGGCAGCGGCAGCGGCCACAGGCGGTCGGCCAGCCACAGCAGGCCACACAGCACCAGCAGGCCAATCAGCGTGGCGCGCAACAGCCTGGCCACACGCGCTAAGCTTGGCATCGGGAACCGACCTGGCCAGGTAATGGCCAAAGGCTTGGGAACGGCAACCTCGCCAATTCGTTCATCAGGAAGCAACTATGCATGTAGAAGGTTTTTTCGAGTGGCTGGGCCAGGCACTGGGGTCTGTGATCCGCTTCATCGTCGACGCTTTGAGCGGGCTGTTCAACCTGCTGGCCAATGCCGGTGGCAATTTTATCGACGGCCTGGCGCGCACCCTGGGCACGGACACCTCGCTGATCAGCATCCTGGCCGTGATCATCGGCCTGATGCTGCTTTACTCGGCAATCCGCGCGTTCATGCGCGCCTCGATCATCCTCGGGATCATCTGGCTGGTGCTGGGGTTGTGGGTGATGAGCTGGGTGATTCACTGAAGACCAAGCTGATCTGCGCGGTTTTTGTGGGAGCGGCCTTGCGTCGCGAAAGGGCTGCACAGCAGCCCCAGGATTTCAGCTTCGCCGCTTGAATTGCCGGGGCCGCTTTGCGGCCCTTTCGCGACGCAAGGCCGCTCGCACATGGTCGTGTAGATCAGGTCTCTAGCGGGCTTTTACGGTCATTTCACCTTGCCCATCCCCCACAGCCTGCAGGTTCGGCCGGTACATCGACTCGACCTGCGGCGGCGGTACGCGGTAGGTGCCCGGGGTTACTGCCCGCGCCAGGTACAGCAGGTGGGTGGTGCCATAGCTGTCGAGCTTGAGCGCGGCAACATAACGGTCATCACGGTACTCCTGGTGCACCACGCTGGCGTTCTGCATCGACTCGCGCCATTCCTTCACGGCGCTGCTGGCGTTGTCCAGGCTGGCGGCACTTTGCGCCAGGTTCTGGTTTTCCAGCTCCAGGCCTGCCGGTAGCAGGTCTACCACCAGCGCATCCGGCACACGGTCTTCGGCCTTGAGCGCCAGGTGCACCAACACCAGGTCGCCACTGCGCAGGTTGTGCAGGTCCAGCGGCTGGCCGTTCATGCCCAGGTACTCACGACGAATCTGCATACCGTTGCCGCCGGCCGCAGGTGCCTGGCGTGGGTAACCGGACAAGGTCAGTTGCTGGTACAGCGTCTCGCTGCCTTCGTTCTGTACGCTCAGTGGCGAGGCCAGCAGCGGGCCTTCCAGCTTCATGCCGGCCTCTGCATTGTTGAACTCGCGGACCTCGCCCGCACTGTCCAGACGTGCCTGCCACTTGCCTTCCGGCTTGCCCAGCAGGCCACGGCCGGCCAGGAACAGGGCATTGCGCTCCTGGGTCGACAGCCAGCGGTTGGCCGCCAATTCATCCGACAAGGCGAACAGGCGCTGGTCGACCTGGCTGCTGGCCAGGTTGCTCTCCTGCAGCAATGCCAATATCAGCGCCTGGTCACGCAGGGCGCTGCCGTAATCGGCCATCCAGCCTTTGCCACGGCTGATGCCCAGGCCCGCCTGCAAGGCTTGCTCGGCACGCGGTTTGTCGCCCATCTTGTCCAGCGCCACCGCCAGTTGTACCAACGGCAGGCCGGAACGGGCATCGGCGCGGCGCTCGAACAGGCCACGCAGCGCGCCCAACGGCGCCTGCTGGCTGCGCGACAACACCAGCGCCGCGTAGGCCTGCACGGCAAAACGGGTGTGGTCAGCGTTTTCGCTGTAGTCGACTTCGATCAGGTTGCGCTCCTGCAGGTAGCGCAACAGGCGCTCGCTGGCCTTCTTCAGCGCTTCGGCCGGCACGCCATAACCCTGGTCACGGGCACGCAAGAGGAAGTCGGTAACGTAGGCGGTCAGCCAGTACTCCTCTTCGCTGTCCGAACTCCACAGGCCAAAGCTGCCGTTGTAGCGCTGCATGCCCAGCAGGTGCTCGATACCCATTTCAATCTTGCGCTTGCGCACATCCGCCGGCTCGCCCTTGATGCCCAGGCGCTTGAGGCTGTCGGCATCGGCGTACAGCGACGGATACAAGCCGCTGGTGGTTTGCTCCAGGCAACCGTAAGGGTAAGCCTCCAGCGCACGGATCTGCTCGGCCAGGTTCAACGGCGGCCGGCTCGACAAGGCCAGGCTGGCCTCCAGGCCTGCGGGTTCGAACGCGGCCAGGTCTGCTTCGGGCAGGGTCCATGGCTGGTCCTTCAAGGCCACACGGTAGTGCTTGAGCATTGCCGGGTAGGCCGGGCGCACGCCCAACGTCCACTCACGTTCGAACGCGGTGGTCGGCTCGTTCGGCAGTTGCAGGCCTGTGACACGCACATGCACCTTGCCCTGCCCCAGACCACCCTGGGCCTGCACAGGAATCATCAGGGTCGAACGCTGCCCCTCGGCCAGGGCGACGGTCTGCACGGCATTGGTGGCAAGGCTCAGTTGCCCTTCGGTGGTGATTTCAACGTTTAGTTGCTGGGCGCGGCCCGACAGGTTGGCCAGGTCCAATGCCAGGCTGGTGCGGTCGCCGCCGGCCAGGAAGCGCGGGGCCGAAAGCTCGGCAATCAGCGGTGCGGCGACCACCGTCTTGCCTTCGGCCATGCCGAAGTGCTCTTCGGTCCATGCCTGGGCCATCAAGCGCAGCTCGCCGTTGAAGTCGGGGATATCTACCGTGGCCTGGCCCTCACCCTTGTCGTCCAGCGTCACCGGCAGGCTCTGCTGGGCAACGATGGTGACCGTGGTGTTAGGGCGCTTGCCGCCTTTGGCCATCGCCGCATCGCCACCAAACGCCAGGCTGGCAAGGCGGCCCTGCCCGGCTTCGATCAGCTGGCCGTAGATGTCCAGTTGGTCGGCGCCATAGGCCTTGCGCCCGAACAGGCTGGCAAACGGGTCGGGGGTTTTGAAATCGGTAATGTTGAGGATGCCCACATCCACCGCCGACAACAGCACATGCACCTGCTTGGGCACGCTGCCATCAGCATTGGCGGCCTTCACCTTCACGGTCAGCGGCTGTTTCGGGCGCATTTTTTCCGGCGCCTGCAGGCTCACCGCCAACTTGCGCTCGGCGCGGTCCAGCGGCAGGTGCAGCACGCCTACCGAACGCTTGGGCGTGGCGTTGGCCTTGCGCTCACCCGGGCGGATTACCAGCGCGCTAATGTACAGGTCGTGGCGTGCCCAGGCTTTGTCCAGTTGCACATCGAAGGTCTTGCCCTCGGCGGGCACTTCGATTTCCTGCCACCACAGCGGGCCATCGCTGGACTCGATCATCAGGTAGCCGCTGCCGGCGGCAGGCGGGGTGACGGTAACCTTGGCCGTGGCGCCGTCGGCGTAGGACGGTTTGTCCAGCGCCAGCTTGACCTGGTCGGGGCGCACGGCACCGCCTTCGGCGTTGTCCTGGGCGCGGTAACCGGCCCAGAAGCGCTCGCTGGACACCAGGCCGGTCTGCGGGTCTTCCACCTCGACGCGGTACGGGCCCCATTCAACCTGGAAGCTCAGCTTGGCAGTGGAGCCCGCCTTGACGCTGACTGTCTCTTCGTTCTGGGTCAGGAATTTCTCGTTGTAGGCGTAGCTCCAGCCGTCGCTCTGCGAGTAGTTCCAATAGTAGTCACGGCGCTCGCGGATCAACCGCACCTTGAGGTCGTTGGCCGCCAGTTTGTTACCATCGCGGTCGGCTACCAAGAACTCGAATTCCACCGGCCCGTCGCTATCGGTTTCCTCGCCATCGAACAGGCCACGCAGGCCCGGCAGGCGCTCGGCTGGCCAGATCGGTTGCTCCAGGCGCCGGGTAATCGGCCGGCCACCGGACTCCTGCAGGCTGGCCTGCACGGTCAGTTGCAGCGGCGAGCGCGCTTCGGCCCAGCGGCTTTCGATATCGACCACCGCCTTGCCAGCCTGGTCGAGGGTAACTTCGTCCAGCTCCAGGTCCTGGTTCAGCTCGGTTTCGGTGACCGAGCCAAACTGGTAGCCCGGCAGCGCAGGCACCGCCTCGCGAAGGGGACGTACATAGGCTTGGCCACTCAGGCGATTACCGGCAGCCGGGGCGCCATAGAGATAACGGCCATTGACCTGGATGCGCGCATCCTCCTCAGGCGACAGCGGCGTGCTGCTGCCCTTCAGCTCCAGCGCCAAGCGCTCGGGCAGGAAGTCTTCGACCAAGAATTCATACACCTGCTTGCGCCCGCCGCCCAGGTCGAGCAGCAGTTGCCAGCGGCCAGTCGGGGCCTCGTTAGCCAGTTGCAACTGGTATTGGTACAAGCCATTGCTGTCGGCTTCCCAGACGAACTTGCGGCTCACCTGTTCATCCGGGCGACGCACTTCCACGCTCACCGGCTGGGCTTTGACGGGCTTGCCGTCCTGGTCGCGCAGCAGGCCGTTGAGCAGCACGGTTTCACCTGGGCGATACAAGTCACGCGGGCCGAAGATGAAAAACTGCAACGGGTTGGACTGGGGCCCGGTGATGTCGAATTCGGCCAGGTCCAGGGCGGCGGTGTTCAGGCGCAGCAAGGTGGTGTGCACACCTTGGGTAGCGATCAGGGTATCGGCTTTGGGCGTGATCGGCAGCTGGGCGTGGCCCTTGCCATCGGTGCTGGCCTGGGCGAGCAGCTTGCCCTTCTCGTCATGGATTTCGAGGTTGACGCCGTTCAGCGCCTTGCCGCCTTCCAGCGCCTGGGCGAACACGTCAATGCGGTCGCGGTACCGGTGCGCCGATACGCCGATGTCGCTGAGGGTAAACAGGGTCGCTGGCTGCGAGTAGTCATAGGTGCCCGAGGCACGCATCACCGCCAGGTACACGCCCGGGTCCTGCAGCGGCTTGATGCCGGCGATGGGCAGCAGCACGGTTTCGCGGGTGTTGCGGGCGGGGTTGAGGTCGAAGCGGCCGCTGTAGACCAGCTCGGCCATGTCCAGGGTTTCCTTGGACTGGTAGTAGTACAGGCTGCTGTTGCGCCCCCAGCTGGCCAGGAAGGTCGAGAGCATTTCCGGCTTCACCCGGAAGAACTCGACATCGACCTTGTCGACGTTCAGGGCAATCACCGGCAGGCCTTCGGCCAGGCGCGTGGGCAAAAGCGAACCGCGGCTGGCAAAGCCGATGGTCGGTTGCATGTCGCGCGTTTCCAGCTGGGTGACCGACTCACTGTCCAGTTGATTGCCGTTGACCGCGAGCACGCCCTTGTCGACGGTCAGCACCAGCTTGCGCTGCGGCTCCAGATGGCGCAGGCGCAGCTCCATCTGGTTGTCGGAGAGTTCCCAGGCGCCATCGAGCTTACCCTTGACGGTGTCTACCAGGTGCACCTTGGTGGCGAAGTCCTGCTTGGCATCCAGCGGTGCTGAGAAGCTGATCGACAGCGTTGCTGCGCCATCGAGCTGCACTTCCGAAACATCCAGCACCGAAAGCTCGCGGCCTTCGTAGCGCTTGGCGAGCACAGCCGGGTCTTCGCGCTTGGGCGCCTGGGTTTCGACGGGTGCTGTAGCTACGGGTTTCTCGACCGGCGCCGGTTTGTCCGGCGTCGAAGAGTCACAGGCACTGAGCAAAGCCAGCGCGCAGGCCAGCAACAATCCTTTGTTGAACATGGAGTAGGAACTCTTAGGCAGCGTGTACGTGAGGGCAGCAACTATAGCTCAACGTCAGGTGCAGCACCCGGGCGTTGCGCGGCAAGTGAGACCATGGTCGCGCTAAATGGTTGCCTGGCCGTTACACTGTGGCATTTGTCAAAGGGGGCCGCTGTGCGCCCCTTCGCGGGCTTGCCCGCTCCCACAGGTTTGGCGCCGTCCGCAAGAGCAACACTTTCCTGTGGGAGCGGGCAAGCCCGCGAGGGGGCGCATAGCGGCCCCAAGTCTCATGGAATGCAAATGTCCCAACTCTCTGCCGATTGGCGCCACCGCCCTACCCACCACAAGGTCTGGGCGCTGGCCGCGCCGATGATCCTGTCCAACATCTCCGTGCCGCTGGTGGCGCTGGTCGACAGCACGGTCATCGGCCACCTCCCCCACGCCCATCAATTGGGTGCCGTGGCCGTGGGCGCCACGTTGTTCACCTTCATGGTCGGCCTGATGGGCTTCCTGCGCATGGGCTCCACCGGTTTCGCCGCCCAGGCCGCCGGCCGTGGCGATGGCGCGGCGTTGCGCCAGGTGCTGGTGCAAGGGCTGCTGCTGGCGGTTGGTTTCGCGGTGTTGATCGGCCTGCTGGCCATACCGTTCAGCCAGCTTGCACTTCATGCGATGCAACCCAGCGCAGCCTTGCAGCAATCCACCGAAGACTTCTTCCACACCCGCCTGCTGGGCCTGCCTGCAGCGCTGGCCAGTTACGCGCTGGTGGGCTGGTTTCTGGGCACCCAGAACGCGCGGGCCCCGTTGGCCATCCTGCTGACGACCAACCTGCTGAACATTGTCTTGAACCTGTGGTTCGTTCTGGGGCTGGATTGGGGTGTACTGGGTTCGGCGCGGGCATCGGTGATCGCCGAGTGGAGTGCAGCCCTGCTGGGCCTGGCCCTGACCCGCCCGGCCCTGCGGGCCTACCCGGGGCAAGTGGCGTGGGCGGCGCTCAAACGCTGGCAGGCCTGGCGCCCGCTGCTGGCGGTGAACCGCGATATTTTCCTGCGTAGCCTGGCGCTACAACTGGTGTTTCTGCTGATTACCGTACAAGGCGCACGCCTGGGCGAGTCCACGGTAGCGGCCAACGCCCTGCTGCTCAACGGCCTGCTGTTGACCGCCTATGCCCTCGACGGGCTGGCGCACGCGGTGGAAGCACTGTGCGGCCATGCCATTGGCGCCCGTGATCGCGACACCCTGCGCCGCTCGCTGGTGGTGGCCTGTGGCTGGTCGCTGATCACCAGCCTGGGGTTTGCCGGGTTGTTCCTGCTGGGTGGGCACTTGTTCATCGACTTGCAGACCGACATCGACAGTGTGCGGACGGCGGCCTACCCATATTTGCCCTACCTGGCGCTGCTGCCGTTGATTGCAGTGTGGAGTTATCTGCTGGACGGCCTGTTCATTGGCGCGACCCGGGCGCGGGAGATGCGCAATGCGATGTTGGTGTCGGTGCTGATTGCACTGCCGGTGGCGGTGGGCATGAGCGGGTTCGGCAACCATGGGTTGTGGTTGGCGTTTCTCGGGTTCATGGGGTTGCGGGCGGTGACGCTGGGGTGGGTGGGGTGGCGGTTGCAGCAGAAGGGTGAGTGGATCGCGTAACGGCTTGGTATCGGGGTCCCCTGTAGGAGCGGCCTTGTGTCGCGAAATGAGGGCAAAGCCCTCACCTGCTGACTCATAGCCACACACAATCCCAATGCGGATACTCGCCCGCTCGCCGGACCAGGCCAGCCCGAATCGGGTTGGCGATGATGTAGCGGGCAGCGGCCTTTACATCTTCTTCCTTGCGCAATGCCCGATCATAAAAGCCAGGTTGCCAGATGTGCCGGCGATCCAAGCCTTTACGGTAAAGCGCGCAGCTGCTTCGCGACTTGAAGGCACACATGAGATTGCCCAAGCTGGTTGGCCCCAGTTCGATCAGCCAATGCAGATGATCCGGCATCAAGACCCAAGCCAGAGAGCGGCAGCCCCCTTCATGATCACTAAGGCGCAACTGCTGGATTACCGTCCGCGCAAACAAGAGGTTCCTGAACAACGGAAGGCGATCGCGCGTGATGGTGGTTAGCAGGTAGAGCCTGCCTGGCTCCGAGAAGCGCCCTTGGCGCAAGCGGTGATTGCCGTGAAGATCCATGTCTACTTCCTTTGAACACTACGTTCAAGGGTAGGTGTCGCGATGAAGGGCACCGCAGGCGGATCATTACCGCGTATGACGCGGTGAGGGCTGCGCCCTCAGATCGCGACACAAGGCCGCTCCTACAAGAGGTCGCGACCCAATGTGATATCGCGGTCTCTGTAAGAGCGGCCCCGGCAATTACGACGACAGGTACGAAGACCGGGTCAGCCCAAGGCGCAAGGCATCCAGGTACTGCGTGCGCTCGCGCGCAGTGATCTTGGCGCTGGCGACCTTGTCGCGGTAGTGGGTCATCAACTCCTCCGGCGACAGGTGCACGTAGCGCAGCATGTCTTCGATGGTGTCGTGGGTCTCGATGCCGGCGTGGTACACGCTGCCGTCGGCGTTCTGGTAGATGTTCACCGAGTCGGTGTCACCGAACAGGTTGTGCATGTCACCCAGGATTTCCTGGTAGGCACCGACCAGGAACACGCCCAGCAGATAGTCCTCGCCGTCCTTCAGCGCATGCACCGGCATGCTGGTTTCGATGCTCTGCTCGTCGACGTACTGGTTGATCTTGCCGTCCGAGTCGCAGGTCAGGTCCTGCAGTACGGCGCGGCGCAGCGGCTCTTCGTCCAGGCGGTGCAACGGGATGATCGGCAGCACCTGGCCAATGGCCCAGGTGTCCGGAAGGCTCTGGAACACCGAGAAGTTGCAGATGTACTTGTCGGCCAGCTTGTCGTTCAGCTCGTCCAGCACCTGGCGGTGCGAGCGCTGGCGGGCTTTCAGCGAGTTATGCAGGCGGCGGCACACGGCAAAGTAGCACTGCTCGGCCAAGGCCTTCTCGCTCAGGCTGATCTTGCCATCGGCGTACTGCGCGGCCACGTCACCCATGTAGTGGGTGGCGCGCCAGTAAGTCTCGGTCACCATCTCGATGTCGGTCGGGCCAAGCAGGTCGGCCAGCCACTGCACGGTCTCGGGCAGGGCTTCCTTGTTCTCGATGGTCGGCACGTCGTCGTTGTGCTTCTCGACGTCGGTGACCTGGATCACCAGCATGGCGTGGTGCGCGGTCAGCGAGCGGCCACTCTCGGAGAAGATGTGCGGGTGCGGCAGGCCCTGCGCGTCGCAGAACTCCTTGAGCATGCCCACCACCACGCCGGCGTAGTCATCCATGTCGTAGTTGATCGAGCTGGCATTGCGCGAGTGGGTGCCGTCGTAGTCCACGCCCAGGCCACCGCCAACGTCGATGTGGTCGACCGGCAGGCCCAGCGCACGCAGTTCGCCGTAGTAACGGATGGCTTCCTTGAAACCGTGCTGGTAGTCGGCCAGGTTGGCGATCTGCGAGCCCATGTGGAAGTGCAGCAGGCGGATGCCCTGGTCCAGGCCGGCATCGCGGAAGCGCTGCACCACCGAGATCAGCTGGGCAGCAGACAACCCGAACTTGGACTTCTCACCACCGGTGTCGGCCCATTTGCTGGAGGCCAGCGACGACAGGCGCACGCGCAGGCCGACCTGCGGTTTTACCTTGAGCTCGGCGGCCTCGTCGATCACCAGAGCCACTTCCGACTCTTTCTCGATGACGATGAACACGTTGTGGCCAAGCTTCTGGCCCATCAGCGCCAGGCGAATGAACTCACGGTCCTTGTAGCCGTTGCAGACGATGGTACCGCCCTTCGGCGCCAGCGCCAGCACAGCCAGCAGCTCGGGCTTGGAGCCGGCTTCAAGGCCGATGGAAACGTTTTGCGTGGCGATGATGTTTTCCACCACCGCTTCTTGCTGGTTGACCTTGATCGGGTACAGCGCGGTGTACTGGCTCTGGTACTCCAGGCGCGCGATATTGGCATCGAACGCACCGGTCAGCTGGCGTACGCGGTCCTGCAGAATGTCGGGGAAGCGCACCAGCAAGGGCAGCGACAGGCCGCTCTGGCGCAATTCGTCAACCTGCTCGTACAGGTCGATCGGCGCGCTGTCGGGCCCGTTGGGGCGCACTTCGACGCGCCCGGCTTCATTGATGGCGAAATAACCAGCGCCCCAATGGCGGATGCCATAAACACTGCGGCTGTCGGCCACGGTCCACTGGCTACCATCGTCTTTGCGTGTGCGTCGTACGGACATTCAAGTCCCCTATAGATAAGTCGAAGACACTGCCCCGCAGGCAGCGGAGCGAGTGTAAAAGCTGTAAATGACGATTCATCCGTGCTCAGGCATAGACCCTGACCACAGGAACGAGTTTAGAAAGCGCTGGGCAAAAAATTGTGCGATGGCCTCAGCCGCCGGACTTTTTCGCCTTGAAACCCTGTTTGGTCAGCTCGCCGATCAACAGCTCGACATGGTCGCCCTGGATCTCGATAACCCCGTCCTTCAGGGCGCCGCCAGTACCACAGCGGCGCTTGAGCGTGGTCGCCAGGTCTTTGAGCTGGTCGGGCGGCAGGGGCACCCCGGTGACGGTAGTCACGGTCTTGCCACCACGGCCTTTGCTCTCACGGCGCACACGGGCAATGCCGTCGCCCTCGGGGATGATTTGCTGCTTGCAGCTGCAGGCATCCACCGGCTGGCCACAGTCGGGGCAGTGCCGACCAGCGTCGGTGGAGTAAACGAGACCGCCAAGGGCGGAAAAGGAAGAAGCTTTCTTGGCCACTTTTGTTCCTCTGTGCTGAGGACAAAAACTGGTCGTGCCTTGGGGTTGAGGCCGACCGCGAAGCCCCACTCTGGCAGGGGCGGCGCTACTGCCGCAAGATCCTGCGACAGCCCGAAAAGGGCGCGCAGTGTAACGATAAATCCGGCTGTTGCTAAGTACAGGATTGCGGCATTTTACGAATGTTTTGCGACTATTCGCGGGCACGCCCGCTCCCACAGGTACAGCGCAGCTCTCGAACACTTCACAATCCATGTGGGAGCGGGCGTGCCCGCGAAAGGGCCAGCATTGAAAACAACTATCCCTGGCTGACTTTATAGCGCTGCAATGCCGCCAATGAGTCCGGGCAATACGGTTTGCTCAGGCTCTCTTGCTCAGCCTGCTCCAAGCCAATGAACCGCGCCTCGATCACCTCTTCCGGCTGCAAGCGCAACGGCGCATCGGACACCGCTGAATACACCGCACACCACAACCGGTTGTCGGGCTGGTCGAAATAGAACCGTTCGTGAAAGCGTAACTCAACCCCTTCAATTCCCAGTTCCTCGGCCAGCTCACGCGCCGCCGAGTCAGCGTAACCCTCCCCGGCCGTCACCATGCCACCCGCTGCCACATCCCAGTACCCCGGGTACAGCGCCTTGCTCAGGGTTCGCCGGTGCACACACAACTCACCGGCGCTGTTGAACAGCAGGATGAAGGTGCAACGGCCGATCAGGCCACGCTCGCGCAACTCTGCGCGGGGCAATGCCCCCAGTACCTGATCGGCCTCGTCCACCCAGCTGACCAGTTCGCGGTCGGAGGCCGCCCGGTGGGCGGCCTCGTTCGGGCTGATGGCCATTCTCAACCCTGCGACAGCAACTGACGCAGGTCGATCACGGCAGCGTTGGCCCGCGAAATGTAGTTGGCCATGACCAGCGAATGGTTGGCCCACATGCCGAAGCCACTGCCGTTGAGCACCATCGGGCTCCACAGCGGCTCTTGCGAGGCCTCCAGTTCACGGATGATCTGGCGCACGCTGACCGTGGCATTCTTCTTCGCCAGCACGTCGGCGAAATCCACCTCGATGGCGCGCAGCAGGTGCGACAACGCCCAGGCCTGGCCGCGGGCTTCGTAGAACACGTTGTCGATCTGCAGCCATGGGGTTTCCACCAGCTCCTCGTCCACCTGCGGCGCCTGCCCGGCAACGACCGACTCGGTTTTCAGGGTAGTGTTGAGCTTGACCCGGCCAACGCTGGCCGACAGGCGCTGCGACAGCGAGCCCAGGCGAGTGGCCACGTCACCCAGCCAGTTGTTCAGGTTGTCGGCACGGGTGTAGAAAATCGCGCCCTTGTCACCGGCAGCCAGACGGGTCTGGTAACGGCTCAGCGACTTGATGCCCTCTTCGAACTCCGACTCGCTCGATGGCAGGATCCAGCTCTTGTTGTCGAAGTTGAAGCGCGGCTCGGCCTTGGCCAGGTCGGCGTCTTCGGTGGACTGCGACTGCGAGCGGGCGAAATCCTTGCGCAAGGCGCGGGACAGGTCGCGTACCTGGACCAGCACGCCGTATTCCCAGCTCGGCATGTTGTCCATCCACAGCCCTGGCGGGAAGCGGTCGTTGGAAATGTAGCCACCCGGCTTGTTCAGCAAGGTGCCGGCCACAGTCTTGAGGGTCTCGATGGTGGTGTAGCCCACCACCATCTGCTGGCCGCCGCGCTCAGCGGCAGACTGGGCATTCTGCTGTACCGGGAACAGCTCCGGCTCCTGGCTCCAGTACCAGCCCAGGCCGATGCACACCAGCAGGTATAACCCGATCAGGGTCCCCAGGGCACGGCTCCACAGGCCGCCAAGGTAGCTACGGGCGGCAGCGCCGCGGCCGTCGACACGCTCACGGGGCTCGGCTTTGGCCTCGCGGTTTTTCCAGTCCAGCATGGCTTTGTCCTTAATCAGTCACGACGGTTCTAGGGCTTTGACCACAGGCCTGCGCCAGGGTGCCACGGCAAGCCCGCATGGCAGCACTATAAAGCAGACACCACCGTACGCATAAGCGACCAATCAGTCAGCAACTGAATATTCGTTCTGGCCGCTTTGTTGATACAGGGCAGTCACGTATTTGCAAAGAGCTGCTAGCATAGAGCCATCATTGCCCCTGCACATCCCAACCTATAAGTAGCCAGGACATGAGCCAAGCAGTTGAGCCGAGCCCGCAGTGCCCCACCCAACAGGTGACGCGTAGCGGCCTGCGCAAGGACGACCCGCTCGACCCGCTGCTGCTGCCCCTGCGCAAGCCGGTGTACATCCTGCTGCAGGACCATGAGCGTGCCCAGCGCCTGGCCCAGCAACTGGAGTTCTTTGGCCTGGTGGTGCAAGCGCTGCCCAGCGCTGCGGCGTTTCTCGCCTCGATCAACGAATACCCGCCTTCGGCCATCATCATGGATGTCGACTTCACCGGTGCCGGCCAAGGCTTGCTGCTGGCCGCCCAGGTGCAGCAGGGGTTGGTGCTACCTGTTCCGCTGCTGTTCTTCAGCCACCACGAAGCCGACACCCCGACCCGCCTTGCCGCCGTACGCGCGGGTGGCCAGGACTTTCTCACCGGCAGCCTTGAAGCTTCCAGCCTGCTGGAAAAGGTCGAACTGCTGACCAACGCCACCCCGCACGACCCGCTGCGCGTGCTGATCATCGATGACTCGCGCACCCAGGCGCTGCACACCGAGCGCGTGCTGGCCAGCGCCGGCATGGTCACCCGCAGCCTGACCGACCCCATCCGCACCATGGCCGAGCTTGCCGACTTCCAGCCCGACCTGATCATCCTCGACCTGTACATGCCTGCCTGCACCGGCCCGGAACTGGCCAAGGTGATCCGCCACAGCGACCGCTATGTGAGCGTGCCGATCATCTACCTGTCTGCCGAAGACGACCTGGACAAGCAGCTGGATGCGATGAGCGAAGGCGGTGATGATTTTTTGACCAAGCCGTTTCGCTCACGCCACCTGATCACCACCGTGCGCAACCGCGCCGCCCGCGCCCGGCACCTGAAGGCGCGCATGGTGCGCGACAGCCTGACCGGGCTGTACAACCACACCCACATCCTGCAACTGCTGGAAGACTGCAGCTTCCGCGCCCGCCGCGAACAGCAGCCGTTGAGCTTTGCCATGCTCGACATCGACCATTTCAAGAAGATCAACGACCGCCACGGCCACCCCATGGGCGACCGGGTGATCAAGAGCCTTGCGCTGTTCCTCAAGCAACGCTTGCGCAAGACTGATTTCATTGGCCGTTATGGGGGTGAAGAGTTCGCCATCGTCATGCCCAATACTGCGCTGGACGCAGCGCACAAGGTGCTGGACGAAATTCGCCGGCGCTTTGCAGAAATTCTCTACCCGGCGCAACCGCGGGATTTGCAGTGCACTTTCAGTGCCGGGGTGGTGCAGCTGGATGAGGTGCTGGATGCATTGACTATGGCCAGTGCGGCGGACGAGGCGCTGTACCGTGCCAAGCATGCCGGGCGTAATTGCGTAGTGCGTGTAGAGCCCTGAGATTCGCACTCACCGTGCCGGCCTCTTCGCGGGCTTGCCCGCTCCCACCGGAATTTCATTCTTCTCAAGTCTGGAGGTAAACCCGTGGGAGCGGGCGAGCCCGCGAAGAGGCCAGTGCAGATCAAACCGATAGAGGCACTGTGCCACTTTTTTCTGGCACCAAGCCCCTGTCGTCATCACCCGGTCACAAAATCGCAATAACTTCAGGCGCCTACCTCTCCCCTGCGCAGGAAGTTCGCGGCTATGCGCCTGAAGTGGCTGACCAATTTCAACACCCTGTTGCTGGTAACGGTGTGTCTCGCCCTGGGCGTCACCCTGTGGTGGTCGCAGCGTGCCCTGGAGCGCCCCTACCAGATGATGGAGCGCTACCTGGGCCTGTCCCAGCAGTTCCAGAACCAGGCAGCACGCAACATCCAGGCTTACCTGGGCAGCGGCGATGCCCTGCGCCATGCCGCCGCCATGGAGGCCAACCAGCAATTGCAGGCCAGCCTGAGCGAGTGGCCCGCAGAACTGGCCGGCAAGCTGCGCCCCAGCCTCGACAACCTGCAGGCCTTCACTGCCAACGAACTGCTGGCCGCCGGTAAACTGGCCGGCGATCCGCAGGCCCTGCTGCTGCAGGCCGAGCGGGAAATGGGGGCCAACTTCGAACAACTGGCCGGCTACGCCCGCGACAGCGGCAGCGCCGATGCCAACCGCTACCTGTTGCCGTTGCTCGATGCCAGCGTGCACCTCGGTCGCCTGTCGCTGGCAAGGGACAAACTGATCAGCAGCGGCCGCCCGGAGCTGGCCGACGAAGTGGAGCGTGAACTGCAACTGATCCGCACCCAGGCGCAGGCCATCGACAGTTTGCCGTTGCTGGGCGTGACCCGCGCAGCCGAATCCGGTGCCGACGACTTCGCCGCCATGATGGGCCTGGAAACCCAGGCCAGCGCCCAGCAGGAAGACATTGCGGTGGGCCTGAAGCGTGAACTGCAAAGCCTGCTGAGCCGCTACCCGGCCGAACTGCAACGCACCCGCGAACAGATCGAACGCCGCGTCGCCCTTGCCGCCAGCACCCATCAGCGCCTGGAGGCGGTGCAGCAGGCCATCGCCGCGCTGGAACCCGAAGTACGCGGCGAGCATGCCAGGATCGCCGCCGAGGTGCGCCTCATCCAGGGCCTGATGATCGGCCTGATACTGCTCATCGCCCTGCTGATCGACACCTTGCAGCGGCGCCTGACCCGCACCCTCACCAGCCTTGCCCCAGCCTTGTCACGTTGGGCCGAGGGCGACTTTGCCCAGGCCATCTCCCTGGGCAAGACCAACCGCGAACTGCACGACATCCAGGAGTCGCTCAACCGCCTGCGTCAGTACCTGGTGGAGCTGGTAGGCACCATCCGCCACAACGCCGAGCAGGTGGCTGGCAGCAGCCACGCCCTGGCAGGCATGAGCGCCGCCCTGCACGACGGCGCCGAGCGCCAGGCCGGCGATACTGGCCAGATCCGCGATGCCTTGGGCGAGCTGGAAGCGACCATTCAGCAAGTGGCGGGCGATGCCAGCGCCGCTGCCGATGCCAGCCGCGATGCCGGGCGCGCAGTGGAACAGGGCCAGGCGGTCATTGGCCAGAGCTTGTCGGGCTTGCGCGAGCTGGTCGATGAAGTGCAAGGCAACGCCCGTATGATCGAGCAACTGGCCGACGAGTCGGCGACCATCGGCGGGGTGTTGACGGTGATCCGCTCGATTGCCGAGCAGACCAACCTGCTGGCGTTGAACGCCGCGATCGAAGCAGCCCGTGCGGGAGAAATGGGCCGCGGCTTTGCCGTGGTGGCCGATGAAGTGCGCTCGTTGGCGCAACGCACCACGGGGGCTACCGGCGAAATTCAGGCACTGATCGACCGCTTGCAGCAAGCCGCGAAAAGTTCGGTGGCGGGAATGCGTGCGCAGCTTGAGCATGCCGAGGCCACGGCCAACCAGGCCCAGGCGGCGGATGGCGCGCTGGACGAGATTGTCTGTGCCATCCGCACCATTTCCGACACAGCGGTGCGCATTGCCGATGTCACGGCCCAGCAGAGTGGCGCGGTGAGTGAAATCCGTGACCACAGCGAGCGGATTCACGCGCTGGGCGAAGATAACCTGCAGCGCATAGGTGAAGGGCGCGAGCAAGGCGAGCAGTTGCTGAGCCTGGGCGGTGAGCTGAACCGGGCGGTGCGAGCATTCAGGGTTTAACGAAGCATGCGTGATAACAGTGGGAGCGGGCATGCCCGCGAACACCGGCGCAGCCGGTGCCATCCATCTCGCCGCCTGCTTCGCGGGCTTGCCCGCTCCCACAGTGATCGCTAAAGGCCGGCACAGGCGACACATGATCCAGCGGCCATGTGTCGCCCCCACCGCCTGCATGGCCCCAACCTGCACCAACTCCGCTATCATGCCCGGCACGTTCCACCTCGCGAGTCCGCCATGCGCCGCCTGTTTTTCCTGCTGTTCCTGCTGCTGGCCAGCCCTGCGTTCGCCACGGGCCTGCTCGACAACCGCCCCAGCGCCACCCTCGGCGCCGCTTCGCTGGCCAACAACGCCGACTTCCTGCCGGTACACGAAGCCTTCAAGCTCAGCCTGGTCCAGGCCGATGCGCAAACCGTCAAGCTGCGCTTCGTCGCCACCGAGGGCTACTACCTCTACCGCCACCGCTTCCAGTTCCGCACCGAGCCCGCCGACATCGCCCTGGGCACGCCAAACATCCCCAAGGGCGAGGCCAAGCATGATGAATTCTTCGGCGATGTCGAGGTGTACCACGGCGTGCTCGACATCGAGCTGCCGCGCACCGACCCGCGAGCCTTCACCCTGCTGGTGGGCTACCAGGGCTGTGCCGACAAAGGCCTGTGCTACCCACCGGAAACCGCACGCCTGAGCATCGATGGCGAAGGCGGCGCCAACGCCCCCGCAACCGCCGAACACGGCTGGAACTGGAAATCGCTGCTGTTGTTCTTCCTCGCCGGGGTCGGCCTGACCTTTACCCCGTGCGTACTGCCGATGCTGCCGATCCTGTCTGGCGTGGTGCTGCGCGGCCAGGTCGGCGGCCTGCGCGGGCTGTCGCTGTCGCTGGCCTACGTGCTGCCGATGGCGGCCAGTTTCGCGGCGCTCGGCGCGCTGATGGGCCTGTTCGGCGCCGGCCTGAACCTGCAGGCGCGCCTGCAGTCGGCCTGGGTGCTGGTGCCCTTCGCGCTGTTTTTCGTGCTGTTCGCCCTGGCCATGTTCGGCCTGTTCGAGCTGAAGCTGCCCCAGGCACTGAGCAACCGCCTGAACAACGTCGCCAACCATACCCGGGGTGGCTCGCTGCTGGGCGCGGCAGTGCTGGGCGTGCTCTCCAGCCTGCTGGTTTCGCCTTGTGTGTCAGCCCCCCTGGCTGGCGCCTTGCTGTATATCAGTGCCAGTGGCGATGCCCTGGGCGGCGCACTCAAGCTGTTCGCCCTGGGCCTGGGCATGGGTGCACCCTTGTTGCTGGTGGCCACCGGTGGCGCAGCATGGCTGCCGAAAAGCGGCCCGTGGATGAACACGGTGAAAAACGCCATCGGCGTACTGCTGCTGGGCCTGGCCATCGGCTTGCTCAGCCGCGTGCTGCCGGGGCCGGTGACATTGCTGCTGGTCGGTTTCCTCGCCGCTGGCGTGGCCCTGTTCCTCGGCGCCTTGGAGTTCGTGGTCAAGACCGCTCGCCAACGCCTGGCCCAACTGCTTGGCCTGGCCTTGCTGGTATACGCTCTGGCCTGCTGGTACGGCGCCCTCAGCGGCCAGGGCGACCCGCTTCGCCCGCTGCCCGTTGCAACACTGGCGGCCACCGGCAGCAGCCAGGCGGCACAGGCAGATGCCTGGCAGACCATCACCACCCCCAGCGCACTGGACGCCGCACTGGCCCAGGCCAAAGCGGCCGGCCAGCCAGTGCTGCTGGACTGGTACGCCGACTGGTGCATCAGTTGCAAAGTGATCGAGCATGAAGTGCTCAATGCGTCGCAGGTGCAAACGCAGCTGACCGGCTTCAAG
Source organism: Pseudomonas putida NBRC 14164 (assembly GCF_000412675.1). Classification (NCBI taxonomy): domain Bacteria; kingdom Pseudomonadati; phylum Pseudomonadota; class Gammaproteobacteria; order Pseudomonadales; family Pseudomonadaceae; genus Pseudomonas; species Pseudomonas putida. Next base: position 739,202 of record NC_021505.1, on the reverse strand, counting down.
CTGCTGCGTTTCGACATCACCGAGAGCAGTGCCGAACAACGCAAGCTGCTCGACCGCTACCAGCTGTTCGGCCCACCCGCCCTGCTGTTCTTTGCCGCGAACGGCAGCGAAATTACCGCTGATCGGGTGATTGGCGAGATAAACGCCGGTGATTTTGCGCAAATTCTGACACGCGTGCGCGGCAAAGTCGGTCTATAACTTCCCGCGTGCCGGGAAAAATCCTGTAATAGATGACCAGATTTAATTATTTGGTCACATACTTCGCGCGAATCTCGGACATCGTGCTGGCTATTGCCGGGAACTGGACACTTGCCGTCGCTTTACGGCACACTCGCCGCGCTGTGTCGAATTGCCCTACAAATCCAAGGAATCCGCAGATGGCAACGCTACTGGTGCTCCACGGCCCAAACCTCAACCTGCTCGGTACTCGCGAGCCTGGCCATTACGGCGCCGTGACCCTGGCCCAGATCAACCAGGACCTGGAGCAACGTGCCCGCGCCGCGGGCCACCATCTGCAGTACCTGCAGAGCAATGCCGAATACGAACTGATCGACCGCATTCACGCCGCACGCAACGAGGGTGTGGACTTCATCCTGATCAATCCGGCTGCTTTCACCCACACAAGCGTCGCATTACGTGACGCATTGCTTGCGGTGAGCATCCCATTCATCGAAGTGCACCTGTCCAACGTGCACAAACGCGAACCGTTCCGTCACCACTCCTACTTTTCCGATGTTGCCGTAGGGGTGATCTGCGGCCTGGGCGCCAGCGGTTATCGCCTGGCCCTGGAGTCCGCGCTGGAACAACTGGCTGCCAACGCACAGCCCAAATGATGAAAACCCTGGCCTAAGTGGGCCGGGGTTCGAGAGAAACGTTTCCGATACGTTTTTTTGTATTTCGCCCCCTGACCGAACCTTTGGGAGTTGATGATTAATGGATATCCGTAAAGTCAAGAAACTGATCGAGCTGCTGGAAGAGTCTGGCATCGACGAACTGGAGATCAAGGAAGGCGAAGAGTCGGTCCGTATCAGCCGTCACAGCAAGACTCCAGCTGCCCAGCAGTTCTACGCACCAGCACCGATGGCCGCTGCCCCTGCTGCTGCCCCGGTTGCCGCTGCTGCTCCAGTCGCCGAAGCCGCTGCCGCTGCCCCGGCCCTGAAAGGCACCGTGATCCGCTCGCCAATGGTAGGTACCTTCTACCGCAAGCCTTCGCCGACCTCGCCGAACTTCGCTGAAGTGGGCCAGTCCGTGAAGAAAGGCGACACCCTGTGCATCGTTGAAGCCATGAAGATGATGAACCACATCGAAGCCGATGTTGGCGGTGTCATCGACGCCATTCTGGTAGAAGACGGCCAGCCGGTTGAGTTCGACCAGCCGCTGTTCACCGTCGTTTGATTCGCGGAGAGCCAACGATGTCTGGGAAGCTGGAAAAAGTCCTGATCGCCAACCGCGGGGAAATTGCCCTGCGGATCCTGCGTGCCTGCAAAGAGCTGGGCATCAAGACCGTCGCCGTGCACTCCACGGCCGACCGCGAACTGATGCACCTGGGCCTGGCAGACGAGTCGGTCTGCATTGGTCCTGCTTCGTCCAAAGATTCCTACCTGCACATCCCGGCGATCATCGCTGCGGCCGAAGTGACAGGCGCTACCGCCATTCACCCGGGTTACGGGTTCCTGGCGGAAAACGCTGACTTCGCCGAGCAGGTGGAAAAGTCCGGCTTTGCCTTCATCGGCCCGAAAGCCGACACCATCCGCCTGATGGGCGACAAGGTTTCGGCCAAGGACGCGATGATCAAGTCGGGCGTACCGACCGTACCGGGCTCCGATGGCCCGCTGCCGGAAGACGAAGAAGTCGCCCTGGCGATTGCCCGTGACGTCGGCTACCCGGTGATCATCAAGGCCGCCGGTGGCGGTGGTGGTCGCGGCATGCGCGTGGTGCACAAGGAAGAGGACCTGATTTCCTCGGCCAAACTCACCCGTACCGAAGCCGGTGCTGCCTTCGGCAACCCGATGGTCTACCTGGAGAAGTTCCTGACCAACCCACGCCACGTGGAAGTGCAGGTACTGTCCGACGGCCAGGGCAACGCCATCCACCTGGGCGACCGCGACTGCTCGCTGCAGCGCCGTCACCAGAAGGTCCTGGAAGAAGCACCAGCCCCGGGTATCGATGAGAAAGCCCGTCAGGAAGTGTTCAAGCGTTGCGTCGATGCGTGCATCGAGATCGGCTACCGTGGTGCCGGTACTTTCGAGTTCCTGTACGAGAACGGCCGCTTCTACTTCATCGAGATGAACACCCGCGTGCAGGTTGAACACCCGGTGTCGGAGATGGTTACCGGTATCGACATCGTCAAGGAGATGCTGAGCATCGCCGCTGGCAACAAGCTGTCGTTCCGCCAGGAAGACGTGGTTATCCGTGGCCACTCGCTGGAGTGCCGGATCAACGCCGAAGACCCGAAGAAATTCATCCCGAGCCCAGGCAAGGTCAAGCACTTCCACGCCCCAGGCGGCAACGGCGTTCGCGTCGATTCGCACCTGTACAGCGGTTATTCGGTTCCGCCGAACTACGACTCGCTGATCGGCAAGCTGATCACCTACGGCAAGGACCGCGACGAAGCCATGGCACGCATGCGCAATGCCCTGGACGAGATCGTCGTCGACGGCATCAAGACCAACATCCCGCTGCACCGCGACCTGGTGCGTGATGAAGGCTTCTGCAAAGGCGGCGTCAACATTCACTACCTCGAACACAAGCTGGCAAACGAGCATTGATCGAATAGTGTGATGTACCAGAACCCCGGACTTGTTCCGGGGTTTTTTATTGCCTGTCGGGGCCTCATCGCCGGCAAGCCAGCTCCCACAGGTACTGCGCATGGCTTGAGGCCGATGCGGTCGGGGTGGGAGCTGGCTTGCCGGCGATTGGGCTGCAGCGCAGCCCCAGGGCCCTACCCCTTCATCCGCGGCATCTCGATGCAGTGCTCATGCACACGCCGATACAAGGTAGCCCGCGAAATACCCAACGCCCGTGCTGCATCGGCCGGTTTCCAGCGATGGCGGATCAGTGCATCCAGCAACAACTGCCGGGCCGGGCAGGACACGCCGCTTTCAACCGAAACAACCGCATCACCGCGCACCTCTTGCGGCAAATCCTGCAACTGCACCTGCCCGCCTTCACTCACCGCACAGGCATAACGCAACACCTGCCGCAGTTGGCGCAGGTTCCCCGGCCAGCGGTAAAGCAGCAGCGACTGCAACGCAGCATCCGCCAACACCACCTCCACCGAACACGCTTGCGCCTCCTCGGCCAGCAGTTGGTGAATCAGCCCCAAACGATCCTCGCGCTCACGCAGCGGCGGCAACTCGAACCGGGCATTGGCCAGACGGAAGTACAGGTCCTCGCGAAAACGGCCCTCCGCCACCATCTTCGCCAAGTCGCGGTGGGTGGCGCAGATCACCTGGATATCCACCCGCTCGCGCCGTGCTGCACCCAGCGGCGCCACTTCGCCTTCGGCCAGCACACGCAGCAGGCGGGTTTGCAGGTTCAGCGGCATGTCGCCGATTTCGTCAAGGAACAGGGTGCCGCCATCGGCCTGCTGCAACAGCCCCTGCATACCTTTGCTGGAAGCCCCGGTAAAGGCCCCGGCTACATAGCCAAACAGTTCGCTCTCGATCAGGTTTTCCGGGATGGCGGCGCAGTTCAGGGTGACGAATGGCCCGTCGCGGCGCTGGCTTTGCTGGTGCAGCTGGCGGGCAAACACTTCTTTGCCGGCCCCGGTTTCGCCTTGGACCAGCACCGCGAGGTTGCAGTCCTTGACCCGCGTGGCCAGCCGCAGATGATGCTCGATGCGGGCGTCCTGCGCCTGCTGCAAGGGCTGCGCGCGCTGGCGTTGCTGCGGGGCGCTGACCCGGCCATACAGCCCACCCAGGCCCGGCAGGCGCTGGGCGGACGACGTGTTGACGCGCCGTAGCTGGCCCATGTCGAACAGTTCGCCAATGTGCTCGGGCAAGCGCCCCAGGTGCTGCACCAGCCGTTGCCGCGCCAGGCTGTTGATGGCCTGCAAGCGGCCATCGGCATCCCAGGCCAGCAGGTAATCGGGCTGGCTCTCCACATAACCCGGGGTGCCGTGGGCGCGCATGACCCAGTGGCCTTGGGCACTGTGCATGAAGAAGGCATTTTCGATTTCACGGGCAGTCTGCTCGACCAACTGGCGGATCAGGTGCTGGCTGCGGCGGTCGTCGGGTGACTGCAAGGCCGAGACATCCACCACCCCCAGCAACTCGCCCAGCGGGTCGAACACCGGCGCCGCGGTGCAGGTCAGGCCGATGAAGGCTGCGCGGAAGTGATCGCGCTTGTGCACCGTGACCGGGGCCTTGCTGGTCAGCACCGCCGCTACACCGCAGGTGCCCTCCTCGCCCTCCGACCAGCAGGTGCCCAGGTACAGCCCGGCCTTGCGGCAGTCATTGCGGATGGCCGATTCGACCCGGTAATCGATGGTGCGCCCCTGGGCATCGGTCAGCAGCACGCAGTAGTCGGCGCCGCGCACCCGCTCGTGCAGGCGTGCCACGGCATCGCTGGCGATGCGCAGAAACAGCTCGGCGCGTTCGCGGCATTCGTTGAGCAGGCTTTGGGACAGGATGCGCGGCCCCTGCTGGGACCCGGGGTCGAGGCGGTACAGCTCCATGGAACGGCGCCATGAATCGAGGATCAGCGCTGGCACCGGCGCCTGTGGCAGGCGGTCGGCGTTCTTCAGCACCCGGCTGACGCAGTCGACATGGGCTCGGGAGTTCGCGGCAAGCATTCAGGCCCTCCGGTTCTCGTTGCTGTTTTTATCGTTGTCCGGCCATTAAGCGCTTCCACGCATGCCCCGACAAGCACTGTGTGATTACCGGCCGGCTTGAGACGCTGCGTCTCAGCGTCTCGCCAACCCAGGCCCCGCGCTGGCACCCGGCGTCTCGCCAGCAGCGCAATCAGCACCTGCCTGAGTGCTACAAAACCGCTCTGGCACGGCCGTTTCAGCCGATCCACGAAAAGCTGGCACCGCGCTTGCTCCTGCCCTTGCAAACAAAAATACGAGGTGCGCCATGCCGCTACCCGCCCCGACCGTCGGGATCATTGCCAACCCTGCTTCTGGCCGCGACCTGCGCCGCCTGACCGCCAATGCCGGGCTCTATTCGAGCACCGACAAGGCCTCGGCGATCCAGCGCCTGCTGGCGGCCTTCGGAGCCACTGGCATCGGCCAGGTGCTGCTGCCCAGCGACATGACCGGCATAGCCGCCGCCGTGCTCAAGGCCAGCCAGGGCCCCGGCGCCCGTGAGCAGCACTGGCCGGCCATCGAAATACTCGACCTGCCGCTGACCCAGACCGTTGCCGATACCCGCCTGGCCACCCGCCGCATGGTCGAGCGTGGCGTGGCGATGATCGCCGTGCTCGGTGGCGACGGCACCCACAAGGCAGTCGCTGCCGAGGCCGGTGACATACCGCTGCTGACGCTGTCCACCGGCACCAACAATGCCTTCCCCGAACTGCGTGAAGCTACCAGTGCGGGCCTGGCCGGCGGCCTGCTCGCCAGCGGCCAGGTACCGGCCAGCATCGGCCTGCGCCGCAACAAGCGCCTGCTGGTGAAAGTGCCCGAGCAACAGCTTGCCGAATGGGCCCTGGTGGAAGTGGCGGTATCACCCCAGCGCTTCATCGGTGCCCGTGCACTCAGCCGCAGCGAAGACTTGAGCGAAGTCTTTGCCTGCTTCGCCGAGCCCCATGCCATTGGCCTGTCAGCCTTGTGCGGGCTGTGGTGCCCGGTGTCGCGCCAGGACCCGCACGGCGCCTGGGTACGCCTGAACCCCGCTGCCGAACAGGCGCTGCTCGCCCCCTTGGCGCCCGGCCTGCTGCAAGGCTGCGGCATCACCGCCAGCGGCCCGCTGACGCCCGGCGTCGCCCATCGCCTGAGCCTGGCCAGCGGCACCCTGGCCCTGGACGGCGAGCGCGAAATCGAATTCGCCGAGCACGACACACCCACCATCACCCTCGACCACCAAGGCCCGCTGAGCGTGGATGTCGAGGCCGTCCTGGCGCATGCCGCCCGCCATCACCTGCTGGCCGTCCCGCGCGGCCACCGGTTGCACCCTGCAAACCCGCGTTGAGACAACCCTGGAGAACAACAAGATGTCCAATCAACTCAGTACCGAACAACTGCTGCATGCCTATGAAGTGATGCGCACCATCCGCGCCTTCGAAGAACGCCTGCACGTGGAATTCGCCACTGGCGAGATCCCCGGCTTCGTCCACCTGTACGCCGGCGAAGAAGCCTCCGCCGCCGGGGTCATGGCCCACCTGCGCGACAGCGACTGCATCGCCTCGACCCACCGCGGCCATGGCCACTGCATCGCCAAGGGGGTGGATGTGTACGGCATGATGGCCGAGATCTATGGCAAGAAAACCGGCGTGTGCGGCGGCAAAGGCGGCTCGATGCACATTGCCGACCTGGAAAAAGGCATGCTCGGTGCCAACGGCATCGTCGGCGCCGGTGCACCGCTGGTGGCCGGGGCGGCATTGGCAGCCAAACTCAAGGGCCGTGATGACGTGTCGGTGGCCTTCTTCGGCGATGGCGCTTCCAACGAAGGCGCCGTGTTCGAGGCCATGAACATGGCGTCGATCATGAACCTGCCGTGCATCTTCGTGGCCGAGAACAACGGCTACGCCGAGGCCACAGCCTCCAACTGGTCCGTCGCCTGCGACCACATTGCCGACCGCGCAGCCGGCTTCGGCATGCCGGGCGTCACCATCGACGGCTTCGACTTCTTTGCCGTGTACGAGGCCGCGGGCGCCGCCATCGAGCGCGCCCGTGCCGGGCAAGGGCCGTCACTGATCGAGGTCAAGCTCAGCCGCTACTACGGGCACTTCGAAGGCGATGCGCAAACCTACCGCGCGCCGGATGAAGTGAAGAACCTGCGCGAATCCCGCGACTGCCTGATGCAGTTCCGCAACAAGACCACCCGCGCCGGCCTGCTCACTGCCGAGCAACTGGACGCCATAGACGCGCGCATCGAGGACCTGATCGAAGACGCCGTGCGCCGCGCCAAGTCCGATCCCAAGCCACAGCCCGCCGACCTGCTCACCGACGTCTACGTCAGCTACCCCTGAGCCGCGGATTACAAGAACAACAGGAGAACCACCATGGCAAGAAAGATCAGCTACCAGCAGGCCATCAACGAAGCCCTGGCCCAGGAAATGCGCCGCGACAGCACGGTGTTCATCATTGGTGAAGACGTCGCCGGCGGTGCCGGTGCACCCGGCGAGGAGGACGCCTGGGGTGGCGTGCTGGGCGTGACCAAGGGCCTGTATCACCAGTTCCCCGGCCGCGTGCTGGACGCTCCATTGTCGGAAATCGGCTACGTCGGCGCTGCCGTCGGTGCCGCCACCCAAGGCCTGCGCCCGGTGTGCGAACTGATGTTCGTGGACTTCGCCGGCTGCTGCCTGGACCAGATCCTCAACCAGGCCGCCAAATTCCGCTACATGTTCGGCGGCAAGGCGGTCACCCCGCTGGTGATGCGCACCATGTACGGCGCCGGCCTGCGTGCGGCCGCCCAGCACTCGCAGATGCTCACCTCGCTGTGGACGCACATCCCCGGCCTGAAGGTGGTGTGCCCTTCTTCCCCTTACGATGCCAAGGGCTTGCTGATACAGGCGATCCGCGACAACGACCCGGTGATCTTCTGTGAGCACAAGCTGCTGTACAGCATGCAGGGCGAGGTGCCGGAAGAGGTGTACACCGTGCCGTTCGGTGAGGCCAACTTCCTGCGTGATGGCGACGATGTGACCCTGGTCACCTATGGCCGCATGGTCCATGTAGCACTTGAAGCCGCCAACAACCTGGCCCGCCAGGGCATCGACTGCGAAGTGCTGGACCTGCGCACCACCAGCCCGCTGGACGAAGACAGCATTCTTGAAAGTGTGGAAAAAACCGGTCGCCTGGTGGTGATCGACGAAGCCAACCCGCGCTGCTCGATGGCCACCGACATCAGCGCGCTGGTGGCGCAGAAGGCCTTCGGCGCACTCAAGGGCCCGATCGAGATGGTCACTGCACCGCACACCCCGGTGCCGTTCTCCGATGCCCTGGAAGACCTGTACATCCCTGACGCGGCGAAGATCGAAGCAGCCGTGCGCAAGGTGATCGAAGCCGCAAGGAGTGCCGCATGAGCCAGATCCATACCCTGACCATGCCCAAGTGGGGCCTGTCGATGACCGAAGGCCGGGTGGATACCTGGCTCAAGCAGGAAGGTGACGAAATCAACAAGGGTGACGAGGTGCTGGACGTCGAGACCGACAAGATCAGCAGCAGCGTCGAAGCCCCGTTCAGTGGCGTGTTGCGCCGCCAGGTGGCCAAGCCGGATGAAACCCTGCCAGTGGGCGCGTTGCTGGCCGTGGTGGTGGAAGGCGAAGCCGAAGAAGCCGAAATCGATGCGCTGGTGCAGCGCTTCCAGGCCGAGTTCGTCGCCGAGGGGGGCGCCGATCAGGCCCAGGGGCCGGCCCCACAGAAGGCAGAGGTTGGCGGCCGCCTGCTGCGCTGGTTCGAGCTGGGGGAAGGCGGCACGCCGCTGGTGCTGGTGCACGGTTTTGGCGGCGACCTCAACAACTGGCTGTTCAACCACCCGGCATTGGCCGCTGAACGCCGGGTGATCGCCCTCGACCTGCCGGGGCACGGCGAGTCGGCCAAGGCCCTGCAGCGGGGCGACCTGGATGAACTGAGCGAAACCGTGCTGGCCCTGCTCGACCACCTGGACATCGCCAAGGCCCACCTGGCGGGCCATTCCATGGGCGGCGCGGTAAGCCTCAACGTGGCACGCCTGGCGCCGCAGCGGGTGGCCAGCCTCAGCCTGGTCGCCAGTGCCGGCCTGGGCGAAGCGATCAACGGGCAGTACTTGCAAGGCTTCGTCGCCGCCGCCAACCGCAACGCCCTCAAACCGCAGATGGTGCAACTGTTTGCCGACCCGGCGCTGGTCACCCGGCAAATGCTGGAGGACATGCTCAAGTTCAAGCGCCTGGAAGGTGTTGATGACGCCTTGCGCCAGCTGGCCTCAGCCATTGCCGACGGCGACCGCCAGCGCCACGACCTGCGCGGGGTGCTGGGGCAGCATCCGGCACTGGTGGTGTGGGGCGGCAAGGACGCGATCATCCCGGCCAGCCATGCCGAAGGCCTGGAGGCAGAAGTACTGGTGCTGCCCGAGGCTGGGCATATGGTGCAGATGGAGGCGGCCGAACAGGTCAACCAGCAACTGCTTGCATTCCTGCGCAAGCACTAAGCCCTATCCGTGAGCCTGGAGAACAACAATGAATGACCTGAGCCACAACCATATGCGCGCCGCCGTCTGGCATGGCCGCAACGACATTCGCGTCGAACAGGTGCCTTTGCCAGCCGACCCTGCGCCCGGCTGGGTACAGATCAAGGTGGACTGGTGCGGCATCTGCGGCTCCGACCTGCACGAATACGTCGCCGGCCCGGTATTCATCCCGGTGGAGGCGCCTCACCCGCTGACCGGCATCCAGGGCCAGTGCATCCTCGGCCACGAATTCTGCGGGCAGATCGCCAAGCTCGGTGAAGGTGTGGAAGGGTTCGCGGTGGGCGACCCCGTGGCGGCTGACGCCTGCCAGCATTGCGGCACTTGCTATTACTGCACCCACGGCCTGTACAACATCTGCGAACGCCTGGCCTTCACCGGCCTGATGAACAACGGCGCCTTCGCCGAACTGGTCAACGTGCCTGCCAATCTGTTGTACCGGCTGCCGCAAGGCTTCCCTGCAGAAGCAGGGGCACTGATCGAACCGCTGGCGGTGGGCATGCACGCGGTGAAAAAGGCCGGCAGCCTGCTCGGGCAAACTGTTGTGGTGGTTGGCGCCGGCACCATCGGCCTGTGCACCATCATGTGCGCCAAAGCCGCAGGGGCGGCGAAGGTAATCGCCCTGGAGATGTCTTCGGCGCGTAAAGCCAAGGCGAAGGAAGTGGGTGCAAGCGTGGTGCTGGACCCCAGCCAGTGCGACGCCCTGGAGGAAATCCGCGCGCTGACCGCCGGGCTGGGGGCGGATGTGAGCTTTGAGTGCATCGGCAACAAGCACACGGCCAAGCTGGCCATCGACACCATCCGCAAGGCAGGTAAATGTGTGCTGGTGGGCATTTTCGAAGAAGCCAGCGAGTTCAACTTCTTCGAGCTGGTGTCCACCGAGAAGCAGGTGCTGGGAGCGTTGGCGTACAACGGCGAGTTTGCCGATGTGATTGCCTTCATCGCAGATGGCAGGCTGGACATCCGCCCGCTGGTGACCGGGCGGATCGGGCTGGAGCAGATTGTCGAGCTGGGCTTCGAGGAACTGGTGAACAACAAAGAGGAGAACGTGAAGATCATCGTTTCACCGGGCGTGCGCTGACTGCAGCAACATCCTGCTCCCACAGGTACTGCACAAGACCCCGGGGCAGTGCAGAATCCTGTGGGAGCGGGCTTGCCCGCGAAAAATGCGCCGCGGTGGATGGCACCGGCTTCGCCGGTGTTCGCGGGCACGCCCGCTCCCACAGGGGCCGCGTGAGCTTCAGGCGCCGTACAAGCCTTGCCCTAGCTGTCTCAGGATCCCATTCTGCGTCATACTCGGCAGACCTATTGCCCGGTCCTCGCCATGCGTCCACTGCTCCCCATTACCCTGGTCCTGCTGCTCGCCGCCTGTGGCGATGGCGAATCGCTGCTTGCGCCGGACGCACGCCTGCCCGACGGGGGGCGTTACCGGGGGCAGGTGGTTGATGGCCTGCTGCAGGGCGAGGGCCGTATCGATTACCCCAACGGCAGCTGGTACGCCGGCGGCTTCAAGGACGGCCAGTGGCATGGCCAGGGCGAATGGCATGGCCAGAACGGCGAGGTGTACCGTGGCCAGTTCGCCGAGGGACTGTTCCAGGGGCTGGGCGACCTGACCACGCCGGGCAGCCACTATGGCGGCACCTTCAAGCACGGCCGCCGCGACGGCGAAGGCACGCTCAAGCAAGCCGACCAGACCTACCGCGGCCAGTTCAAGGACGACCTGTACGATGGCGCAGGCGAGCTGGAACTGGCCGACGGCAGCCGCTACCAGGGCCTGTTCGCCAAGGGCAAGCCCAACGGCGCCGGGGTGCGCAGCGATGCCAGCGGCAACCAGTTCAGTGGGCGCTTCGTCAACGGCCAGCTGCAAGGCAGCGGCACGTACGACAGCGTCGACGGCGAGCAGTACATCGGTGAGTTCAAGGACAATCGCCTGGAAGGCCGAGGCCGCTACGAAAACGCCGATGGCGATGTATGGATCGGCGAATTCAAGGACGGCGCGCTGATGGGTGAAGGCGAACTGCTGGGCAGTGACGGCAGCCACTACAAGGGCGAATTCGTCGACTGGCGCCTGTCGGGCCGGGGCAGCCTGCAACTGGCCGACGGCAGCATCTACGTCGGCGGTTTCCTGAACGATGCCTACCATGGCCATGGCCAGCTGACCTTGCCAAGCGGCCAGGTCGAAGGTGGCACCTGGGCCAACGGTGTGCGCGTACGCGACCAGAAAGGCAAGCTGCTGCCCGACCCACTGGACCTGGCCCTGCTCAACCAGGGCCGGCTGCTTGAAGAGTCGCTGGCCCGGGTACCGCGCTCAACGCCGCCCATCCAGCTGTACAGCCTGGTGGTGGCCGGCGATGGCCAGCAAAGCGTTTTCCTGCGCGAAGCCGACTACGTCAGCAACATGCTCAAGGTGCGCTTTGGCGCCCGCGGCCAGGTGACCCTGGTCAACCATCGTGACCACATGGCCACCCGCCCCATGGCCACCCGCGAGAACCTCACCCGCGCCGCCAGTACCCTGGCCGAACGCAGCGGCCCCGAAGACCTGGTGTTCATCTACCTCACCAGCCATGGCAGCCAGGACCATCAGTTGGTGCTCGACCAGCCGCGCCTGCAACTGGCCGACCTTTCTGCCGACGAACTGGCCACTGCCCTGGCGCCATTGAAGGACCGCGACAAGGTAATCGTCATCTCGGCTTGCTATTCAGGGGGCTACATCGCCCCGCTCAAGGACGATCGCACGGTGATCATGACCGCCGCCCGGGCCGACCGCGTATCCTTCGGGTGCTCGGAAGAAGCCGACTTCACCTACTTTGGCGATGCGTTGTTCGCAGAAGCACTGAACCAGACCGACGACCTGAAACAGGCGTTTGAACTGGCACGCTCCAGCGTTGCCGAAAGAGAACAAAGGGAAGGCTTCGAGGCCTCGGAGCCGCAGCTGTGGGCACCGCCAGCAGTACTGGAACACTGGCAGCACCTGCGCCGGCAACAGGCCGAAGAAGCATTGCGTAACGCCGCACAGGCCAACGTGGGGGCACAGGCAAAAACACCTGGCAGCCACTAGACTTGTGTGTAACAAGGGAGAGACATCATGTATTTGACGCCTCAGCATGTCCTGCTTGCCGGTGCTACCGGCCTGACCGGTGAACACCTGCTGGACCGCCTGCTCAACGAACCCACCATCACCCGCGTACTGGCGCCTACCCGCCGGCCGCTGGCCGAGCATCCGCACTTGGAAAACCCGGTGGGCGACCCGGCGGTATTCCTTCCACAGCTGGCCGGGCGGGTCGATATCGCTTACTGCTGCCTGGGCACCACACTGAAGCAGGCCGGCTCCGAATCGGCCTTCCGCGCAGTGGACCTGGACATGGTAGTGGCGTTCAGCAAGCGTGCCCGGGAGATGGGCGCGCGGCATCTGCTGGTAGTCAGTGCGCTGGGCGCCGACCCGAAATCGTCGATTTTCTACAACCGGGTCAAAGGCGAGATGGAAGAGGCGCTCAAGGCCCAGGACTGGCCGCAACTGACCATCGTGCGGCCGTCGTTGCTGCTGGGCGAGCGGATCGAGCCACGGCTGGCAGAACAACTGGTTTCGCCGTTTTCCAGGTTGATACCTGGCAAGTACCGGGGGATTGAGGCGTGTACCTTGGCCCGGGCCTTGTGGCGGTTGGCGCTGGAGGAAGAAGACGGGGTGCGGATTGTGGAGTCGGACGAGCTTCGCAAGTTGGGCAAGATATAAGCTTTTCCTGAAAGGGCCTCTTCGCGGGCACGCCCGCTCCCACAGGTACTGTGATCAACTGAGGACCACACAATCCTGTGGGAGCGGGCTAGCCCGCGAAATGGCCATCACAGGCCGCCGGTGGCCTGGAAGCCGACACCGGCCGCAGTCAGCAATGACAACGGCAACAACAGCGTATCGAGCACCATGCTGCCGGGCAGGTCCAGGCGTGGATACGCCGGTGCATCAGCCCCGTAATGATCGCGCGGGCAGCACCCGCCATTGATCACGTACAAATCCAGCCGGGTACCGGCATACACCACCGGCGCCCCAGGTTTTGCAGCATCCAGCGTGCGCACCGTGGCGCAGCCACCCAGCATCACCAGCGCCGCCACACCCAACAGCGCTCGCTTCAATCATCCACCCCGAAGTGGTGCTCGCCCCAGCGCGGCAACATGTCCTGGGGAATGGCCAGCAGGTTGAGAATGCGCGCCACGACAAAGTCGACCAGGTCGTCGATGGTCTGCGGCTGGTGATAGAAGCCGGGCGCCGCCGGCAGGATCACCGCACCCATTTGCGACAGCTTGAGCATGTTCTCCAGGTGGATGGTGGAAAACGGCGCTTCGCGCGGCACCAGGATCAGTTGGCGCCGCTCCTTGAGGGTAACGTCGGCAGCGCGTTCGATCAGGTTGTTGCAGGCCCCCGTGGCAATCGCCGACAGGGTGCCGGTGGAACAGGGCACCACAACCATCGCCGCCGGGGCGCCGGAGCCGGAGGCTACCGGCGACATCCAGTCTTCCTTGCCGTACACCCGGATCTGCCTATCGGCGGCGCCGGTGTATTCGGTAAGGAATGCCTGCATCGCCTGGGGCTTGGCCGGCAGCACCACGTCGGTCTCGGTGGCCATCACCAGTTGCGCGGCCTTGGAGATCAGGAAATGCACCTCACGGTCCTCGCGCACCAGGCAATCGAGCAGGCGCAGGCCATACTGGGCGCCCGAGGCGCCCGTCATGGCCAGGGTGATGCGTTCCGGCCCGCTCACTTCAGGGCCTCGGCCAGCTTGCCGTGCAGGCCACCGAAGCCGCCGTTGCTCATGATCACCACGTGGGTGCCCGGGCGTGCCTGACCTTTGACCCGCTCGATGATCGCGTCGAGGCTGTCGGCCACCACGCTCGATACCTTGCACTTCGCCGCAGTGGCGGCCAGGTCCCAGCCGAGGTTGGCCGGGGCGTACCAGATCACCTGATCGGCGTCGTTGACGCTTTCCGGCAAACCGTCACGGTGGGCGCCGAGCTTCATCGAGTTGGAGCGTGGTTCGATCACGGCAATCACCGGCGCCTCGCCAACGCGCTTGCGCAGGCCGTCGAGGGTGGTGGCGATGGCGGTCGGGTGGTGAGCGAAGTCATCGTAGATGGTCACGCCCTGTACTTCGGCAACCTTTTCCATGCGCCGCTTGACGCTCTTGAAGGCGCTCAGGCCTTCGATACCCATGGCCGGCACCACGCCAACATGGCGGGCCGCTGCCAAGGTAGCCAAGGCGTTGGCGACGTTGTGCTGGCCAGTCATTGCCCAGTCCACAACGCCCTGCGCCTCGCCCTCGAACAGCACTTCGAAACGCGAGCCGTCGGGGCTGAGCAGGCGCGCCTGCCACTGGCCACCTTCGCCGGTCGTCTGCACCGGGGTCCAGCAGCCCATGCCGATGACCCGCTCCAGCGCGTGCTCGGTGGTGGGGTGAATGACCAGGCCTTCGCCCGGGATGGTGCGCACCAGGTGGTGGAACTGCCGCTCGATCGAGGCCAGGTCCGGGAAGATGTCCGCATGATCGAACTCAAGGTTGTTGAGGATCGCGGTACGTGGGTGGTAGTGGACAAACTTCGAGCGCTTGTCGAAGAAGGCGCTGTCGTATTCATCGGCTTCGACCACGAAGAACGGCGTGTCGCCCAGGCGCGCCGACACGGAGAAGTTCTGCGGCACACCACCAATCAGGAAGCCCGGGCTCATGCCGGCATGTTCCAGCACCCAGGCCAGCATGCTGCTGGTGGTGGTCTTGCCATGAGTGCCGGCAACGGCCAGTACCCAACGGCCTTGCAGCACGTGGTCAGCCAGCCATTGCGGGCCGGACACATAAGGCAGGCCCTTGTTCAGCACGTACTCCACTGCCGGGTTGCCCCGCGACATGGCATTGCCGATGACCACCAGGTCTGGCGCCGGGTCCAGCTGGGCTGGGTCATAGCCTTGGGTCAACTCGATGCCCTGGGCTTCGAGCTGGGTGCTCATCGGGGGATAGACGTTGGCGTCCGAGCCGGTGACGCGATGGCCAAGTTCCTTGGCCAGCACTGCCAGCGAACCCATGAAAGTGCCGCAAATACCGAGAATGTGAATATGCATGGTCGACCTCGCAAAACATCGAGGCAGGGTAGCCCAGGGCGCGACAAATCGCACCCGCTGTTTCGCTCAGTCGGCCCTGGTGATGCCGTGTTTGCGCAGTTTTCGATACAAGGTATTGCGGCTGATGCCCAGGTGCTCGGCGACGCGGGTCAGGTGCCAGTGTTTTGCCTCCAGGGTCGCCAGCAGCGCATGGCGCTCGGCCTCTTTCAACGCTGCCGACCCTATCGCCGGCAAGCCAGCTCCCACAGGTGCAGCGTCAGCTTCGAAAGCCCTATTTACCCTGTAGGTGCAACTGCCTTCCAGCGCCTGCTCTGGCCCTGCCACCGGCAAGCCGGATCCCCTTGGATTTACAAATGGCTTGAAGCCAGTGTGATCGGGGTGGGAGCTGGCTTGCCGGCGATCGAGGGCAGAGCCCTCGCGGACGACGGCGGGGAGATCCGAGAACATGATTCGGGCATCTTCGCAAAGCGCTACCAATGTACGCAGCACATTGCGCATCTGCCGCACGTTCCCCGGCCAGGTGAAGTCCAGCAGCGCCTGGCGCGCACTGGGCTCCAGCTCGACCCGATGCCCCTGCGCCTCCTGACGCAGCAGGAAGTCCAGCAACTGCGCCTTGTCACTGCGATCGCGCACCGCCGGCAACGCTACCTCCAGGCCATTCAGGCGGTAATACAGGTCCTCGCGGAAACTGCCCTGCTCCACCCGTTCCAGCAGGTGGCGGTGGGTAGCGCTGACAATGCGCACGTCAACCGCTTGCGGTTCACCCCCGATCGGCACCACCTGGCGCTCTTCCAGCACCCGCAGCAGGCGGGTTTGCAGGGCCAGCGGCATGTCGCCGATCTCGTCCAGTAGCATGGTCCCGCCGTCAGCCTGCAACAGCTTGCCGCGCATGCCTTCCTTGCGTGCGCCGGTAAAGCTGCCACCGCGGTAACCGAACAGCTCGCTTTCAATCAGGCTCTCCGGGATCGAGGCGCAGTTGATGGCGACAAACGGCTTGCCGCGCCGCTCGCTGGCCTGGTGCACGGCCTGGGCGAACGCCTCCTTGCCACAACCGGTTTCGCCGCGCAGCAACAACGGCACGTCACGCTCGAACACCCGCACGCAGCGGCGAAAATCGTTTTGCAACGCCGGGTCGAGCAGGCAGATGGCCGGTTCCACCTCGCGAACGGGCTGCCGGTAGGCGGTGGGCACTGACCATACCGGCGTACGGGCCTGGCCACGCAGGCTGGCGAACACCTGGCGGCCGTCCAGGGTGTGTAGCGGCCATACCGTGCTGCCAGCGGGCATGGCGCGGTTGAACAATTCGTCGTGGCTGCAGGCGAAGAAGCGCTGCATGGGTTTGCCCAGCACGCCACCGCGCACAGTACCCAGCAGGTTCAGCGCGCTCTGGTTGGCCGCGCAGATGCGCCCGTCACCGTCGAAGGCCAGCAGCCCTTCACTGAACAGGCCGACCGACTCGGCCTGCAGGTGGAAACGCAGCAGCCACTGCTGCTCGAAATGGCGAAGGAAATAGCAGCTTTCGATCATCTTCGCCGAAAGGTTGACCAACGCCATGGTGTGGAACTGGCTCTGGCGCGAAACATCGGGCCGGGCCGACGATACGTCAAGCACCGCCAGCAGTTCGCCATGCGGGTCGAACACCGGGCTCGCCGAACAGGTCAGGCCGGTATGGCGGCCACGAAAGTGCTCGTTCTGGTGGATGGTCAGGGCCTGGCGCTCGACCAGGCAGGTGCCGATGCCGTTGGTGCCCTCGCGCGCTTCGCTCCAGTCGGCGCCCAGCCACAGCCCGGCACGCTCGAAGCTGCGCCGCTCGGTGGGCGCGCTGACGCAGTTGAGGATTACCCCACGGGCGTCGGTCAGCAGTACCGCGTGGCCGGCCCCGGAAAGCTGCTGGTGCAGGCTGTTCATTTCAGGGTCGGCAATTTGCAGCACCTGGCGCAGGCGCTCGCGGCTTTCCAGCAGGCGCCCGTGCTCAAGCACCACCGGGGCCGCGATCACCGCAGGGTCGAGGTGGTAGTCCTCCAGGCAACGCAGCCAGGAGCGGGCGATGGACGGGTCACTGCCGCCCTCCCCGGCGCCACCATGGGCAACGGTATGGACTTGCTGGGCATGGCGACTGAAATGATTGCTCTGCATTGTTGTAGTTCTCTGCAGATAGAGAGTCACATCAGCATCCTCCACCCGGGAAGGCTTTGCAATGCAGCCTGCCGTGACGTGTCGCAAATGGCACAAAGTGTCACCCCCGCGTGTACCGGCCCTGGCACAACGGCCGCTCACCGGGGCCGGGCAACTGACCTAAATCATTGATTTGCCTAGGGTGCCCAACGCTGGCCCAACCTTTGCTCTACGCTTCTCAACTCCTCAACAAACATAACAGCCAGGAGACACACCATGCGTTACGCACATCCCGGTACCGACGGCGCGAAGGTTTCCTTCAAGAACCGCTACGGCAACTACATCGGTGGCGAGTTCGTAGCTCCGGTCAAGGGGCAGTACTTCGAGAATACGTCCCCGGTGAATGGCAAACTGATTGCCGAATTCCCCCGCTCCACTGCCGAAGACATCGATAAAGCGCTCGACGCTGCCCATGCCGCTGCCGACGCCTGGGGCCGCACTTCCGTGCAGGACCGCTCCAACGTGCTGTTGAAGATTGCCGACCGCATCGAGCAGAACCTTGAACTGCTGGCCATTACCGAAACCTGGGACAACGGCAAACCTGTCCGCGAAACCCTCAACGCCGACATTCCGCTGGCCGTCGATCACTTCCGCTACTTCGCCGGCTGCATCCGCGCCCAGGAAGGCGGCGCTGCCGAGATCAATGAAGGGACCGTGGCTTATCACATCCACGAGCCGCTGGGCGTCGTCGGGCAGATCATTCCGTGGAACTTCCCGATCCTGATGGCGGCCTGGAAGCTGGCGCCTGCGCTGGCCGCCGGTAACTGCGTGGTGCTCAAGCCTGCCGAGCAGACCCCACTGGGCATCACCGTGCTGCTGGAAGTAATCGGCGACCTGCTGCCACCTGGCGTACTCAACGTGGTGCAAGGCTACGGCCGCGAAGCCGGTGAAGCCCTGGCCACCAGCAAGCGTATCGCCAAGATCGCCTTCACCGGGTCTACCCCGGTGGGCTCGCACATCATGAAATGCGCGGCCGAAAACATCATCCCGTCCACCGTCGAGCTGGGCGGCAAGTCGCCGAACGTGTACTTCGAAGACATCATGCAGGCCGAGCCAAGCTTCATCGAGAAGGCTGCCGAGGGCATGGTGCTGGCGTTCTTCAACCAGGGCGAGGTGTGCACCTGCCCGTCGCGTGCCCTGGTACAGGAGTCGATCTACCCGCAGTTCATGGAAGTGGTGATGAAGAAGGTGCTGCAGATCAAGCGCGGCGACCCGCTGGACACCGACACCATGGTCGGCGCCCAGGCTTCGCAGCAGCAGTTCGAGAAGATTCTCTCGTACCTGCAGATCGCCCAGGAAGAAGGCGCCGAGCTGCTGACCGGCGGCAAGGTCGAGAAGCTGGAAGGCTCGCTGGCCACCGGTTACTACATCCAGCCGACCCTGCTCAAGGGCAACAACAAGATGCGCGTGTTCCAGGAAGAAATCTTTGGCCCGGTGGTCAGCGTCACCACCTTCAAGGACGAAGCCGAAGCACTGGCGATTGCCAACGACACCGAGTTCGGCCTGGGTGCCGGCGTGTGGACCCGTGACATCAACCGTGCCTACCGCATGGGCCGCGGGATCAAGGCCGGGCGTGTGTGGACCAACTGCTACCACCTGTACCCCGCGCATGCCGCGTTTGGCGGGTACAAGAAGTCCGGCGTCGGCCGCGAGACCCACAAGATGATGCTGGATCACTATCAGCAGACCAAGAACCTGCTGGTGAGCTACGACATCAACCCGTTGGGCTTCTTCTAAACAGCGTCGCGGCCTTCGCGGGCTCGCCCGCTCCCACAGGTTCATCGTTGCTTCCAGAACCGATGCAATACCTGTGGGAGCGGGCAAGCCCGCGAAGAGGCCGGACCTGATCTACACAAAACCCAGAGCGGCACCGTGCACCAACCGCTCTGGCTCGCTTCCTGCAGTACACATCACCATCGGCCCGAACCCTTCCGGCCACCAAGAAAAACAACAGGTGAATCTATGCCAAGCGATCATTCCGCCGGCTCGCCGGCAGGCTCTTCCGTCGACTTCGAAAAAGTCGGGTCGGACTATTTCCAGCAACGTGAACTGAAAAAAGGCGCCGCCGGCTGGGTACTGCTGGTCGGCCTGGGCGTGGCCTATGTCATCTCCGGCGACTATGCCGGCTGGAACTTCGGCCTGGCCCAGGGCGGCTGGGGCGGCATGTTCCTCGCCACCTTGCTGATGGCCACCATGTACCTGTGCATGTGCTTCTCGCTGGCCGAGCTGTCGTCGATGATCCCCACCGCAGGCGGCGGCTACGGCTTTGCCCGCAGTGCGTTCGGCCCATGGGGCGGCTTCCTGACCGGCACGGCAATCCTCATCGAATACGCCATTGCGCCCGCTGCCATCGCCGTGTTCATCGGCGCCTATTGCGAGTCACTGTTCGGCATCGGCGGCTGGGTGATCTACCTGGCGTTCTATACCGTGTTCATCGGCATCCACATCTTCGGTGTGGGTGAAGCGTTGAAACTGATGTTCATCATCACCGCCGTCGCCGCCATCGCCCTGGCGGTGTTCCTGGTGAGCATGGTGCCCCATTTTGATGCAGCCAACCTGTTCGACATCGCCAAAACGGACGCAGTAGGCGCCAGCAGCTTCCTGCCGTTCGGCTATGTCGGCGTGTGGGCGGCCATCCCTTACGCCATCTGGTTCTTCCTTGCCGTCGAAGGCGTGCCGCTGGCCGCCGAAGAAACCAAGAACCCCAAGCGTGACCTGCCACGCGGCCTGATCGGCGCCATGCTGGTACTGCTGGCCTTCGCCCTGCTGATCCTGGTGGTCGGCCCCGGTGGTGCAGGCTCCGAAGCGCTGAAGGCATCCGGCAACCCGCTGGTCGAAGCGCTGTCCAAGG
The DNA here is from genome assembly GCF_000412675.1 of Pseudomonas putida NBRC 14164. Classification (NCBI taxonomy): domain Bacteria; kingdom Pseudomonadati; phylum Pseudomonadota; class Gammaproteobacteria; order Pseudomonadales; family Pseudomonadaceae; genus Pseudomonas; species Pseudomonas putida. The sequence continues at coordinate 718,750 of NC_021505.1, read as the reverse complement.
CCTACGGCGGCAGCACCTGGATGGGCGGCTTCGTCAACCTGGTCGGCCTGGCCGGGCTGATCGCCAGCTTCTTCTCGATCATCTACGCTTATTCCCGCCAGATCTTTGCCCTCTCCCGTGCCGGCTACCTGCCGCGCAAACTGTCGGAGACCAACAAAAGCAAGGCCCCGGTACTGGCCTTGATCATCCCCGGCATCATCGGCTTTGCCCTGTCGCTGACCGGCCAGGGCGACTTGCTGATCCTGGTGGCGGTGTTCGGCGCTACGCTGTCCTATGTGCTGATGATGGCCGCGCACATCACCCTGCGCATCCGCCGGCCGAAGATGGAGCGCCCGTACCGCACCCCCGGTGGCATCTTCACTTCGGGCGTGGCACTGGTGCTGGCGTGCATCGCCGTGGTTGCCGGCTTCCTGGTCGACCCACGGGTGGTAATTGGCGCCGCAGTGATCTATGCGGTACTAATTGCCTACTTTGCTTTCTACAGCCGCCACCACCTGGTCGCGGGCACGCCGGAAGAGGAATTCGCCGCCATCCAGCAGGCCGAAGAGGCCTTGCACTGATTGCCGCCACCCGCCGCGGGGCAACCCGCGGCTCTGGAGATTCTGTATGGCAAGTTTCGTACACACGGTAGGCCACCTGGTCTACCGCTTCGACAGCCTCAAGGACGTGATGGCCAAGGCCAGCCCGGCCCGCTCGGGGGACTTCCTGGCAGGCGTCGCGGCCAGCAATGACGGCGAGCGTGTCGCTGCGCAGATGGCGCTGGCCAATATCCCGCTGACCCATTTCCTCAATGAAGCCCTGATCCCTTACGAAGCCGATGAAGTCACCCGGCTGATCATCGACACCCACGATGCCCAGGCCTTCGCCCCGGTCAGCCACCTGACCGTGGGCGGCCTGCGCGACTGGCTGCTGAGCGAAGAGGCCAATGAAGACAGCCTGCGCGCCCTGGCGCCAGGGCTGACGCCGGAAATGGCTGCGGCCGTGTCGAAGATCATGCGCGTGCAGGACCTGGTGCTGGTGGCGCAGAAGATTCGCGTGGTCACCCGGTTCCGCGGCACCATGGGCTTGCGCGGGCGCTTGTCTACGCGCTTGCAGCCCAACCACCCGACCGACGAGCCGGCCGGTATCGCCGCCAGCATTCTTGACGGCCTGCTGTACGGCAACGGCGACGCGATGATCGGCATCAACCCGGCCACCGACAGCATCGCCTCGATCTGTGCCCTGCTGGAAATGCTCGACGCCATCATCCAGCGCTACGACATCCCCACCCAAGCCTGCGTGCTGACCCATGTCACCACTTCGATCGAGGCGATCAACCGTGGCGTGCCGCTGGACCTGGTGTTCCAGTCCATTGCCGGCACCGAGGCGGCCAACGCCGGGTTTGGCATCAACCTGAACGTGTTGCAGGAGGGTTACGAAGCGGGCCTGTCGCTGAAACGCGGCACCCTCGGGCAAAACCTGATGTATTTCGAAACCGGCCAGGGCAGCGCACTGTCGGCCAACGCCCACCATGGCGTCGACCAGCAAACCTGCGAGACCCGCGCCTATGCCGTGGCCCGCCACTTCAAGCCGTTTCTGGTCAACACCGTGGTCGGTTTCATCGGCCCGGAGTACTTGTACAACGGCAAGCAGATCATCCGCGCGGGCCTGGAAGACCACTTCTGCGGCAAGCTGCTGGGCGTGCCGATGGGCTGCGACATTTGCTACACCAACCACGCCGAAGCCGACCAGGACGACATGGATACCCTGCTGACCCTGCTGGGGGTGGCCGGGATCAACTTCATCATGGGCATCCCCGGCTCCGACGACATCATGCTCAACTACCAGACCACCTCGTTCCACGACGCGCTGTACGCGCGCCAGACCCTGGGCCTGAAGCCCGGGCCGGAATTCGAGGCATGGCTGGCCCGCACCGGCATCTTCACCCAGGCCGATGGCCGGGTGCGCTTTGGTGACAACCTGCCACCGGCCTTCCGCCAGGCCTTGGCACAGCTTGCATAGGGATGACCATGGACCATCGCACGCCTACCCCCGACAACCCTTGGCTGGCCCTGCGCAACCTGACCCCGGCGCGCATCGCCCTGGGCCGTGCTGGTACCAGCCTGCCGACCGGGGCGCAGCTGGACTTCCAGTTCGCCCATGCCCAGGCCCGCGATGCCGTGCACCTGGCCTTCGACCATGCCGGCCTGGCTACCCAGCTGGGTGACCGCGGGCGCGAAAGCCTCGTGCTGCACAGCGCTGCCACTGACCGCCACCAGTACCTGCAGCGCCCGGACCTGGGCCGGCGCCTGAACGAAGAGTCGATTGCCACCCTGCGCCAGCATGCCCAGGCCAACCCCGGCGGCGTCGACCTGGCCATTGTGGTCGCCGATGGCCTGTCGGCGCTGGCGGTGCACCGCCACACCTTGCCGTTCCTGGTCCGTTTCGAGGAACAGGCCGCCGCTGACGGCTGGACCAGCGCCCCGGTTGTGCTGGTGCAGCAGGGCCGCGTGGCAGTGGCTGACGAGGTCGGTGAACTGCTGGGCGCACGGATGACCGTGATGCTGATCGGCGAGCGCCCGGGGCTGAGCTCCCCCGACAGCCTTGGCCTGTATTTCACCTACGGGCCAAAAGTCGGCCTGACCGATGCCTACCGCAACTGCATCTCCAACATCCGCCTGGAGGGGTTGAGCTATGGCATGGCGGCGCACCGCCTGCTGTACCTGATGCGCGAAGCCTGCCGTCGGCAGCTTTCCGGAGTGAATCTCAAGGACGAAGCCGAGGTCCATAGCCTGGAAAGTGAGCACACTGGTAACCAGAAGGGCAACTTCCTGCTCGGCAAAGAGTAAACAACATGTCACGGAAGGCGGATTGCACTTGTGACGCGCATTGGGCAGCATGCCCTTGTAAGCCGCTGGCATTCCGCTGTTTCCCTAAATGGACTCTGAGGGCCGCACATGCGCATCATCAAGGCAACCCTGGAACACCTCGACCTGCTCACGCCATTGTTCGTCAAATACCGTGAGTTCTACGGGCAGCTCCCCTACCCCGACAGCTCGCGCAGCTTCCTGGAAAAGCGCCTGAAGCGGGATGAATCAGTGATTTACCTGGCACTTCCCGATGATGATGACGGCAAGTTGATGGGCTTTTGCCAGCTTTACCCGAGCTTCTCGTCGCTGTCGCTCAAGCGCGTGTGGATTCTCAACGACATCTACGTGGCCGAAGACTCGCGGCGCATGCTGGTGGCCGACCACCTGATGCGTGAAGCGAAGAAAATGGCCAAAGAGACCAACGCCGTGCGCATGCGGGTGTCGACAAGCGCGAACAATGAGGTAGCGCACAAGACCTACGAATCCATCGGGTTTCGTGAAGATACCGAGTTCAAGAGCTACATCCTGCCCATCAGCCAGGATTGACCCTCATGCCTGCCCCGGCCTCATCGCCGGCAAGCCAGCTCCCACAGGTCAACTACTGCCCTGAGCTAGTGGTCAACCTGTGGGAGCTGGCTTGCCGGCGATGAGGCCGGTACAGTCGATACAACTATCCAGGCCCTTCACCGTAACCCCCCGCTACAAACTCCCCGGGCATGATCGTCACTTCGCCGTATAATGCCCCACCTGTCATGTGTGAAAATTTACCCATCCCCAGGTAACCCAGCCTACGCCCAAGAACACAGGTGCTGTACATGGATTTCAACCCGTTGGACCTTATCCTGCATCTCGATGCCTACCTCGATCTGCTGGTCACCAATTACGGTCCCTGGATCTACGCCATCCTTTTCACCGTGATCTTTTGCGAAACCGGGCTGGTGGTAATGCCCTTCCTGCCGGGCGACTCGCTGCTGTTCATCGCTGGCGCCGTAGCGGCGGGTGGCGGTATGGACCCGGTGCTGCTGGCTGGCCTGTTGATGGCTGCCGCAATCCTGGGCGACAGCACCAACTACGTGATCGGCCGAACAGCCGGCGAGCGGTTGTTCAACAACCCCAACTCGAAAATATTCCGCCGCGACTACCTGCAGCGCACCCATGAGTTCTATGAACGCCATGGCGGCAAGACCGTGACGCTGGCGCGCTTCCTGCCCATCCTGCGCACCTTCGCACCGTTCGTCGCCGGCATCGCCCACATGCATTACCCACGTTTCCTGGGCTTCAGCGTTGCCGGTTCAATCCTGTGGGTCGGCGGCCTGGTCACCCTGGGCTACTTCTTCGGCAACGTGCCATTCATCAAGCAGCACCTGTCGCTGATGGTGGTGGGCATCATCATCCTGTCGCTGGTACCGATGATCCTCGGCCTGTTGCGCGGCCGCCTGGGCCGTGCGGCCAAGGCTCACTGAACACTTAGAGAACAGCAGGCATGTGGTCGTTCAGCGCCTGGCGGCGCAAGCGCGCACTGGCGCGCTACCCCATCGAGCCAAAGCAGTGGCAGGCCGTGCGCGAGCGCCTGCCCATGCTGGACGGCATCAGCGACGACGAAGACCACTGGCTGCGCGAAGCCTGCATCCTGTTCCTGCTCGACAAGCACCTCACCTGCCTGCCAGGTGTCGAACCCGACGACGAGCAGCGCCTGTTGCTGGCCGCCCAGGCGCAGTTGCCGCTGCTGCACCTGGGCGAGCTGAACTGGTACCAGGGCTTCCACGAAATCATCCTGTACCCCGACGACTTCAAGAGCCCCCAGCGCCACCGCGATGCCAGTGGCGTGGAGCACGTGTGGGACGGCGAGCACAGCGGCGAGGCCTGGCAACAGGGGCCGATCATCCTGGCCTGGAACGGCGTGCTGGCCAGCGGTGGCTGGGAGGCCTACAACCTGGTCATCCATGAGCTGGCGCACAAGCTCGACATGCTCAATGGCGATGCCAACGGCCTGCCGCCGCTGCACAGCGGCATGCCGGTGGATGAGTGGGCAACGGCCATGCAGCAGGCCTACGACGACCTCAACCGCCAGCTGGACAACAACCCCGACGCCGAAACCGCCATCGACCCGTATGCCGCGGAAAACCCGGCGGAGTTCTTTGCTGTCACCAGCGAATACTTCTTTAGTGCCCCCGACCTGCTGCATCAGGCTTATCCACGGGTCTACCACCAGTTGTCGCAGTTCTACCGGCAAGACCCGCTGGCGCGGCTGCTTCGGCTGCAGGCCGAACACCCCGAGTACCGCGAAAGCCACGCCTGACGGGGCCGCACATCAGGCCAGGCGTGGCATGCCCCGGCAGAATGTGCCTATAATCGCCGCCACTTTTTTGGTCAAACACGGGGGCACTGCCCAATGAGCTACAGCAAGATTCCGGCGGGCAAAGACCTGCCGAACGACATCTACGTCGCCATCGAAATCCCGGCCAACCACGCGCCGATCAAATACGAGATCGACAAGGACAGCGACACCCTGTTCGTCGACCGTTTCATGGCTACCCCGATGTTCTACCCAGCCAACTACGGCTTCATCCCGAACACCCTGGCTGACGACGGTGATCCGCTGGACGTGCTGGTGGTTACCCCTTACCCGGTAGCGCCAGGCTCGGTTATCCGCGCCCGTCCGGTTGGCATCCTGAACATGACCGACGACGGCGGCGGTGACGCCAAGGTCATCGCTGTTCCTCACGACAAGCTGTCGCAGCTGTACGTCGACGTGAAGGAATACACCGACCTGCCAGCCCTGCTGATCCAGCAGATCGAGCACTTCTTTGCCAACTACAAAGATCTCGAGAAGGGCAAGTGGGTCAAGATCGAAGGCTGGGATGGCGCTGACGCCGCCCGTGCTGCGATCACCAAATCGGTTGCTGCCTACAAAGGCTGATACCGGTTGTAAAAAAAACCCGCTCCGGCGGGTTTTTTTTTGCCCGAAGGGGCGACAGCACCTTCATTCGGTAAAAAGTCCTACGCAGTCCTACACCAACGCCCTACAAGCAGGCACTTTTCGTACAAATTCCGTCAACAAGCGGTTCATTTCCTTGCGGGTACCCCGTCGCTACACTCGCCCCCATGAACACTTCCGGCGACCGCCTCAAAGCCCTTCTCCACGAATGTGGCCTGTCCGCTTCTGATTTCGCCGCTCAGCGCAGCGTCACACCGCAGCACGTCAACAACTGGTTCAACCGCGGCGTACCCCTGGCCCGCCTGGACGAAATGGCCGACCTGTTCTGTGTGCATCGGCGCTGGCTACGCACAGGCGAAGGGCCCAAACACCCAAACCCGATCCAGCGCAACCACGCGCCACGCCAGGCACCGGCCAACCCGCCCAGCCCACTGTCGGCACACCGTGCCCGGGAGCTGAGGGTGCCTTTTTACGAACTGCGAAACGGCCTGCTTGCGCCGGTGGCCAGCAAACACCTGCGCCTGCCGGCAAAAGCGCTGAAAGGGTTGGGTGTGCACGCCCATCACGCCATCTGCCTGGCCATGCCCGCCAGCAACATGGTCCCGCTTATTCCGCAGGAGGCCATCCTGGCCGTGGACCTGGGCATGACCCGGGTAATAGAGGGCGAAACCTATGCCCTGCTGCACAATGGCGTGCTCAGGGTAAACAACCTCAGCCTCGGCCCGCAGGGCACGCTGTACCTGCACAGCCATGACCGTCGCAATTACGCCGTCGAACGCTACACCTGCGCCCAGCGCCAGGCGCAGGGCCTGGAGATTATCGGTTGGGTATTCCACTGGTCGCATTTCCGCCAGCAGCGGCCCGGCTGAAACAACCTGTGCCATTTTTTGCTGGGCATCCTGCGCGTGCCCTTGTATGCTACGCCGCACATTAAGCCCCGACCAGCGCTAGCCGCGGTCCAGAGGGCTCGGCGATATCCCACACGGGCATCTGCCATCTCTTTCAGGCCCTTGATGGCCACACAGTTAAGGCGATTGCGGCTTACCATAAATTAGTCGGAAGCGTCCCCGAGAAGCCGGCCACAAGCCGGCTTTTTAATGCCCTCAAAAATGTCGGGGCGCTGGCGAAACCTTCTGCGCCAACGCCCTCTGCGGCCTTCAGAACCGCGTCACTACCCCCACCCGCAGCGTGCGCCCCGGCGCCGGCATGAAGCTTTGCGCCAGCGGGTCCAGATAGTAGCGATCGGTCAAGTTCTGCAGCGAGGCATTCACCTCGGTGTTCTCGAGCAACTTGTATTTCAGGAACAGATCGAACAGCGCAACCGAGCGGTATTCGATCTGCGGCGTGGTAGCACCGGACTGCCAGGGCTTGTCGAGGGTACTGGTCGGCCCGGAGGTGTAGGTCACCCGGCCACCCACGGTCAATGCCTCGTCGAGGAAGCGCACGCCGCCAGTCAGGTTGGCTGAAAACCGTGGCGGGTTCTGGGTGTTGGTGTAAGAGCCCATGAAACTGCCCGGCGTACAGTTGGGCGTGTTCTCGGTCTTCTGGTACGGGTTGGCGGTAGCGCGGAGTTTGCCGGCGAAGTCCGCATCGCAGGTCTCGGTCTTGAGGTAGTAGGTGGCCGAGAGGTCGGTAAACACACGGCCGGCATCGTAGTGTGATTGCAGCTCAAGGCCGCGGGTGCTGAAGCTGTCGGTGTTGCTGAAGGTCATCAGGCCCCAAAGCCCCGGGCTTGGGTCGTAGTAACGGGTGATGTAGTTCTTGATCACGTTGTCGAAGTAGGCAAGCTTGACCGCGGCCGAATCGTGCTCGGTCAACAGGTTGTCGCGCAACGCACTGACCCCGATCTCCCAGCTCTGCGAGCGTTCGGGCTTCAGGCTTTTACCGGGGGAGACTTGCTGGGTACCCTGGCTGGTCTCGAACAAAGACGGCAGGCGCAGGCCCTGGGTGTAGGTGACATAGAAGAACGTGTCGGGCATCAGCTCGACGTTGATGCCGAATGCCGGCGAGAAGCCGCCGCCACTGCTGCTGCCCTGCGGGCTATGGTCGTAGCCTGTGACTACGCTGCTGATGCCTTCGGTACCGACCTCCACGCTGGTCGCGCCGAAGTCGTTGAAACGCACGCCATTGAACGGCTCGTTGCTGTTGCCAAAGACGATGCCGTTGTTCAGCCTGGGGTCGGTGGCATCGGTGTACTGGCCGTTCTGGTCAGGGAACCAGGTCATGCTGCCCCAGCCTTTCGGGCCACTCGCCGAGATGTATCGTACCTCGCGGTCCTGACGCCGGGCGGTGGCCAGCACGGTGTTGTCCCTGGTGCGGAAGTGGCTGTAACGGCCACCGCCCCACAGGGTCAGTTGCTCGATCGGCTGGTACTCGAGCTTGCCGTTGAAGTTGAACTCCTGCCTGGAGGCATCGCGCAGGGTGCGGTTGGCATCGATGTCATGCTGGGTGATAAGCACACTTTTCTGCGGTTGCAGGTCTTCTAGCTGGAAAGCGCCGCCCAGGTCGAGCTTGAAGTCGCCATGGGTCGTCTCGAACCGGGAGACGTTGTTCAGGTCGCCACCAATACGGCGGTTATCCTGGCGGGTCCAGCTGCGGTCAGAACGAAACAACTGCGAAGCAGGCGCCGTCCAGGCTGAGCTCAAGGTGCTGGTTTTGGCGTCTGTCATCCACAGGTTGCTGGTCAGGTCGACCCAGGGGTTACCGGCAGGCAGGTAGTGGTAGCGCGCCGTGTAGGTGTCGATCTTCACCTCGCCCAAGGGGTACTGGTAGATACCCGCGGTGCCGAAACGATAGATGTCGGAAGGCATGATCTCGGCAGTGCGACCGTCGTAGCGGCGATAGCCCAGGTCCAGCGTATGGTCGTCGGCTATCCGCCAGGTTGCCTTCAGCAGGTACGAGTCGGTTTTCGATGAAGAGTTGAGCACTTCTTCGCCGGCGTTGTAGGTCATTGCCACGCTTGGCTGCTCCCGGCCGTCTTCGTCATGGATGCGGTAGCGGTCCTGGCCTTTCTTGCCGGAAAAGTAGTTGCCCTGGTTACGGTGTGCATACGCCGCCACCACGTCCAGCCGCTCTGTGGTAAAGGCAAAGGCAGCGCTGCCAGACTCAGCCTCGGAGCCAAACAGGCTGCCCCGGCTGTCGCGTGGCGGCGCGGTCAGGCTTTCATCCCTGGAGCTGGCGCTGCGGTGGGCGGGGGCTACGCCGTTGTCCCAGAAATCACCCTTGAGGCGCACGCCGACCTGGTTGCCGTCCACCAGAATGTCCTGCACACCGATCGTCTGCATCTCCACCGTGCCGCCTATCGCCCCGGACTTGGTCGACGGCCCTTTGTTCACGGTCAGACTGCTGATCAGGTCGGGATCGATATAGCTGCGCTGCTGGGTACCGCCATAACCTCGATAGACATCCAGGGCCTGCTCAGAACCATCGACCTTGACCGCCACCCGGCTCTGGCCCTGGATGCCGCGGATGTTGACGTCCAGGGCACCGCCATTGCGGGTGTCACCAACCTGCACGCCAGGGATACCGTTGAGCAGGTCGCCCGCAGACACCCGGCCGAAGCGGTCGATCTGGTCGCTGGTCAGGTGCACTGACGAACGTGGCGCTCTGTAGGTTTCCACCTCTGGGCCCTGCGCGGCGGCCTCGACCATCGTCGGCGACAACTCTGCTGCTGCACGGGCAGCGGTGCCCTGCGCCATCAACACGTAGGTGCCGGTAGCACTTGGCACCAGCCGCAAACCGGTATTGGCGAGCAACCGCTGCATGCCCTCGCTGACCGTATACCGCCCTTTCAAGGCGGGCGCTGTTCGCCCGCGAATCAGGGCAGGCTCGTACGACAGCAGCAGCCCGGCCTGGCTGCTGAAGCTGCCGAGGGCTGCCCCCAACGGGCCTTGGGCAATGTTGTAGTCACGCAGCGTGGCGTCGTCCAGGCGGGTAGCCGTGAGCGCAGCCTTGTGGGCATCCTCGGCCAAAACCGCGCTGCTGTGCAGCAGGCCTGAAGCGCAGCAACTGGTCAGCGTGCAACGCAGCACAAAGTTGATGGGCAACAGGCAAGGCCGAGGGCGCGGAGCAGGTGAAGGACAACGTACTGGGAGCATGCTTTTCTCGCTCGTGGGGTTCGCGCCCACCACTGGCAGCGGGCTGTTACCTCCTCTGTCGCACGAGATCGAAAAAAGGATATGAATGGCTAGGAAGCGTCCGAATTTACCGAACTGGCCTTGTGACTTGAGCAATTCTAGTGATAATGGTTTGCATTTGCGACAGCCCATGTATCAATTCAATCGACGATGAATGCCCCCTTCTCCCCGCCGGACAGTACCGAGCCGTGCAGTATCGAAACGCTGTACATCGAGAATCACGCCTGGCTGCGTAACTGGCTTGCCTACCGGCTGAGGTCCTGGGGGCGCGGGGTGGCCGACGATCTGGCCCAGGATACGTTCCTGCGTGTGCTGGCCAGCCGCGAGGGCGCGCGGGTCGAGCCGATTCGTCAACCCCGCGCCTACCTGACGCGCATCGCGAACTGCGTGCTGGTGAGCTGGCGGCGCCGGCAGTCGCTGGAGCAGGCGTGGCTCGAAGCGCTGCTGTTGCTGCCAGAGCCCGAGTATCCGTCGCCTGAGCTGCAATGTGTGATCCTCGAGACCCTGCATGAGATCGACGCAGTTCTGCACAAGCTTCGACCGCGTGCAAGGCAGGCATTCCTGATGGCGACCCTGGACGGCATGAAGCACAAGGACATCGCCGTGGCCTTGAACATAGCGCTGCCGACGGTGAAGAAGTACATCCACGACGGCTACCTGACCTGCCTGACGCAGATGCCCGATGACTAACGGTACTGCAACACCCGACGATGCCATCGCGCAGCATGTGCTTGCCCAGGCAGCCTCGTGGCTGATGCTGATGCAGGAAGGGCCGCTGCTGCCTGCCCAGCAGCTCGAACTGGAACGATGGCGGCTTGCCAGTGATGAGCACGAACGTGCATGGAAAAGGGCGCAGCGCCTGCTTTCACGCCTGGGCAGCCTGCCGCCAACGCTGGCCAGGCACACCCTGCAACGCCCCCCGGGCAGGCGCGCGGTACTGCGCGGGCTGGCGCTGCTGATGGGTGCCGCACCGCTTGGCTGGTGGGGCTGGCGCTCGCAGGTCGGGCGTTTTGCCAGTGATTACCATACGGCTGTGGGCGAGCGCAGACATGCGCGACTGGCCGATGGCACCCAGATCATCCTGAATACCGACAGTGTCCTGCAGCTGCTTTTCGATAGCGCGCAACGGTTGCTGCATCTGCGCCGTGGCGAGGTGTACATCGTGACCGCTGCCGACCCACGGCCGCTGATGGTGCAGACCGTGCATGGGCAGTTGCTTGCACTGGGCACGCGTTTCAGCGTGCGTCAGCTGGCCGATGAAACCTTGCTTGAGGTGTACGAAGGCGCCGTGCAGGTACGACCCGAAAGCACCAGCGTGGCGGGAGTCGAGAACATCATTCGCGCCGGGCAGCAGGTTCGATTCACCCGGGAGCGTCTGGGCCTTGTCGGGGAGGTGCGTGAAACCAGCCTGGCGTGGCAACGCGGCTTGCTGGTGGCCGATGACATGCCATTGCAACAGTGGGCGCAGGCATTGATGCGCTACGCCGACCAGCGCCTGGAGTGCGACCCCGCGTTGAGCGAACTGCGGGTGTCTGGCACCTTCCCGGTCGATGATATGCCGCTGGCGTTGGCCATGCTGGCCCAGACCTATGGGCTGCAGGTTCGCCAAGCTGGTGGGCGCCTGGTTATCAGTCGGTGATCGGGGCGCCCGTCGTCAGTCATTTGGGGCGCGCGGGCTTGCAGAGGGTGTCAAACTGCTCTTCAGGAACTCCTCGCGCACCTGATGCATCTGCAAGTGTGTTTTCCCGGTCGCATAATCCAACCCCGCAAGCCCCATTTCCAGCGCCAGCTCGGGATGCCGGGCAGCATGACGAATACGGTCTGCCAGGCTGGACGGGTTCCCGGTTTCGAACGTCAGCGCGTTGTGCTTGCTGGTTATGTCCAGGACCCCGGATGTGTCAGAACCGATGACGGGAACGCCCTGGCTGAATGCGTCAAAAATGATTCGGGGTTGTTCCTGTTTCAATGTCGGCACCAACAGCCAGTCATGTTGGGCAATGATCCTGAAAAAATCTTTGCCGTAATCAACCGCGTCCTGGAACCTCACCTCGACGCCGCCACGCTTTTCGGCAGCAAAGCGTCGGCAGTGCTCTTTCAAATCACCATCACCCATCAGGGTGACGGTGATATCAACGTCTTCGGTTTTCAGCTGTTCAATGGCTTCAAGGACTACCAGTACACCTTTATCCAGAACAAGGCGGGATGGGTAAAGCACGTTGAGTGTGCGGCTGCGCCTGACTTCGAATCTATGTCTGACGGCCTCAGGGGATGCCATGAATTTCTTGTCGAGCCAGCTGGCAGGGTTAATTAACGTGCGACTGTTATTGCTCCCAAGAAAATATTCCTTGTAGAAGGACTGGGTAAAAATCCTGGCATTCGCCAACTTCAGGCAGCACTTCAATAACAGGGTGTGCACGTGGTGTTCGATGATTGCTCTGAGGGTTCGCGCCTGCCCCTGAGCCAACATCCAGAATGAAGACTCTATGACAATTACCCATTGGAAGCGGAACAACGGCTTGAGCGGCAATAGGTAAAAGGACAAGGGAAATGCCCAACCGGCGCCGTCAGAATGAACGATCCGGGCATGCTTGCAGGCATTGATGACGGTTATGAAATTCGGAAAAAAGTTCTTTAATACTGACGAAAGCCCATAGTCTTTGCGCAACCCATAGAGCCATTTAACATCCAGATGGCTAATGCTTTGCAGCCCGTCGACGTTGCCGCCTCTCTCGACAGGGCAGCACATGCCGAAGTTTTCTATGTAGGTGAGGTGAAGCTCTATATCTTTGACCCACAAGGGGTCTGTAAACAAACCACCTTGCTCGTCTACGACAACAGGAATACGGGTGAACAACATGTATGGGTCTTCAATCATATTCCCCTCACAGGGATGCCAGGACACTAACTTTCAAATTGTTTACATGGGGCTTACTCCTCAATACCAGCCGTCCATCTCAACAACGCTGTAGCGTCCTTGCAGACCTCCTGCGTACGCAGCAAGCGCTCCGTTCGAGTTCACTCTAGTGCGCCTTCACAGATTGCACACGCGGTGTAGCAACAATTTCTCATCGTTTGCCGCTCCTACAGGGACCGCACGCGTACCGGAACGAACCGATCAGAAGTCTTGTACCCACCTGAGGCATGAGCATTATCGTAAATAACACCAAAAATCAATAGTTTGTGATAAATTAAATTTACGCTTAACCCACAGTTAGCAAAAAATGGAGCATTTCTAAGGCTCTTTTTTACATTTCTCGATGCTTCAAGAATGGCTTTCTTGATGCTTCCTTGCAGACTGACAGTTATAAGCGCACAGCTGCTGTGCTCTCGTCAGATCACTCAACATCCACGGACTGTCAATGCTGAGATTAGGGATTGACCACTTGCTGTGGATAGCCAGATCACGGGTTTCCTCCGCGATTTGAAGCCTTACCCGAATGACCCAGACATCTTTCAATCGGAGCGGAGCTTTTTGCCCGATCAATTTTCCTTTGTTCCGAGGCTGATGGCTGCTGGTAGACATGGTATTCATGGCTTGTCCTCCATGCGAGGGAGGACAAGGATGGTCAGCTCGACCCAAAGGCGCTAACCGACCCATTTCGGTCGTTCGTTGATTGAACAACCAGCTAGCCACTACTCCATTTCAAGATTAGTGGATGAACGAACCGCACCTGAACCGATGACACCGACCAGTTGATTCCCCCTGCAAGAAGGGATGCTCCAGTCGTCGCAGACTTTCAGTTCGCCAAGCATACTCGCCCCCGCTGTTGTTTGGCCTGATACATTGCCTGGTCTGCCGCCTTCACCAGCATGTTCGCACTGGAGGCATGCGCAGGCGCGAACGCAAGACCGATACTCGGCGTGACGAAATCGATCAACTTCCCCCCCACACGGACCGGTGCACTCAACACGGCCAATAGCCGCTCGGCCAAGGCGCCTGCCGCCGCCTCGTCGATTGCCGGCAAGATCGCCGTGAACTCATCGCCGCCCAAACGATAGGCCGTATCCTGCTTGCGCATGGCATTGCGCAGACGCTCGGCCATGCACACCAGCAAAGCATCGCCGACATCATGGCCAAAACGGTCGTTGACTTGCTTGAAGCGGTCCAGATCAAGAAACACCACCCCTAGCGGCAAGCGCTGCGCATCCAGCAAGCGCTCAAGTTGCTCATGGAAAGCCTTGCGATTGCCAAGACCGGTCAGTGCATCACGGTAGGCCATGTCCAGCAACGCTTGTTGGTACTGAACGTGCTCACTGACGTCATGCAAGATGCCGCGATAGCCGATCACATTGCCTGCTGCATCGGTGATCCTGGTAAATCGCGTTTCGTAGTAGCCTACCGTTCCATCCGCACGCTGTAACCGAGCGGAAAGCGGCGCGCCTGGTTCGGTGTCGAACACCACTCGCGAACTCGGCCTGCTACCGTGTTCCTGCGGCTGCAGCGCAGCGAATGTGTTACCTGTGACATCCGCAGCGCTGTAGCAGAGCATTTTGCAGAAGGCAGGGTTCATCGATTGGATGCGGGCGTGTGAGTCGAGTTCGAAGTATCCATCTTCCATACCGTCGAGAATGATCCGTCCACGAGCCTCGCTCTGTTCAAGGCGGTCCAGGGTGCGGTTAGCCTCCTGCGCCAACATGCCCAACTCATCATGCCCTGAGTCGGACAAACGCCCGCTCGCTGAATCAGCTCCTACAGCCAGAAACTCCCGATTCAGAGCAGAAATCCGTCGGAGCAGCGTGACATCCAAGGCGAGGTAGATAACCAACCAGGCAAGGCTGATGATTGCAAACATAGCACCCATCAACAGTTTGAGTTGCTGGATGCCCTCGCTGTAGAGATGCCGTTCCCGGTGCAACTGCAACTGCACTTGCGGCTCGCCCAAGCTGTTATGAAATATCAAATCGATACGCTGGTGGCGCTCGTCGCTGATCTGGCGGTTGCCGATACTGATGAACTCGCCATCCGCTGGCGAAGCAACAGACTGGACGCCCCCAGTTTCCCATTGCAGCACTGCGCCCAGTTGCCGTTCCAGTCCGTCATTTCGCTCGGCATCGAGAAAACGCCCCGCAAACAGAGTTTCCCGTGCACTGGGGGGGCCGACATCCACCGTTGCCAGAATGAAAGGCTGACGATGTACAACCATGAGCTGAGGAGAGGATGCCGAAGCCATGGAGCTAGACAAGCGACCGAGCTGACTCGAAACCTCACTCTGCAGTGATTCGAATGACAATGGCTTGCTGTTACCGGTATCACTGAACACTGGGGCCATCGTTCTCCAGGCCGATCGCTGCCCTGTGGGCGTAACCAACGCGAGAAAATCGAAATCTGTACGGTTAAGAATGTGGGATGGCAAAGGGAATGCCGACGCGATGGGGCGAGGCAGCGACTCGGCAAGTTGCTCCAAGCGATCGGCATCGCGCTCAAACAGGTTGTTCAGCAAAGCACGCACACGCTTCGCCTCGCTAACCAACAGGCGCTCGTCTTGCTTGTCCAGCCGTTCGAGCAACACATTATGCGTCGCGAAGAAAGTCAGGCCCAGCACCAACAATAGAGGCGGCGCGAACTGCCAGAGCAGCTTAGTACGTAACGTCATTCTGACTTCCTTCGAAGTGCGTAAAAGTGATGATGTCGAAGCACCCCAGAGCTCTGTTCGTCACCGCAAGCACAGCGCATCACGTTCATCTCCCTCTCCTAGCCCGCCATTGCAGCAGCTACCTATACAGTGCCGCTGTCACTTACGCCGAACGTCCCCGCCACTCACTTCAGTAACTGGCGTGGCCCAGCTAGATTCACCAATCAAGTCCAACCTGTCCACGGAAGTTACAAACGTTCATTTGACCACTGCCGCCGGACATAACGATCAACGCTCGCTGTGGAGGGTAATATAGTGAACTACAATTGCGCAGAGTGCGCCTTCCAATATGCGGGTTGCGCGTTCGCCTTGTCCGGTATGGTCGTACGAAGAGAAGGTGTACACCGAGGCGACCAAGCGCGGCGACGAGTGCCTCGATGTCGCTTACCGTCTCTTTGCTTGTGAGCAGTACGTCCAGATCGTCAGCCATGGCCTCATAGGTAAGGCCTGCTTCGCATTGTTATAGACGTCCAACGCAAGGCACAGCAGCTCAGCTACGCTAACTGGTCCGGCATCACATTCATTGTGTTCCTAGGCTATGCTAAAAATTTACGATGAAAGGACGCGTACGTATGAAAGCTACAACCGTTGCTTCCATAAGCGAGCAAATCAGACTCTGTGAGCAGGCCGCTGCCTCTTTCAAAACCTACCATGAAGCCAAGGGAGTAGTACCTCCTCAAGAACTTGAAAAACTTCGGTTACAGGCTGAATTTCATTACGCGACCATCAATGATTACCTTTTGAGATGCCGGCAGGGCATACATGGGGATAATCACTAGAGGGTTGGTGCAGGTGGAAGCGCTGACAAAACGGAATAGGGGATGTCATGCAAAGCACCTTCTCCTCACCGAAAATTGGATTTGGGGCGCAGGACCTGCCTTACTCCTCCCGACCGGCAGTGATGATTTGCTTAGCGGGAACAATGGGTAGCAAAACCCACGGCTATGGCATTGAAGCAGTCCAATGGGTGGGCGTGGCGTGCTGGCTAATCATCTCTGGGGGGTTAGAGAGCTCGCCGGCAGATGAAGGAACAAATCATTCAAACCTTCCTCCAGCTTTTCTTCTACAAACAACTCACTTCATGACATTCGGGATAAACAGCAAATCGCCGCGCAATTGGCGGACCTATCAAAGGTCGGTACCGCTCAAGCTGACTATCACCCAACTTCTTACGGTAGGAGGCCTCTGACTCTTGAATTCGGGCCGCGTTACAGGCTGGAGAGCGAAACTCGGATGGCCTGAAGGCTGGGGACTTCGTGCCGCTATCACGTATTGTTTCCGTGCTAACGGAAGCCCCAAGAAGAACAGGCTGTGGGATCAAGGTTTCGCCGTGACTCGTCTCGTCCACCTTGAAAATATCAGGCACACAGGGTTGAACTAGTATTACAGACGAGTTGGGTGAAGGTTTGTGTAGGTTGTCAATTTGGAAGGAGTCAAGATGATATCGACCATTAATGCACCCCGCTACCTGCTTCTGATGGTGGCCTTGAGCAGCGTTGGCGTCCACGCCGAGGGGGAGGCGACTGATCAAGCCCCACAAATGATCCGCGTGCTACTGGCGGCCGAGCTGGAAACCACCCTGTCCAGCCAGATGAGCGGCACCCTCGGCGAGCTCAAGACACGCTTCGGTGAGCACGTGGCCAAGGGCGCCAGCCTGGCCCGTTTCAATTGCAACGAGGCCCAGGCACGCGGCAAGGTTGCGGTGGCCGAACTGGCCATGGCCCGGCAGAACCTCGAAGCCAAGAAGCAGCTGCGCAAGCTTGATGCCGTGGGAGATATCGAAGTGGCCGCGGCCAATACCGAAGTGCAGAAAGCCGACGGCGCGCGTGCCATGGGTGAAGCGCAGATGAGCTACTGCCAGGTGCTGGCGCCGTTTTCGGGCCATGTGGCCAAGGTTTACGTAAAGCCCTACCAGACTGTCAGTGCCGGTACGCCGCTGTTCGACCTGGTCAGTGATGGCGCGTTGAAGGTGCGCCTCAATGTGCCTTCGAGCCAGTTGAAAGACCTCAGCCCCGGCCTGCCCCTGCAGGTAAGCGTGCACGAAACAGGCAAGACCTACCCGGCCAAGGTCAGCGTGATCAACGCCCGGGTCGATGCGGTGGCACAGACAGTTGAACTCGAAGCGCGCTTCGATCAGCGCTACCCCGAACTGATCGCGGGCATGAGCGGCACGGCACGGTTCGACCATGAGCGTGAATAGGCCGCTCCCCCACCCGCAGCTGTTGCTGCAGCTGGACGCCCTGCGCGACAAGGCCATGGCCGCCGAGACACTGAACGCGCTGGCGTTCAGCATGGCCAACGACCTCTACCCGCTGCTGCCCTTCCACCAGGCGCTGGTGTTCGAACAAGGCAACAGCGGTCTTGAGTTGTTGTGCGTATCGGGCCTGGCGCGGCCCACCGAAGACTCGCCCTATCTGGTGTGGCTGCGCCGTGCCAGCCGCTGGCTGGCCGAGCGTCTGGCCGATGCACAGCCCACCTGGTTGACCCAAGCCAATTGCGCGCCCCCTGAAGACATCGCCGAGGGCTGGGCCGAATGGTGGCCTGCCGGCCTGTGGTGCCTGCCGTTGCATGGCCCTGCCGGCCAACGTCTCGGGGTACTGGTCTTGCTGCTCGAAGAGGCCCCGCCCGCAGTACTGCACCAGCAACTCGAAGGCCTTGTCCGCACCTGGGCCTACTGCTGGAGTGCGCTGACACGGCGCAGGCGGGTCAGCCGCTGGCGCCCCAGCCGCCGTCAGTGGCTGATCACCCTGCTGGTGGCCGCCGGGCTGTTGCTGGTGCCGGTCAGGCAGACGGCGCTGGCCCCGGCGCAAGTCGTTTCGCGCCAGGCGCAGATCGTCAGTTCACCCATCGATGGCGTGATCGCCCAGGTGCTGGTGCGCCCCAACCAGCCCGTGGAAGCCGGCACGCCGTTGTTCACCCTCGACGAAACCACCTTGCGCAGCCGCGCCGAGGTGCTCGGCAAGGAAGTCGCGGTGGCCGATGCCGAATTACTGGCCGCCAGCCAGCGAGCGTTCGACAACCCGCAAAGCAAGAGTGAGCTGACCCTGCTGCAAGGCCGTGTCCAGCAACGCCGGGCGGAACTTGCGGCGGTGCAAGCGCAGCTCCGGCGCACCCAGGTCGTGGCGCCACGCGCCGGGGTGGCGGTGTTCAGCGACCCCAACGACTGGCTCGGCAAACCGGTTTCGACCGGCGAACGCATCATGCACGTGGCCGACCCGACGCAACCGGCCATGCAGATCCAGCTGGCGGTGGCCGATGCCATCGCCCTGGAGCCGGGCGCCGAAGTCACGCTGTTCCTCACCGCCTACCCGCTCAGCCCGCTCAAGGGCAAGATCCTTGAAACCAGTTACCAGGCCAAGCCCAGCGATGACGGCGTAGTCGCCTACCGCCTGCTGGCGAGTATTGACGAGCACGCCGAGCATGCCCGCCTTGGCCTGCATGGCACGGCCAAGCTGTACGGCGGCCGGGTGATGCTCGGGTATTACCTGCTGCGCCGCCCACTGGCCTCGCTGCGGGCCTGGAGCGGCTGGTAATGCTCGACCTTACCGACCTGCCGCTGCCCCCGCTGCGCGAGGACCTGCGGCTGTGCGAAGCCGCGGAAAGCCGCGAAGGGGAACCGGCGTGGATGATCCACGACACGGTGCTCAACCGCTTCTACCGCATCGGCTGGCTGGAGTTCGAATGCCTGCTGCGCTGGGGCCAGACACCGCGCCAGATCAGCGAGCAGGTGGCGCGTGACAGCGCGCTGAAACCGGATGTCGAACAAGTGCTGGCATTGCGTGGTTTTCTCGAACACCACCATCTGCTGCGCCCCGGCACCGAACAACTGGCCAAACTCCAGGCCGCGAGCGAAGCGCGCACCTGGTCAAGCTGGCGCTGGTGGTTGCACCACTACCTGTTCTTCCGCTTGCCGCTGCTGCGCCCGCAAGCCGGCTTGCAGCGTCTGGCGGCGGTCCTGGGCTGGCTGTTCCATCCGCTGACCGGGGTGCTAGTGGCGAGCCTGACGCTGCTGGGCATCATCCTGGTGATGCAGCAGTGGGACAGCTTCACCCATGCCGTGGTGGAGTCGTTCTCCACCGAGGGCCTGCTCAGCTTTGCCCTGGCGCTGGTGGTCGCGAAAACCTTGCACGAGCTTGGCCATGCGCTGGTCGCCACGCGCCTGGGCCTGCGCGTCGGGCACATGGGCGTGGCGTTCCTGGTGCTGTGGCCGATGCTGTACACCGACACCGGCGAAAGCTGGAAGCTCAAGCGCCCCAGGCAGCGGTTGGCGATCGCTTCGGCGGGCATCGTCACCGAATTGTCCCTGGCGGGCCTGGCGACCCTCGGCTGGGCCTTGTGTGACGATCGCGCGCTGCGCAACGCGCTGCTGTACCTGGCCACCACCAGCTGGGTGCTGTCGCTGGCGCTCAATGCCAGCCCGTTCATGCGCTTCGACGGCTACTTCATCCTCAGCGACCTGCTGGATTTTCCCAATCTGCACGAACGCGCCTCGGCGCTGGCACGCACGGCCTTGCGGCGTAACTTGCTGGGGCTGAACGACCCGTGGCCCGAGCCGTTCCCAGTGGGGCAGCGACGGCTACTGATCGCCTTCGCCTTCGCCACCTGGTTGTACCGCTTGGTGTTGTTCCTGGGCATCGCCGTCGCGGTCTATCTGTTCTTCTTCAAACTGCTGGGGATCGTGCTGTTCATGGTCGAATTGGCCTGGTTCATCGCATTGCCGGTCAAGCGTGAGCTAAGCCACTGGTGGCAGCAGCGTGCGCGCATTCCGGGGCGGCGCAAGCACTTGATCTATGCCTGCCTGGGACTGGCCGTGCTGGGCCTGGCGTTGCCTTGGCACAGCCAGGTCGATGCCGTGGGCGTGGCCCGCGCCGAACATCAGTGGCGCGTCTACACCCCCTACCCTGCACGGCTGCAAAGCCTGCACCCGGCAGGGCCGATCAAGGCCGGCGAGGTGCTCGCCGTGCTTGACGAACCCGACCTGGATTCGCGCCTGCGCAGCAGTGAAGCCAGTGCCCGCAGCTACCAGGCGCGCTTGTCCGGGTTGCTCGCCGACCCTGGCGGGCTGGCCGAGGATGCCGCCACCCAACAGCGCCTGAATGTGCAGAACGAGGAAGCCCGCGCCGCCCGCAGCGAAATTGCCCGGCTGAACTTGCAAGCACCGTTCGCGGGCGTCTGGCTCGACCTTGACCCGGACTGGCGCCCCGGCCAGTGGCTCAACCGCCAGCAAGCGCTGGGCATCCTTATCGACCCTGGCCACTGGCAGGTCGATGCCTATGTGGCCCAGGACCAGGTCCATCACCTGGCCGTTGGCAATGCCGTGAAGTTTTACCCCGAAGGGCAAGCCACAGCGTTACACGGCACAGTGCTGGCCATCGGCAGCACCCGCGCCGGGCAATTGGCCCACCGCATGCTTTCTTCGCATTTTGGCGGCCCAGTGCCGACCACAAATGAGCCCCTGGTCCCCAGCAATGCGTTGTTCCAGGTATTGATTGCCCTTGATGAGCCGCTGGCCACTGTGCGCGAGACGCGCGGCAAGCTGAAGATCGAAGGGGAAAAACGCAGTGTCCTAGGCGAGATGGGCAAGTGGCTGCTGGGCGTCGGGCTGCGGGAAAGCGGATTCTGAGCAGTGCCTTTCGGCGCCTGCTCTGCCGCGCAAATGAAACCCGACTACGATTGCTTAAGCCTCGCATCTGGCGTCGAACTTCTTAGCAGGGTACGGAAATGGACATCAACCGCAGAGCCGGCTTTGCCACAGTGTCACGCCCTCGGTCGCAGACCCTGGCGCTTGAACAACGGATCCTCTTCGACGGCGCCGCCGCAACCGCTGTAGACCAACAGCACCACAGTGACGCCAGCCCCGCTGAAACCCAGGACAGCAGCCATCCCGCACCGACCGCCAGCGAAGCGCAAACCGCTGCCCCGGCGCCCGCCCCCCGCAATCTGGTGGTAGTCGATGCCCGTGTGGAAAACCGCGACCAGCTGGTCGCCAGCTTGCCCACCGGCACCACCGCACTGGTGGTGGACCCTGGCCAGGATGCCATCGCCGCCATCAGCACGGCCCTTGCGCAGTTGGGCAAGGTCGACTCGATCCAGGTGTTTTCTCATGGCGCCTCTGGCCAGTTCACCCTGGGCAACCAGGTGTTCACCAGCCAGCCGGTCGAGCAGTTGGGCGACCGGCTGAGTGCCTGGCGCGGCGAGCTGAATAGCGGTGCCGACATTCAGCTGTACGGTTGCGATGTCGGTGCCGGCAGCGCCGGCCAGGCGTTGGTCAACGAGCTGGCCCGCTGGACCGGTGCCGACGTCGGCGCCTCCAGCAATGCCACCGGCAGCCCCTTGGCGGGTGGTGACTGGCGCCTGGAAGTCAGCAGCGGCGATGTCGACAAAGCCATCGCCCTGGCCGCCGCCACCCTCGACCGCTTCCAGGGCCTGCTGGCCGATGCCAGCCCCACCGCCAGCCTGGGCAGCGGCGGTGCCGAGGTGCAACTGGGCGAGCAATTCACCTTTACCGTGAGCTTCAACAACCCCTCGACCCAGGAAGGCTACGCCCCGTTCATCGACGTATTCATGCCGGCTACCGGGCGCGACGGCGATGATGGTGCCAGCTTCGTCTCGGCCACTTACCTGGGCCAGACGGTAAACAGCTTCGTGATCACCTTCGATGCCAACGGCAACGCCACCCACCCCCTGGCCAAGGACGCCAGCGGCAACGCGTTGGTGATCAACGCCGCCAGCGTGGGCATGAAACCCGGCGACCAGATGGTGGTGCTGCAGCTGCCCTACGCCAGCGTCACCAACGGCCAGCCCAGCATCGACATCCAGATTACCGCGCAGCTCAGCAACCTGGCAGATACCACTTACTCCGACGGCGCGCCCAACCTCACCATCAACACCCGCGCCGGCTTTGAATACGGTAACGACTCACTGAACAACCCGGTCCAGGACCCGAGCCTGGTGGAAGCCGCACTGCACAGCTTCGTCGTCACCCCGACCCTGCTGAAGGTCGAGCAAACGGTCAATATGCCCGAAGGTGAAACCGTCACCGGTCCGAACTTCACCCGCACCCAGACCGTGACCGTGACGCCCGCCCCGGGGCAGACCCTGAGCAATGTCACCGTGACCCAGACCGTGCCCGATCAGGTACACGTCAGCGCCATCACCCCGGGCCCGGGCGGCACCCTGACGTCGGTGACGCTGCACGACGGAACCGTACTCACCAATCCGGCGTTGATCGCCCTGGCGCTGGCCAACCCCAACGCCTTCGTCGCCAGCTACGATGTGCACTACGACACCCTCAGCGCCGCCAGCACGACCCAGGTCAGTTTCTATGTGCCGGAAATCGACGCCAATGGCCGGCCGGTGATCGACCCTGCCACAGGCAACCCCGTGCAAATCAACTTCGGCACCGCCAGCGTCACCGGCGACTGGAACCCGCTTGACCCACGCGACCGCCCCACCGACCCAGACGGCTACCCGTTCAATGAAACTGGCAATAGCCAGGGCGTGACCTTCGTCGCCAAGTCGATCACCCTGCTCAAGCAGGTCAACTTGCAGACCGATGTCGGCACAGCCGGCCTCACCCCCGGCGACACCCTGCGCTACACCATGGACGTGGCCATTTCCGACTTCTTCGCCTTTGGCGAAAACATTCTCGAGCAAGGGCAGTTCACCCTGACCGACCTGCTCAGCGATGGCCAGACCTTCGACCCGAACAACCCGCCCACCCTGCTGATCCAGCAACATGGCGTGGCGCAAAACATCGCTCTGATCTACACCCAGACGGTGAATGCCGACGGCAGCACCACGCTTGTCTTCGACATTGCCGAGTCGATCCGTCAGGCCATCGCCGGCCCCGGCATCGCAGCGCTGTTCGGTGACCTGTACGACGACACCGTGCAGGAAGGCGCCACGCGCCTGAGCATCGTCTACGACGCAACGATCGACGCCACCTACACCAGCGACCACCCCCCCCACGACCAGCTCAACGAAGGCGACAGCGTCGGCAACAACGCCACCGTCGATGCCACCGTGCTGCGCGACGCGGTCAACCTCGGCGGTACTCAGACCGATGGCTCCAGCACCACCAGCACCATCGACACGTCCACGGTCGACATCGAACTCACCCAGGTCAACGGCGGCAACCCGCCGAGCAACGGCGAGCTGCGCCCTGGCGATGTGGTGACCTTCACCATCAACTACGACCTGCTGGTAGCCGATTACGAGAACTTCAAGCTCACGGCCTACCTGCCACTGCCCCTGCTCGACGCCAGTGGCATCAACTGGAGCTTTGGCACAGGCGTTGGCCAATGGACGTTCGGCAGTGGCAACAACATCCTGGATGTGCCTGACAGCGTCACCACCGGCCCTGGCAACTCGATCATCTTCGACTTCGGCAATTTCGTGTCCGGCGGGCTCAATGGCGGCACCGTGCAGGTGCGCTTCACCATGGTGGTGGGCGACCAGCCGTTTGCCGACCAGCGTGAACTGGACGTGCTGGCGCAATCGAGCCAGACCACCACGGTGGACAAGACCGTGCTCACCTCATCGGATGTGGCCGTGATCGAGTCAGTCGCCGAGCCCGTACTGGACATCAAGCACGGCGTGGTCTCCAGCACCAACGGCAGCGTCACCGGCACCACAGGCAGCTGGACCGCACCCGGCACCAGCGGCGTGCCCTTCAGCGGCAGCGTCACCAGCCTGGCTGCCGTGGACGGCAACGTCAGTGGTATCGATGGTGCCGACACCCTGCGCCTGGCCACGGCCCTGAAAAACACCGGCGGCGGTGGTGCCTTCGACGTCAGCACCAGCATCACGCTACCCGCCGGCCTGTCGTTCGTCGGCGGCAGCCTGGGCGCCGCCAACCTGCAGATCTACCGCGGTGACGGCACCTTGCTGGTGCAGGGCACCGACTACAGCGTTACCGGCAACGCCATCACGTTCCTCGATGCCAACGGCCAGGCCACCTTGCTGGCTGGCCGCGCAGGCACTGCCAGCGACTTGTCCGGGGCCAACGTGGTGGTCATCACCTACGACGTCACGGTAGACAATGCCATCCTCGCCTCCAGCACGCTGCAGAGCACCGCATCGCTGACCTACTACGCCAGCGTGAACGGCGGCCAGGACTTCACCCCAACCGATATCACCGAACTCGCCAACCAGCAGGTCGCCGCGCCGACCATCAGCAAGACCTACAAGGATGGCAGCCTCAGCGAGGATGACTCCAGCGCCACGCACACCACTGGCAGCAACCTGGTAATCGGCGAAAGCATCACCTACGACATCGTCGTCACCCTGCCGGAAGGTGCCACAGGCAGCCTGCGTATCAATGACCTGATTCCGCCTGGCTTGCGCCTGGATCCGCGGTTCAACGGCAACCTGGGCTATGAGATCATCACCACCACCGCAGGCAGCGGTGCCCTGTCGGCCAACTTCAACGGCATCCTCAACGTCAATCCGGTGACCCTGGATGGCAGCGACGGCGCCGACCTGATGCTGGCGTTCAGCAGCGCCGGGGCCACGGCCGACAACGTCATCGGCAACAACAGCTTCGTCATCCGCCTGGTCCTGGTGGCCAGCAACGTGCCTGGCAACCAGCAAGGCACCACGCTGAACAATGGCGCACAACTGGTCTACAGCGACCCCGACGGCGACACCCCCAACGGCACCGCCCCGATCGATCGCAGCCTGGTCAGCCCTCAGCAGCCCGGCGTAAGCATTGTCGAGCCCACCCTCAGCGTCACCCAGCAGGTGACTTCGACGCCCACTTTCGGCGGCTTCGACGAGGGCGATACCGTCACCTTCACCATCACCGTGGCCAACAATTCCGGCACCGATGCCTTCGACATCAGCCTGCTGGACGTGCTGCCCACCGAGATCGACAACCTGGTGGTCAGCGGCACCATCCAATACAACGGCGGTGCCAGCAACAACGGCGGCGTCGATTTCGTCATCCTCAACGGCCAATTGGTGACCGCCAGCGGCGCCAACATCGACATCGCCAACGGCGGCAGTATCGTCATCACCCTCAGCGGCGTGGTCAACGCCACCGCCGCAGGCCAGGCCGCAATCCCCAACAACGTCGACGTGCGCTGGAGTAGCCTGAACGGCACCAATAACACCACCGATACAGTCAATGGCGAACGCAGCGGTGACGATGGGCTGCTCAATTCGGGCGTGCTCAACGATTACCAGGTATTGAGCGCTTTGCTGATCCCGGTCACCAACGGGATCCAGGTGTCGCGCGTTGGCGGGGTGTCCGACACGCCGCCCGCCACCAATGGCAGCGGCGCCACTGATACCAGCGGCCTGCAGGAAACCGTGGCGGTTGGCGAAATCGTCCGCTACCGGGTGGCCGTGCTGGTACCGACCGGGGACAACCCCAGCTATCAGATCCGCATCGAACTGGCCGCAGGCCTGGAATTCATCCCGGCCGACCTCAACAACATCCTGATTGCCATGGTGTCGAGCCAGCTCAATGGCCTGACCACCGACGCCACCAACCTGCTCAGCGGTGGCACGCTGTACATGACCGGCAACCAGAATAGCGACGTGGCCTTGCCTATCCACACCGACCTGGGTGGCGTGGAGCCTTCCGGCATTTTCGATGGCAATAACGGCCGGCTGCAGATCACCACCAACGCTGATGGTAGCCAGACCATCACCTTCAGCCTCGGCAACCTCACCAACACCGAAGCCAACGACAGCGATATCGAAGGCGTGATCCTCGAATTCAACGTGCGCGTCAGCAACGTGGCCGGCAACCAGGCCAACACCCAGCTGGGCATGACCGTGTTCGAGCATGTCGGCGACAACGGCGGCGTGGATCGCGGCAAGAGCGATACCGTGTTCGAGCGCGTGGTGGAGCCGAGCTTCACAGGCATGGACAAGTCGGTCATCGACGTGACCCCGGGCGCCGTAGCCGGCACCACCGACGCCACGGTGTCGGTGAGCTTCACCCAGAACGGCGGTGTGCCAGCCTACGAGACGCACCTGGCCGACCAGTTCCCCAATGGCAGCAACTACCAGGTGCAGAGCATCCTGCTCAACGGCGTGGCACTGGACCTGGGCAACCTACCTGCGGGCGTCAGCTTCACCGACGGCACAGCCATTGCCGTGGACTTCGCGCGGCTGGCGCCCAACGATACGGTTCAGGTGATCTACACCGTCACCCTGCCCAACCAGACCATCGCCGACAACGCCGCCAGCGCTGCCGTGCTGACCTGGACCAGCTTGCCCAGCGACTTCGAAAACACCGGCTGGGGCGGTTCGCTACCCGCCACTGCCGGCGGGGCCACGGGTGAGCGCACCGGCCAGGACGGCGCGGCCGGCTTGAACAACTACATCCTCAGCGACGGCGCCGGCATGGGCGTGATCCAGGGCACGCTGTGGGACGACACCCGCAGCGCCACGGACAACGTCAGCCCCGACGGGCCGGGCCTGGACGGCATCGGCGTCAGCCTGACCTGGGCCGGTGACGATGGCCAGTTCGGCACCGCCGACGACCACACCTTCAGCACCGTCACCAGCAATGGCGGCCTCTACCAATTCGCCCTGCTGCCCTCGGGCAGCTACCTGATCGCCGTGGCCCAGGACCATCAGGCCAGCGCCAACAACAACTTCCGGGTACGCATCGATACCGACACCGGCGCGGCCTTGGGAGGCCTGGGCCGGGTCAATGTGGCCCTGGGCGAAGGCAGTACCGGCATCGCCGACGCAGGCTACGTGCACATCAACGAGGCGCCGATCAACACCGTGGCCGACCAGCAGGGCCAGGAAGACACCGTGCTGCATATCGGCGGCCTGGCCATCAGCGATGTCGACGTGCACGTCGGCAACTCCGACGGCATCATGACCATCACCCTGACCGTGGTGCATGGCGTCATCTGGCAGACCGCCACCCCACCGGCCCCAACCGCCACACCGCCCGCCGGCAGCGGCCGCACCTTGGTACTGACCGGCACTCTGAATGAGCTGAACGTGTTGCTGAGCCAGCTGTATTACAAAGGCGACCAGGACTTCAACACCTTCCGCGATGCGGAAACCCTGACCATGGTCAGCAACGACCAGGGCAACTTCGGCGACGCACCGCTCAACGGCGACGGTATCCCCGGGCAAAACCCGGCCGACGCGCTGACCGACACCGACGTGATGAACATCGTCATCGACCCGGTCAACGATGCCCCAATCGCCCACGCCGACCTGGCCATCGCCGTGGAAGCCGGCGGCTTGAACAATGCCGACCCGGGCGTCAACCCGACCGGCAACGTGCTGGCCAACGACACCGATGTCGATATCCAGACCAACAACGACGTGCTCACCGTGACCCGCATCGCCAGCAATATCGTGCCAGGCGGTGTGGCAGTGCCGGCGACCGGCGTCACGGCCATACAGGGCCGCTACGGCACCCTGCTGATCACCGCGGGTGGTGGTTTCCAGTACAACGTCGACAACGCCAACCCAGAGGTACAGGCGCTGCGCACGGCAGGCAATTTCATCAGCGATTTCTTTGGCTACGACATCGTCGACAGCGGCGGCTTGCCCAGCAGCGCGGTGCTGCAGGTGAATATCCACGGCGCCAACGATACCCCCGTGGCTGCGGCCGACACTGCTATCGCCCTCGAAGCCGGCGGTACCAACAACACAACGCCAGGCCAGGACGCCACCGGCAACCTGCTGACCAACGACACCGACGTCGATTCGGTGGCCTTGGGTGAAACCAAGCAGGTCACCGCCGTACGCTACGACGGGCCCGGTGGCGGCCGGATCATCCCCGTCGCCACTGGCCAGGCGACCACTGTGCAAGTGAATTTCGGCACGCTGACGATCAATGCCGACGGCAGCTACCGCTACGTCATCGACAACAGCAACCCCGCCGTGCAGGCGCTCTCCCCCGGCCAGACGCTAACCGAGGTGTTCACCTACCAGATGGCCGACGCCGGTGGCCTGAGCTCGGTGAATATCCTCACCATCACCGTGCAGGGCGCCAACGATGCGCCGGTAGCCGTGGACGACGTGGGCAGCGCCAGTGCCGGGGCCAGCGACGGCAGCCCGGTGCCGGTCAATGCCAGCGGTAACGTGATTACAGGCAATGGCGGCGTGGGCACCGACACCGACGTCGACAACCTCGACCAGCCGACCGCCACGCAACTGAAGGTCGATGGCGTGCGCAGCGGCCTGGAAAGCGCCGGTGGCGCCCTCAGCCCGGTGGCCAACGGCGCACCTGCGGCCATTACCGGCACGGTAGCGCGGCTGGCCGACAGCAGCCTGATCAGTGGCAACTTCGGCCAACTGGTCCTCAACGAAGACGGCACCTACAGCTTCGCGGTCAACAGCGCCGACCCGGCGATCCGCGCGCTGAGCGCCGGGCAGAGTCTGCAGGTGATCTTCACCTACCAGATCCACGACAGCGGCGACCTGACCGACCAGGCGCAGTTGGTGATCACGGTAACCGGGGTCAATGACCCGCCCGTGGTCAATCCGGTCAGCATCGACGCCATTGAGGCAGGGGGGCTGAACAACGCACAACCCGGTCTGGACCCTGCCGGCAGCATACGTGCCGCCTACAGCGACCCGGATGGCGATACCCTGACCATCAGCGGCGTAATCAGCCCGAACGGCATCAACGGCACGCCTGGCCAGGCCCTGGCCGGCAACTACGGCAGCCTGGTGCTCGATGCCCAGGGCAACTACAGCTACGTGGTGGACAACAGCAACAGCGCGGTGCAAGCCCTGCGCACCGATGCAGACCGGCTGACCGAGGTGTTCCAGTACAGCGTCAGCGATGGCAACGGCAAGGTCGTCACCGCCACCTTCACGGTGGTGATCCATGGCCGCGACGACACGCCCATCGCCACCATTGACAGCCCCATCGCCATCGAGGCCGGCGGGGTCAACAACGGCACGCCCGGCCAGCCAGGCAGCGGCAACGCGCTGGGCAACGACACTGACGTCGATGCCGGTGACAGCAAGACACTCGACGGCATCTACCTCGGCACCCTCGCCGCTGGCGGCACGTTCATCCAGGTCAATGCCGGCGCGACCGTGGTGGCCGGTACCTACGGCACGCTGAGCATCGACGCCAACGGCAACTATGTCTACACCGTAAACGACAGCCTGGCCGCCGTGCAGGCGCTCAAGGCCGGCGAGCAGCTGCGCGAGACCTTCAGCTACCGCATGCACGACACTGACGGTGCCAGCTCCCAGGCGCAGATCAACATCACCATCGAAGGCCGCTACGACACCCCGGTGGCCAATGACGACTTTGCCTACGCGGTGGCCGTGGATGACGACGGTTCTGGCGGACGCAACCCCACCGGTAACGTGCTGAACAACGACACCGACGTCGATGCCAACGACACCAAGGCCGTCACCGCCGTGGGCGTGGGTGCCGAGAGCAACAACCCGGTCCTCGACCCGCTGACCGGCAGCGCGACCGTGACCACCAACTTCGGCACCCTCACGCTCAATGCCGACGGCAGCTATCAGTTCGTGGTCAACTCCAACGACCCCACCATCATCGCCCTGGGCCCGCTGGGCTTCGTCATCCAGCGCTACACCTACCAGGTCACAGACGCCGGCGGGTTGAACGATACCGCGACCCTGACCATTTTCATCCGCGGCGAAAACCAGCCACCGGTTGCTGGCCCAGACCAGGGCCTGGCCGTCGAAGCCGGCGGCACCGACAACAGCATCCCGGGCAGCGACCCCAGCGGCAACGTGATGGACAACGACAGCGACCCGGACACCATCAACATACTGTTCCCGGAAACCCTGGAGGTGCTGGCGTTCTGGAGCGGTGACGGCCCGCTGCCAAACGATGCCAGCCTGGTCGGGCAGACTCTGCGCGGCCAGTACGGCGACCTGACCGTCAATGCCGACGGCAGCTGGAGCTACGTGCTGGACAACAGCCTGCAGGCCGTACAACAGCTGCGCACCAGCGGCCAGACCCTGGTCGACAACTTCACCTACCTGCTATCGGACTTCTGGGGCGGAACGGCCAACGGCTTGCTGACCATCACCATCGACGGGCGCAACGACTACCCCGTGGCCAATGACGACATCGCCAACGCCGTCGAAGCCGGTGGCGTGAACAATGGCACCCCCGGCGTAGACCCGCAGGGCAATGTGCTGGACAACGACACTGACGTCGACGGCGTGCAGTACGGCGAGAGCAAGACGGTGCTGCAGTACACCGGCGAAAATGGCCAGACCGCCAGCGCCGGCCAGGTATTGCAGGGCGTTTACGGGACGCTGCTGATCAGCGCTGACGGCCGCTACCAGTATGTCGTCGACAACAGCAACCCGACCGTACAGGCCATGCGCAGTGCGGGCGAATCGCTCCGGGAAGTGTTCACCTACCGCATGCGCGACACTGCCGGCATTACCGCTGATGCCCGCCTCACCGTCACCATTCAGGGCGCCAACGACAACCCGGTAGCCCGCGACGACAGCAACACCGCCAGCGACCAGGTGCCGGCGCCACACACCAGCGGCAACGTGCTGCCCAACGACAGCGATGTGGATGGCGGCGACGGACTAAGCGTGACCGGCATCCGCAGCGGCCAGGAAGCCGGCACCGGCAACGCGGGCGTGATCGGCCAGCCGATTGCCGGCCAATACGGCACCCTGGTGCTCAACGCCGACGGCAGCTACACCTACACCATCGACCTGAGCAACCCGGACGTGCTGGCAGCCGCAGGCCTTGGGCAGGTGCTCAAGGACTATTTCACTTACACCATTGGCGACCTGGCCGGCGCCACCGATCAGGCCCAGCTGATCATCACTCTGGATATCTCCACCCCATACATTCCACCGGGCCCGTACTTCGACCGCGACAGCCAGAACCGTCTGAACAATCTGCCGCTGCCAGACGTGAGCCCGGCGATCTTCGTCGCGCCGGTGGTCGAACGCGTCAACCAGGCCCTGACCCTGTCCGCCTGGGACGCCGATGGCAGCGATGTGCGCCTGTTCGCCACGCCTGAAATCGAAAGCCAGTCGCTTGGCAACGGGCTTGGCCTGGTCCCGGGCCAGTTCGTTGCCAGCGCGGTGGCCGAGAGCCGGCGCGCCAGCCTGGAGGACCAGTACTGGATCGACGGCCGACACGGCGTCATCAGCCTGACCGCCGACGGCCTGCTGCCGGACCCTTCGCTGTGGGCGCCCGTACCCACCGACATGGTCGCGCCACCGGAGCAACCGCCACAGCCTGCGCGCGGCTTCCGCGCGCAATTGCGTGAAGCCGCCCAGCGCCGCGGCAGTAACGCCCCATGAAGCCGATACATTCGCCGACGGACCAAGGACTGCCTATGTCAGTATCGACCTTTAAGACCCTCAGCACCTTCACGGCTGTCAGCGTCCTGCTCAGCGCCTGCTCGGCTTTCCAGCCCAAACCCTTCACCGAAGACGAAATGCGCCAGCGGGTGGTCGAAGACCAGGCGCGCATGTACAAGGAGCAGGAGCCGGTCAACGGGCCAATCACCTTCTACGAAGCTTCGGCACGCGCCCTGAAGTACAACCTCGACTACCGCCTGAAGCTGCTGGAAAGTGCGCTGGCCTCGGACCTGCGCGATGTCTCCAGCCACGAAATGCTGCCGCGCCTGGTGGCCTCGGCCGGTTATGCCGGGCGCAACAACGATTCCGGCGGCACCTCGATCGGCATCGAGGACCGCCAGGTCAGCTTGCGCCCGTCCACCTCCGAAGAGCGTTACCGCACCCTCTACAGCCTGGGGCTGTCGTGGAGCCTGCTGGACTTCGGGGTCGCCTACTTCCGCACACAGCAGAAGAACGACCAGATGCTGATGGCCGAAGAGCGCCGGGAAAAGGTTGCGCAGAATGTCCTGCAAGACGTGCGCAACGCCTACTGGCGCGCGCTGGGCGCCCAGCGCCTGCTGCCCGAGGTGGACGGCCTGCTGATGCGCACCCACCGCGCCCTGACCGCGGCCCGTGAAGCCGAAGGCAAAGGCCTGCTGCCGCGCCAGGACATCCTCGCCTACCAGCGCGCCCTGCTCGACTCGGTGTACATGCTCACCGTGCGCCGTCAGGACCTGGAATTCGCCCGCGCCGAGCTGGCCGCCCTGATGTCGCTGCCGCCGAATACCCGCATGGTGCTGGCCGACAACGCCGAACAGCCGCTGCCCCTGTTGACCAGCAACGTCGAGCAACTGGAGCGCCTGTCACTGGAGCGGCGCCCGGAAATCATGGAAGAGTGGTACCGCAAACGCGTGAGCATGAACGACCTGAAAATCGCCAAGGCCCAGTTGTGGCCGAATGTGAGCTTCAACTACGGCTATGAGTACGACTCCAACAAGTACCTGTACAACAGCGACTGGAACCAGACCGGCATCAATGTCTCGATGAACCTGCTGCGGCTGCTGCAGTATCCGGACATCGCCGCAGCGGAAAAAAGCCAGGAAAAAACCGACGACATGCGCCGCACCGCGCTGTCGATGGCGATCCTCACCCAGGTCCGCGTGGGCCTGTTGCGTTACCAACTGGCGCGTCAGGAAGTGGAGTTCGCCGACGAAAGCCTGCGCGTGGACCAGAGCCTGCTCAGCTACGCCCAATCCTCGCGCAACGCAGCGCTGGGCAGCGAACTGGAGCTGATCCGCGCCGAAGGGCGCCTGCTGCTGTCGCGTTATCAGCGCGAAGCCGCCTATTCCGACGCTCAGGCGGCCTGGGGCCGGCTTTATAACTCGATTGGCTTCGGAGTTATGCCAAAGGAAATTGAGCAGCACGACGTCAAAACTTTAGCTCATGAGATTGAGAACACGATGGATAAGCAAACCAGGGAGCACCTGCTATCAGTGGGAGCGCCTCTGTGAAAAGCTCTGCTGGTATACCGTCTGGAATGGAATAACTAGAGCCCTTATTAGGGCTCAGACGCAGAATAGGTTTCGCTCTTTCGGACTATCAGAGGGGAGGGTGTCTGGATTGAGGGAAGCCCCAGCTTTAAGACGCCCTGGCCAGACCCGACCGATCTGGAGTCGTGCAATGTGCTATGCACGGCAAAGTAGGTCGGGCCCAGCACCAGTAAAAGAGCTCGCGTGAAGAGCCCGAGCAGCCTGGTGCGGAGCGTCATTGAAACTTCCGTGAAAGTGCACAAAGACTTGATACTAGCAACAGAAAGCGGCCTGAACCCGACTATGCTGCAAGCAATCCACTAGCAGTCACAGGGGCTGATAAATGGGCAGGAAGCGCACGTTCGGATGGGGTGCTTGGCTGATACTTTTGCACCACTTGCTGTTTTCCCCTCTGCTCCATGCGGCCCCCCCTCAGTCCCAGCCAGAGCTAGAAGGGGTCCTTGCCGAGCCCGCCCCCCTGACCGTCATCAACCGCACGGTGCTGGTGTTCCGTGCGACCCTGCTGGGCGAAACACCTGCGGTGCGTGCCCAGCGAGCCAAGAAGGTCATCGAGGACACGCTCCAGGAAACCAATGACCTTGACGTCCGCCTCGACCCTATCCTGCACAGCTACCTGGTACTGCTGGGCGGGCGCCGTGCATTCATCGTGACGCCACTGGATGCTGCGGCCGATAGCATCACCGCGGGCGAGGCCGCCGCGCAGGCGGCCGAGAATCTTCGTCTGGTTGTCGAGGAAACCCGTCAGGCGCGTAGCCTGCGCTTTTTGCTCACCGCGATAGGCTACAGCGCTGCAGCAACTTTGATCTTTTTCATTCTGGCCAAGGCCGCAAGCTACTGTCGCCGCAAGCTCCTGGGGCTGTTAGCTGTGCTGATGGGCAAACACTCCGAGCGTTTCAAGGTCGGTCACACGCAACTTTTCGACCTGCAAAACCTCTACTACCTGATAGACCGCTCACTCTGGCTGCTGTATTGGTTGGTATTGTTGTTGCTCTGCTACCAATGGCTGGGTTTCGTGCTCTCTCAGTTTCCTTATACCCGGTCTTGGGGTGAAAGCCTCAATATCCACCTGATGGAGCTTCTCGACTACCTGGTCAGCGGTATTTTGCGTGCCCTGCCCGGCCTGGCCGTTGCGCTGTCGATCTTCTTCATCGCCCGTGGCATCAGCTCCTTCTCCAAGCGCGTGCTAAGGCGCATGGCACGCCCGGGCACGTTGAAATGGCTAACCGTCGAAACCTTGCAACCGACCATGCGCCTAACTTCGCTGGGAATCTGGCTATTCGCCCTGGTGATGGCCTACCCCTATCTGCCCGGCTCAGGTACCGATGCCTTCAAGGGGCTGTCAGTATTGCTCGGTCTAATGATTTCGCTGGGCGCAACCAGCGTCATCGGCCAAGGCGCTGCCGGATTGATCCTGACCTACACCCGCACGCTGCGCGTCGGTGAATTTGTGCGCGTGGCCGATTATGAGGGCACAGTAACCGAGGTGGGCATGTTCACCACGACGATTCGCACTGGGCTTGGCGAAGTTCTGACACTTCCCAACTCAATGATTACCGCCTCGGTCACGAAGAACTATTCACGCATCGTGCAAGGGCCAGGTTATGTGGTCGATACCGTTGTGACCATCGGCTATGACACGCCCTGGCGCCAGGTCGAGGCGATGCTGCTGGAAGCGGCGCGACGCACCGAGGGCGTGCTGCAGGAGCCCCAACCCCAGGTATTCCAAACGGCACTTTCGGACTTCTACCCCGAATATCGCTTGGTGGCCCAAGCCATTCCGTCAGAACCCAGACCACGCGCGTTGCTGCTGAGCCTGCTGCACGCCAACATCCAGGATGTGTTCAACGAGTTTGGCGTACAGATCATGTCCCCACACTACCTTGGCGATCCGGAGCAACCCAAATGGGTGCCCAAGGAGCAGTGGCATGCGGCTCCGTCCAAACCTGAAAACACCGCTTGAGCAAGGTTCGCTCAGGTGGTGGTCAGCGCAATGATCACCGGCCCACAGACCGCCAGCAGAACGTTGGAGATGGCATAGCACACGGTGAAGCCGATGACCGGCGTATTGCTGCCGGACTGCTCGATGATTTTGTTCATTGACGCCGCTTCTGTTTGCGCGCCGGCCAGTGCGCCAAACAGGATCAAGGGGTGCAGCCGCAACACGTAATAGCCAAAATACAAGGTCACCACCGGCGGGATAAGGGTGACTGCTGCGCCGGAAATCAAGAGCGCCAGGCCTTGCGTTTCGATGGCAGCCAGCGCGGCGGGGCCTGCCAGCAGCCCGACGACCGCCCCAAAAGCCGTGAGCCCGAATTCCGAAAATGCCCACTGCGCCGCAGGCGGGAGCGCGCCGAAATCAGGGTGGCGCGAGTTATACCAGCCAATCAGCAAGCCCACCAGCAACACGCCGCCACCCACCCCCAACTCGACCGGGATGATGCCTATGTGAGTAGACAGCATGCCGAGCAGAGACCCCACCACCAACCCCAGAGCATGGATCGCGATATCGCTCTTATGATGCACCGGACGAATCCGGCCCATCTGCTCGGCCAGCGTTTCGACACTACGGCTACGACCGTTCAGGGTAATCACGTCGCCGCGGCGCAATACCGTGTCGGGCAGCAGAGGCAAATCCAGGCCCTGACGAGTGATGTCGACGATATAACAGCCCATACGCGTGGCACCGACCAGTTCATGCTTGATCTGTCTCAGAGTTCTGCCCGACAGCTTGCGCGAGGTGAGTACAATTTGCGCCGTGCGGGTGGCGAACGACATCGCTATCGAGTCATCCACTTCGGGACCTATCCATTGGCTGAGCTGAGCAACGGCTTCGCGCAAGGCGTAAACGCCAAGCACGTCACCACGCTGTAGGCGCAATTGTCCATTCCGCTCCAGCACCCGGCCGTCTCGCACAACCCGCTCGATACTCAGATTGGGGTGCCGGGCCTCGATATCGGCAATGCTCCTACCCTCAGCCGCCGGCCCTACCAGTTGATGTGCACGCACCACGATACGCGTGTAGGGAATGCTCAAGGCAGCATCCTCCTGCTCGATACCCAGTGAGCGCTCCAACTCTCGCGCAGAGCTGGCCAAATCCACGCGTAGCAGCCGCGGAGCGATGCTGCCGACGAAGACCACCAGGCCAATGGTACCGAACACGTAGGTGATGGCGTAGGCCACTGCCATATGGCTGTTGAGTTGCGCCTTGGCTACCTCGTCGATAGACAATTGAGCGATGGCACTGCTGGCCGTGCCCATGATGGCCGTGTCAGTGAGGGCGCCAGCGCCAAGCCCGGCGGTGAATCCGGCATCGAAGCCATACACGCTGTACATCGCCAGAATCGTTGCCAGCGCAGTGCCGCACAAGACCACCGAGAGCAGCACCAGTTTAAGCGTGCCTCGGTTCAGGCTACCGAAGAATTCAGGACCACTCTTGAAACCGACGGCGTAGATGAACAACGCGAAGAAGACCGATTTGAGCTCATGTGGCACCTCAAGCCCTATTTGCCCAATGAGCAGCCCCATGAGCAGTGCCCCGGCAACCGAGCCCAGGTGAAAACTGCCCATGTGTACTCGCCCGATCAGAACGCCCGATGCGATGGCCAGGAACACGGCAATTTCCGGGTTTG
This sequence comes from Pseudomonas putida NBRC 14164, assembly GCF_000412675.1. Taxonomy (NCBI): domain Bacteria; kingdom Pseudomonadati; phylum Pseudomonadota; class Gammaproteobacteria; order Pseudomonadales; family Pseudomonadaceae; genus Pseudomonas; species Pseudomonas putida. Next base: position 681,713 of record NC_021505.1, on the reverse strand, counting down.
CACGTAACGCATGGAGCACGAATTCGATCATTGCCGTTTGTCCCTGAACTCATCGTGGTGTAGATAGCCATACGCCTGCTGCGCGGCCTGCATGCCCGATATCTACCGGTGCGTTCAGCGCTTGCCGCCGGTGAACCAACGCATGTAAGGATTCTTGGCGCTGATCGGTGCCAAGGCCCGCGCCTCGCGCATCCAGCCCTGGCGATTACCGTTGTAAGCCAATAGCGACAAACCATAGAAACGACGCAACAGCGCCCACTCATCATTCACCCCGGCTTGTACCGAAGGGCTAGCGTTTTCCAAGGGCGGCGCTACCCGCAGCGCCAGTAGCGCAGGCAGCACACGGGTGATTTCATGCGGCCGTACCCACGGCGCATACTCGATACGGGGCCGATCATCGGTAACCGGTTGTGCATCGCCGGCATAGCGCTCAAGCCCTTGTCTGTCGGTAACCCAGGTGGCCAGCAACGCCTCGACCGAGTTTACGCCGACCTGGGCCAGGGAAGCCGAAACCTGGGATTGCTCGAAGCGTTGGCGAATGCGCGAAACATCCAGCACCATCGGCGTTGCCGAACCGATCAACAGCATCTCGTGAAACTCGGTGGTCCACAACGAGGCATGTGGGAACACATCAAGAAAGCTGCGTACCAGCGAGCGACTGTCCTCGTCATTCTGTGTGGGAAGCGGTAGCCACTGCGCTACCAGACCATGCTCGTGCAATCGAGAGGCTGCCAACTGGTAAAAATCGCGCGAATACAGGTTGACTACACCTGCCGCTGAAGGCGGTGGTGGCTCCAAGGTGATCACGTCGTATCGTTGCTCATTACGCAACAGCTCACGGCGCCCATCACGCAGGCGGATGTCGAGGCGTGGGTCGTTCACAGCGTTGTAGTTACCAGAGAACAGGGGCGCCGCGGCCAGCACCTGCGGCAGCAGTTCGGCCACCACCGGGTGCTCCAGGCCGGGGTAGCGCAGCATCGCCCCGGCGGTGATGCCGGTGCCGAAGCCGATCACCAGGGCCGAGCGCGGCTCACCACGATGGATCAGCAAAGGCAGTAAGGCCTGCAACCGCATGTAGCGCAGTGACGGCATGGCATCACCGGTGTTGGACACACCCTGGATGTACAGCCGGTTGAAGGCTTGCCCTTGGCGCTGCTGGTTGACCACTGCCACCGTGCCACCGCGGCCTTCCTGGTAGAACACCAGCTCGCCGCTCCGCGCGCCTGGCAACAACTGCGCCAGCCGCTCTGATGGGGTGAGCACGCCGGTGACCAGGGTTGCGCCGCCCACCAGCAAGACCAAGGCCCGCATGCCCTTGTGCACGGCGTGGCCGCGCCATGCCGCGACGGCGCCGATCGCCGCCGCCACGCAAGCGAGTACTGCCAAGGTGCGCACCAGCCCGAGTTCAGGCACCAGGACAAACCCTGTGAGCATGACGCCAATGATCCCGCCCAGGGTGTTGAGGGCAACCACCGCCCCAACGTCCCGGCCCACCCGGCCGCTGTCCACGGCCAGGCGCAAGGCCAGGGGGAATGCCGCCCCGAGCAATGTGGTCGGTATGAACACCACGCACACCGCGGCAGCCGCAAAGCGTGCGCACATACCCGCCAATTGGCTGCCGGTCAGCTGCACCACGTGGCTTTCCAGCAGCGTCTGCCAGGCCACCAGCCAACGCCCGAGCCCGGCAATCTGCAGCAACGCCAGCAGCCCGGCGGACGCGATCAGCAGGGCGAACAGGCCCCAAGGGTCACGGATGCGGTCGGCGCGCCGGGCGTACAATGCACTGCCCAGAACCAGCCCCGCCAGGTAAGTGGCCAGCACCACCGAGAACGCAAAGGCGCGCGTGCTCATGAATTGCACGATCGATTGCGTCCACACCACCTCGTATCCGAGCGCCACGCCGCCGGCCAGGCAATACAGGGCGATGGCCAGCCGAGCCTGCGGCGTGCGCGGCAGCGCAGTGTCGCCCGAGCTCGGCAGGGTGCGCTCGTCCCTCCTGCGCCCGCACCAGGCGCCCAGCGCGGCCAGCAGGTTCAACGCCCCTGCTACGCAGGCGGCACCGGTGACGCCGAGCAGGGGCAGCAAGACGAATGCCGCCAGCAAGGTGCCGCAGATCGCGCCGGCGGTATTGGCGGCATACAATCGACCACCCGCCTCGCCCGTCTGCGCGTCAGTGGGGGTCAGCGCACGCACCAGCACAGGCAAGGTTCCGCCCATCAAAAATGCCGGTAGCCCGACCAGACTGAATGGCAGCAGCCAGGCTAGCAGGCCGACACTCGCCTCCAGGCGAGCAAACAGTGCCGCACTCTGCGCCAGGCCCAGGGTCGCCGCCACGGCCAGTACCGCAACCGCCAACTCCAGCCCCGCATACAGTTTCAGCGGGTGACTCAGCCCGTCTGCCCAGCGACCGAACAGCAGGCCACCCAGTGCCAGCCCCGCAAAAAACGCACTGATGCCAGCTGTGATGGCGTATACCTCAACCCCAACCACCAGAGATAACTGCTTGACCCAAAGCACCTGGTAGATCAGCGCTGCGCCGCCAGACGCGAACAGCAGCGCCGCAGGCAGCAGCCACGGCAACGGTGCTTGAGTTTCGTTAGTGCTGCGATTGTCGGCGCGGGAAAGGTTCACAACTGCGGGCATCATCAAGCCTTAGCAGACCCACGGGTCTGTCCGCACTGAATATGAAAGAATGCGCCCGCCATGGGCGGGCGCGGGCATTGCCGTTACTTCTTCATCTTCTCTTCGATCTTTTTGTCCACGTCAGCCCGGATCTGGTCGATGCTGAAGCTTGCCGGGCGCTGACTCGGCGGATACTCCACGAATGTCTGCAGGAACGCGGCAGCCTTGCGGGTACCCTGGAAGATCAGGTAGTCGTTCTTGGTCACCCAATCGTAGTACTGGTTGGAGACCACATCGGCGCGCTCATACGGGTCCATACGCAAGTTGAAAATCTTGGGCACCCGCAGGCAGGTGAACGGCTCGCTCCAAACCGCGAAACCACCGGGGGCGCGCTGTTCGCAGAACACCAGCTTCCAGTCGCCGAAGCGCATCGACACCAGTTCACCGTCATCGTTGAAGTAATAGAATTCGCTACGTGCGCTCTTGTCCGCTTTGCCGGTCAGGTAGTCCAGCTGGTTGTAACCGTCCAGATGCACCTTGAAGTTCTTGCCACCCACATCGGCGCCCTTGAGCAAACGGTCCTTGATGCCAGTGTCACCGGCTGCGGCCAGCAGTGTCGGGAACCAGTCCAGCCCCGAGAAAATCTGGGTGGACACCGTGCCCGGCTTGACCTTGCCAGGCCAACGGATCATCGCCGGCACGCGGTAGGCGCCTTCCCAGTTGGAGTTCTTCTCGTTGCGGAACGGTGTGGTCGCGGCATCAGGCCAGGAGAACTGGTTAGGGCCGTTGTCGGTGGTGTAAACCACGATGGTGTTGTCGGCGATCTTCAGATCATCGAGGGTCTTGAGCAGTTTGCCCACGTCACCGTCGTGCTCGACCATGCCATCTGCATACTCATTGCCCTGCATACCGCTCTGCCCGCGCATCGACTCGCGCACGTGGGTATAAAGGTGCATACGGGTGGTGTTCATCCACACGAAGAACGGCTTGTCAGCCTTGGCTTGTTTGTCGATGAAGTTGATTGCCGCCTGGGTGGTCTCGTCGTCGATGGTCTCCATGCGCGACTTGGTCAACGCACCGGTATCCTCGATCTTGCCATCGGCGCTCGACTTAATCACACCCCGTGGCGAGGTAGCCTTGACGAATGCCTCATCATCCTTGGGCCACAGTTCACGCTCCGGCTCTTCCTCGGCGTTCAGGTGATACAGGTTGCCGAAAAACTCGTCGAAGCCATGATTGGTCGGCAGGTATTCATCCCGGTCGCCCAAATGGTTCTTGCCGAACTGGCCAGTGGCATAGCCCTGCGCCTTGAGCGCCTGGGCGATGGTGACATCGCGCGCCTGCAAACCCACGGGCACACCAGGCATGCCGACCTTGGACAAGCCGGTGCGCAGCGGTGTCTGCCCGGTGATGAAGGAAGAACGCCCAGCGGTGCAGCTGTTCTCGGCGTAATAGTCAGTGAACAGCATGCCTTCCTGGCCGATGCGGTCAATGTTGGGCGTCTGATAGCCGACCACGCCCTTGCCATAGGCGCTGATGTTGGTCTGGCCAATGTCATCGCCGAATATCACCAGGATATTGGGCTTTTCCGCGGCGGTTGCCGTGCACACGCTCACCGCTGCAGTAGCGGCTAGCGCGAATGTGGTTATCCATCTTCTGCTGGACTTCATGGGGCGGTTTCTCCATATCACGTCTACTGGCGTTGGCCACGACTACGTGCACGATCGACCTACTGCTTGGCTGGTTCCCTGTGCCCTGCGGTTCTCTTTCATTGAGCCTGGTTGCTTTCGAATGGGTAGATGCGCTGCCACTCGCGGGCCATATCGACCACGGTCCAGTTCGCACCCTTGGCGGCATCCAGCGCCTTGTCCAAGCGCCCGACCTTGCTGTCGCGGTCATAGGCCCATTCGCGTGTCGCGTCGGTGTGATGGACCAGGCCGGCAAAGCGCTTGCCGTCGCCAGCCATGGTCCATTGCAGCATTTGCAAGTCGCCGTCGGAGTTGCCAAAGGCGAAGATCGGGCGACGGCCGATATGGGCATCGATGCTCACCGGCTTGCCTGGGCCATCGTCGTTGTGCAGCAACTTGGGCAGACGTTCGATCGACAGTTTGCCGTTGTCATCGATGAAGCGAGCCTGCAGCGTGGTGCCGATCACCTGCTCTGGCGGCACCCCGTAGACTTCCTCTGCGAATGCACGCATGAACGCCACCTCACCGCCCGAGACGATGTAGGTCCTGAAACCGTTGGCCCGCAGGTACTGCAAAAGTTCGAGCATGGGCTGGAAGACCATCTCGGTGTACGGCCTGTGGGTGCGAGGGTGTACGGCCGTTGCCAGCCAACGCTGGGTATTGGCGATAAACGCCTCGGTGCTGACCCCGGCATGAGTGGCGGCGACGATCTTGAGCATGCCGTCCATGCCGCTGTCACTCAAAGCCTTCTGGTCGCCCTCCAGAACGGCCTTGAACGGCTGCTGGCTGGTCCATTCCGGGTGTTGCGGTGCGAGTCTTTTGACCTCATCAAGGGCAAACAACACCTCAAAATACAGCGGCTGCTCGCTCCATAGCGTGCCGTCATTGTCGAAGACGGCAATGCGCTGGGCCTCGGGCACATAGTCTTCACTGCCTTCGGTGGTCACGGCGTCCACGAACGCTTCGATGGCTTGCCGTGAGGGGCCATCCCGCCAGGAAGGCAGCGCATTGGCCGCCTGCACCGCCAAAGGCAACACGAGTAACAAGGCCAACCACCAGCGCGCACGGTGTAGATCGAGCATGAAGTATCCCTTCTCAGTGCTGCCTATCACTTCAGGCAAAGACTCATGGGTTGAGTGGTTTCAAGCCTTCAGGGTGACTGACCTGCCGCCCGCTCACTGCCGCTCGCCGCAACGCTGGTAGGATCGGGCTCAGTGACGGCGCGCTCTGGCGTACTTCACTGCCATTGCCGTAGCGGTTCTGGAGCCAGTCTAGTAGACGTATTCGCAATTGGGGCGGCAAAGCTAAGGAAAATTCTGACACTGTGCGCTGCCCGGTAGCCCTGCGAATCCACAGGTACAGCCCGTCGAGCTGCGGCGGGTCTTGCGCAAGTTGAGCACGCGCCTGCCGCCAGGCATGGTCAGCAGAGTGCAACCGCGCCATACGCCGCGCTGCTTGCCAGCTTTGCAAATGCCGCCACACCGCCCACAGCCACGGCCGTGCAACGTAAATCAGCGCCCCGCCAAGCAGCAGCAAGCCTGCAGCCCACAACCAGTGGCCAGGCAGGCGCAACTGTGCCTGACGGCCGAGCGCGCGCAGGTCCTGGTCGATGGAAAACGGCGCTTTGTAACCACCCTCGATGGCGGTGACGTCGATCGGGGGCAACGTTGCTTGCCTGGCCTCACCCGTCGCCGCATCCCACCACTGCAGTTCGATCGCGGGCAGCTGGTAACGTCCGGCGGCCGATACCACATAGCTCACACTGTCTTCGCGCTGGCCGCCGGTCGAGCCCCCTCGCCCATCGCTTAGCGGCGCAACACGAGGGGTTTGCACATAGCGTTTGAGGCCTTCGATCTCGATCAGCGGTGGCGGTGGTATGAGCATCGCCTGCGCACCTTCGGCTCGCGTCACCACCCGACGGGTAATGCTGTCCCCTGCACGCAGCGGTGAATGCGACAGCTGCGTTTGTTGCTCAAGGCTGACCTTGCGTGCCACCAGGCGGTGCACGGTCGCATCACCGGCGAGGGCCTTGGCGACGAATGAAAGCGGCTCGCTGGCTAGTGTGACCGGCGCATCCGACTGACCGGGGAACACCTGAAAGGTTTGCGCAGGAAGGGTGAAGGCCTGGGCCGTTTGCGGGGTGATCTGATAGGTATAGCGCAGGCCGAAGAAGGCCTTGCCGTCGAGCCGTTCGTTCAGATGCTGCGCTTCTCCGCTGGGTGCGCTCACCGTAGCACCCGGCAACTCGATCACCGGCAGCACGGCCGGCTGGGTGAACCAGGTGTCTACCAGCAGATCGACCTGCAACTCGAGCGTCGCGCCAACCATCGTGTCACCGGGCGGCAGCAGGCGCGCCTGCACACGAGCCTCGGGTGCCGCGACCGCGAGCAATGGCAGGTAGAGCCCTAGCAGCAACAGCATGCGTTTCATCAGGTGCCCTCCGCTGTTTGTCGTGAGGCATCCTGAAGCAGGAACTTGCGCCTGAGGAACTGCGCCGGCGACGTCGTCAGGTTATTCAGCCAGACCTGGTCCGAAGCGGCCTGGGGCGTTTGCTGCTGCTTTTGCCGGGCGCCTTTGGAAGGCGTCTGGTCCTCCACCACCTTGTCGGCCTTCTCGTCGGGTGTGCCTGCCTTTTGCTGGTCTTCATAGTCTTTGAGCAGCGCCTGCGCCAGTGCCAGGTTGGCACTGGCCTCGGGAAACGCAGGCTGGCGCTGCAAAGCCTGTTGGTAGGCCTGAACCGCCTGGGGAAACTTGAACTGGCGCACGTAGATATTGCCCCGGTAGAAAAAAGCCTGGGCGGTGTCGAGCTTGCCGAGGCTGGCCAAGGCAACGTCATAGTCGGCGGCGGTGTAGGCAGCCAGGCCTTTCCAGTAAGGGTCGTTGAAATGCGCTGCGGCCTGCGGGTAATGGCCATGCTCGAAGGCCCAGCGGCCCTGCTGGTCAGGGGTGAAGAAGGCATCCGCGACAGGCCCGGCCCGCGCGCTTTGCGGCTGCGTGCCCAACACTACCGCCACCAGCACGGTGGCCAGCCAGTGCACCTTCCAGCCCCGGCGCAGGCACAGCAGCGCAATCAGCGCCAGCGGCCAGCACAGCCAGTAGCCGGCGTCCTTCCAGTGCACCTGCTGCGGGTCGCCTTGGGCTGCCTGAAAATGCTGCTGCGCATGCAGTTCGATCCAGTCCAGGTCATCGTCGCTCAGGGTCAGGCTGCCCAGCGGGCCGTTGACGGCGTTGGCCAACTGCCTCAAGCCCTGCTGGTCGAAGTCCGCCTGCAGCGGGCGCCCTTGGGCATCGACCCGGGTACGGCCCTGGGCGTCATGCACAACCCCGCTGTCTTGGCTGCCCACGGCCAGGACCATCACCTGCAGGTCGCTACCTTTCAGCGCGCCCGTCAGTGCCGACAATTGCCCGGTATCGGCGCCATCGGTCAGCAGCACCAGCGTGCCGGGCACCTGCTCGGCTGCCAGCAAGCGTTTCGCCACGTCGATCACCCCTGCTACATCCTTGCCGGGTTGCGCGATCAAATCGGTGGTCAGTGCTTGCAAGAAGGTGTCGAGCAACTGTGGGTCTTCGGTGGCGGGCAGCACCAGGTGCGCGCTGCCGGCATACGCGATGAGCGCTGTGCGTGCCCCTGCGCGGCGCATCACCAGGTCGTGCAAGGTATGTTTGGCGGCTTGCAGGCGGGATGGAGGTACGTCGTCGGCATCCATCGACGGCGACAGGTCCAGCGCCAGGATCAGCGGCGCACGGTTGTCGACGAACGCGGGGATGTCGCGCTGCCAGGTCGGCCCCGCGGCGGCCAGGGCACCCAGGCCGAGCAGTGCTGCCAGCAGGTGAACGGGCCGCAACCGCGCTTGCTCATCGGGGGTGATGAGCAGATGCTCGACCAGGTGTGGAGCGATCACGCCGTGCAACTGCCGCTTCAGGTCATTGCGCCGCTGCCATGCCCAGGGCAGCAGCGCGGCCGGTAGCCACAGTAACAACCAATAGGGGCGCAGCAGGTGCAAGGCACTAAGGTCGATGTCCATTCATGGCCTCCCCTGCGCAGGCCGTGCCCGCAACGGGCCGGCCACGGCTGCCAGGCTATGCCCCAAGGCCAGCAACAGCAAGGCCGCCCCCAGTGGCCACCAGAACAGGTCACGCTTGGGCTGGTGGCTGAAGGTCTTCACGCTGTGGGGGGTGATCCGGTCCAGCGTGGCATACACCTGGGCCAGCGCGCCCCGGTCGTCGGCGCGGAAGAACCTGCCACCGGTGGTGCGTGCGATGCCCTCCAGCGCTTGCAGATCGACCTTGTCTTCACCGCTGGCCTGGGGGTCGCCGATCCCAATGGTATGTACCACGATGTTCCGCTCACTGGCCAAGCCTGCCGCGTGTGCGGGTGTGATCGCACTGCCGGTGTCATTGCCGTCACTCAGTAGCACCATCACCTTTTCCTGCTCCTTGGCCTGATCCAGCAGCTTGATGGCAAGGCCAATGGCATCGCCTATGGCGGTGTTCGGCCCGGCCATGCCCACCCCGACTTCATCGAGCAGCAGCGAGAGACTGGCGTGATCGAGGGTCAGGGGCGACTGTGGGTAGGCGCCGGTGCCGAATACGATCAAGCCGATGCGGTCTTGCTTGCGCTGGGCGATGAAGTCGCGCACCACCGCTTTCACCGCGCTCAACCTGTCCACTTGCTGGCCATTGGCGTCGGTAAAGTCCTTGGCCTGCATGGACTGAGAAATATCGATCGCCAGCAGCATGTCGCGGATGGGCTGCTCACGCTCGATGGCCTTTTCCACCAGTACGGGCCGCGCGCAGGCGGCCAGCAGAAGGCCCCATACCAGCAGGTTCAAAAGCACTTGCCAGCGCCCCCCCGAGGGTGGCGTGGTGCCGGGGAGCTGGTTCACCGCACGGCTCATGGCGAAGAAAAACGGCACCCGCAATGCGCTGCGCGCTTCGTGATAGGGGCGCATGAAGCGGTAGGCCAGCCAGGGCAAGGGCAGCAGCAAGAACACCCACAGGTAATCAAACTGCCACATGGTGAGCCTCGATCCAGCGCCTGCAGGTGTTCACCAAGGTTCGCAGCTCAGGCTCGCCGATTGCCTGCACCTGCAGGTCTGGCGCATAAGCCAGCGTGTGCAGTTGCGCGGCGAACTGCTCAGGCAAGGCAAAGCGTGCCCGCTGCTGCAAAAACACCTGCCATTGCTGGCCTGACAGGCCGTGCACCGCTGGCGCGTCAGGCATGGAAAGCGCTACGCGCTTGAGCAACGCCGGTAATTCACGCAGCGCTGGCAAACGCTGCTCGGGATGGGCCTGCGCCGCAACAAGGGCGTCGAGCCGCTGCAACGCCTCACGTCGATAACGATCACGCTGCCAGCGCCGCCAGGCATACACGGCATACGCGAGCCCTAACACCACCACAACGGCCAGCAATACCGCCCAGCCCCAGGTTTGCGGGGCATAACTGAACGGAGGCACCGGCAACGGCAGCTCCTTGAGCTGGTCGATGGCGGCAGGCGACGGCCGGGCGCTCATCGGCCACTGCCCCCAAGCCGCCCCAGTTCACGCTGCACCTGGCCCAACACCTCATCGCCGGTACTGATCATCATCAGCGGTATCTGGCTGCGGCGCAGCAACTGCGCCACTTGCTCAAGGCGCCCGGAGAGGAAATCGCCCAGCGGCCGGTGCACCTGGCGCCGCCCGATTTCAAGGTCGATCTGCATCTCGCCCTGGGTCACGCTCAAACGCCCCTTGTCGGGGACATCCAGCGCGATAGGGTCATACACCTGCATGGCGATCACGTCATTGTGCGCGCTCAGTTGCCGCAACAGCTTCAAGGTCTGCTCCGTCACCCCGGCAAAGTCACTGATGATGCAGACCAGCGCATCATGCCCGGCCAGGCCGATGACGTTGCGCAGCGCAGTGTCGAGTCGCCCCTCTTGCTCGCTGTCCGGGCCTGACGCGCTAAGGCGGTTGTTGCTGCGCACCACTGCCGCGCACAGGGCCTGCACCCGTGCGCGGCTGCGCAGCGGCCTGATGTGCACCACTTGCTGATCATCGAATACCAGCCCGCCCACCCGATCACCGGCCTGCAGGGCTATCCATGCCGACAATGCGGCAAGCTCGGCAGCGGTGACTGACTTGAAACTGCGCCGGGAGCCGAAATACATGTTCATGCGTTGATCGACCAGCAGCAGTGTCGGCCGGTCGCGCTCTTCGGTGAAGGTGCGCACGAACGGCTTGCCGTAGCGTAACGATGCGCGCCAGTCGAGGTGGCGCAGATCATCGCCAGGTATGTAACGGCGCAGCTCGTCGAAGCTCAAGCCGCGGCCACGCAGGCGGGAGGCGTGATTGCCCGCCAGGATGCTTGCCAGCGGCTGACGCGCCAGGAAGCTCAAGCCGCGCACGCGGTATTCGAACGCCATCAGCTGGCTGAGCGAGGCGTAGACGAAACCATCCTGGGTCGGTTGCATGGGCTCGCTCCGTTCAGGCCGGGATGGCGACCGTGTCCAGCAGCCGGTCGATCACCTGGTCGGCGCCGATGCCATCGGCAACCGCGTCGTAGGAGAGCTGCAATCGGTGGCGCAACACCGGATGGACCACTGCTCGCACATTGTCCGGGGTGACGTACCCCTGCCCGGCCAGCCATGCGTGGGCACGCGCCACTCTGTCCAGGCTGATCCCGCCACGTGGGCTGGCACCGATCTTGATCCAGCGCGCAAGGTCCGGATCATACTCGACCGGGTGGCGGGTGGCGTTGATCAGGTCGATCAGGTAACGATCGATCGCCGGCGACACTTCAATGCCCGCGATCGCACTGCGTGCGGCGAACACCACGTCCTGGGGCAGACGCCCAGGCGCCTGGTGCGGGTGGCCTGCCTGTTGTTCCTCGTTGCGCACCAGGCGCAGCACCAGGGTTTCATCCTCCACCTTGGGATAGTCCAGTTGCAGCTTCATCAGGAACCTGTCCATCTGCGCCTCGGGCAACGGGTAGGTACCCTCTTGCTCGATGGGGTTCTGGGTCGCCAGCACCATGAACAGGTTTGACATCGGGTAGCTCTGACCGGCCACGGTAATCTGGCGCTCCTCCATGGCTTCAAGCAGGGCCGCCTGAACCTTGGCCGGGGCGCGGTTGATCTCATCGGCAAGAATCACGTTGCCGAACAGCGGCCCGGGTTGAAACTTGATCTCGTTGCCCTGTGCGGTCTGCTGGAGGATTTCGCCACCAGTGATGTCCGACGGCAGCAGGTCGGGGGTGAACTGGATGCGCCGCATGCTGGCCTCCAGGTGGGTGGCCAGCGCCTTGACGGTACGCGTTTTGGCCAGCCCCGGCAGGCTTTCCAGCAATACGTGACCATTGGCCAGCAAGCCAAGAATCACATGCCGGATGGTGTCGGCCTGGCCCAGCACGCTCTGCGCCACACTGGCTTCGAGTTCAGCAATCTGATCGCGTATATCCACTGCTCGGTCCTTGTCAGTCGGGGCATCGACACGAGGCCCCACGGATGTTCGCAACTGCTCGAAGGCGACGAGGTAAATCTAGCCGCTCACAGCGCCATCGCCAGCTCAGTTGGTGCTTTCGTATTTTTGCCAGTAAGGCTCGATGCCTTGCAGGCGTGAATCGTCAGGAGCCGCTTTGCGCATCCGTTGCACATAGGCATAGGCTTCGCTGCGTTCACCGGCCAAGGCATGCAGGTAGATCAACGAGTACAGAAGGTCGGCGTTATCCGGTGCCTGCTCAAGGCCACGCTCCAGCGCCGCCAAGGCCTCATCGCGACGGTTCATGCGCGACAGCAGCAAACCTTGGTTGTAGCGAATCCGCGCATTGCCTGGCAGCGCGACCGCTGCCGACTCCATCAAGCCCACGGCCTCTTCGGGCTGGCGTCGTTCCACCAGCAGCAGGGCCAGCATGTACGCCAGGTTGCCGTGATCGGTCGTCGACATCTTTTCCAGCGCCAGGCCTGCGCGCAGTACGTTTTCCGCTTCATCGAGCTGGTGCTCGGCTGTGGCGAGATTGGCCAGGTTGACCCGCGCTGGCACAAAGTAAGGGTCAAGGCGCAACGCCTGCCGGTACTGCTCCATGGCTTCTTGCTGACGCCCCTGGCGGCTCAACAGAACGGCCAGGTTCAAGCGCCCGCCTGGCAGGTCTGCATTGCCACGCAGGCGCGCCTCGTAGTCTGCCAGCGCTGTGCTGAACGCCTCCTTCGCCTGGGCGGGCAACTGCGTGCTGGGCACATCCGCAAGCGCCCGCACTGCCTCATCGCGCACCGCCAGGGAGGGGTCTTCGAGCAGGGGCAACAGCGGCTTGAGGCGCTGCTCTGGCGGCACGCTCGAGAACCCAGACGTGGCATAGGCACGCACCAATGGGCTCGGATCGTTCAACGCCCAGCCCAGGCTGATGAGGGCTTGAGGGCCCAGGTCAGCCATCTGTTCGGCGGCAGTGGCGCGCACGATGCTTGGCTTGGTCTTGTCTGCCAGCACCGTGCCCAAAAGGCTCAATGGGATACCTTGGCCATTGCGCACCGCCTGGAACGCCTCGCCAAACAAAACCGGGCGCTGCGGCTTGCCAAACCACTGCTCGATCGCCTTGGCGGCCCAAGCCGGTTGCTGGTCTTGGTGGCAAGCCGTGCAGGCATCGGGGCTGTCGACCTTGCTGGCGAGGTCCGGACGCGGGATCCGCAAGCTGTGGTCGCGCCGGGGGTCGACGACCATGTAGGTCTTGGTCGGCATGTGGCAACTGACACACTGGGCGCCAGGGCTGCCGGCGACGTGGTGATGGTGCGCGGGCGTATCATAGTCCTTGGCCTGCAGGGTGGCGAAGCGGGCTACCGGTGGATTGCCGTTGTGGCATTGCAGGCACAGCCCGTTGCCTTCGACCTTGACCTTGGCGGTGTGGGGGTTGTGGCAGTCGGTGCAGCCCACCCCTGCGTTGTACATCTTGCTTTGCGTGAAGGAGCCGTACTCGTACACCTCACCGTCGATCTGGCCGTCTGCGTGATAAAGCCCCGCGCGCAATGTTGCCGGCAGGCTCTGGTCGAGCTGCGGATGACCGGGTAGCTGGCCCACGCCAAGGGTCTGCCGCCGGCTGTGGCAGAACGCACACTGCTCGACCAGGCCCTGACTGCCCAGCGCCTTGTAATCGACGGCCAGGCCTATGTCCTTGGCCGATGCATAGGCTTGCTCGGCTGGTTTGGTTTTATTCGCCCAATCGACATGCGCCTTGCCAGGCCCATGACAGCTCTGGCAGCCAACGTTCTGCTCTTTCCAGGTGGAGGCAAAGCTGTCCTGGCGATCGTCGTAATGCTTCATCAAGCGAGTGGAATGGCAATCGGCGCACATGCCGTTCCAGTTCTGGTAGCGACCGGTCCAGTGCAAGGGGTCATCGGGCGCGAAGCGTTGGCCTGGGTAAAGCGAGAACCAGCGCTGCCCACCCTCGCCCTTGGCTCTGCTGTCCCAGGCGATGGTCAAAGCCTGCAGGCGGCCCCTGGGAAGGGCAACCAGGTACTGCTGCAGCGGATAGTAGCCGAAGGTGTAGAGAATTTCGAAGTCTGCCGGCTGGCCATCCTCACCTTCGGTATTGACGTAAAAGCCGCCGTGCCTGCGAAAGAAACGCGCCGAGACCCCGGCCTCGTCGAAGCGTGCGTCGTTGAAATTGCCAAGCACATTGGCCTCGCTGGCGTCGCGCATCGCCCAACCGTGATCCGAGTCCTTCCAGGCCTTGGCCTGGTCAACGTGACAGCCAAGGCAAGTAGCGGCAGCCACATAGCCTTCGGATTCGGTCGAAAAGGCGGGCTCAGCCCCCGCCTCCTCGGCAGACAGAGCAGTGCCCACTGAGCCAACCAGGCAGGTAATCAAAATTGCCAGACAGGACAAGGCCTTCAATGGCCAACTCAGAATCTTGCTTTTATTGCGACGCCCCATCCTTAGCTCCGTGATCATACGAATCAGCAGCCCTTCAGGGCGCTTCTGGCATTCTAGGTAATGACGCCTGCGTGAATCACGCTGTTACTTCAAATACTGCTCACAGACCCGTGCAGGGTTGAACACTCAGCCGCCATAGGCTGCGGAAACGACCTGCGTCAGCTTCATGCCAGCTGCAGGCGGCTGGTTCATGAGGATAGCCGCAAACTGAGATTGCGCTTCCTTGTGACTGACGCGTCTGATTGCCCGGCTCAGCGCGGAAACAGCAGCGTCACAGCAAGGCGAAAGCCCCAGCCGTCTGGGCCATTGTCCGGTGAGTCGAGCCAGTAACGCGGGCCGGCCTGGACGGTAATGGGATAGCCACCCACCTTCAACAACTGGGTAACGGTCAGGTTGATCGGGATGGTCCATGCCTTGGACTGCCAGTCGTAGGTTGACTCGCTGTTGATGCCGAATGTGGTCAACGTACTGTTCGTGTATGAAACAAACGGCTGCACGAAGGTCTGGTTGACCTTCTCCTTCCCATCTGCAGGGCTGCCCTGCAGCCCCCAGATATGGTTAGCCAGTATCCCATGCGTCCACCCGTTGGACTGCTTCAAGGCCACTGCAGTGGGTCCGAGCCCCCACTGTTCACTGCTCAGCACATCGTTGCTGCCTGTCGGTATCAACAGCGCAGGCCCTGCGCCGAGTATCCAGCCACTGGCAGTAGGTTGTTTCGGTGAGAAGAAAAAGCTCTGGGTCACATCGCCCACACCTGAGGTGTCTGCCGGGCCACCCAGGCCGTGTTGATCAATGACGGGCAGGATGGTCCTGGAGATCAGGTTCCAGTCGTCGTTCAGGCTGAAAGGCAGCACGGGTTGGATATTGGTCAGGCTGCGTTTGCCCTCGCCATTGGGGCCCAGTTTCTGGTCCCAGTTATATTGCACCGGCAAGCTGTACATGGCCGCAACCGGGTTCAGTGCCTTCTTGGCAAGCTCTGCCGAATCCTCTGCTTGGCCTTGGCCGGTATGCACTAACAAGGCAAGTGCGTAAAGCGGGTAGCCATTCTTTTTCAACACTGTATCCCCCGTCAGCTGAAAGCCAAGCCGCTATGACCGGCTCAGGCACTCGGCTAACCGCTGTGGTTCGGCATGTCGGGCTGCTTTGGCGGCAGCGGACCAATGAACATGCGCTTAAGGCGCTCGCGGCCAATAACGCGCGCCAGTTCAGCGATGACGCAATACATGAATATCAAGGTGATCAACAGGATCTGAACCGCCCAGAAGCGAGGCCAGTTAATGGATGACCACAACAGCGCGTTGGCATCCATCACGCCAGCCGCCTCTTTCCAATACTCGTACAGACGCTCCAGGTAATGGACGATCAGCGCGACCAAGGCATACATGCAGGTCTTCCAGGCGACGTTCCAGATCAGCGGCTTGTCGGGAAAGCGATTGATGAAAGGCAGCATATCCGCCACCAGCACAGACTTGCCCAATATCAGCGCGGCGATCAGCACCGACGCTGAAACAGGCAGCTCCACCCCTGACCCTTTGATCATCAGCGCACGAATTAGCGCAACGATGTGCAGGATCACGAAAAAAAACACGGTGGGAGGAAGCACTTTCAGGAATTCATGTTTGAGCTTGAGCATGACCGTTTTCATCGGGGCATCCTTGAAACTTCGAGTCCGTGCATCAAATGCCGATGCCCCTGCCGCAGCCACGGCAGGGGAACATTCGGGCTACTTTTTCAGGGCCTTGAATGAACTGACCATGTCCTTGGCCCAGCCATCGAGCACTGCACGTGCGTCCGTGGCCTGCATGACCTGCGAGGAGTTCTCCAATTCAGTACCTGCTCCTTTGCGTACCACCTGGGCCACTACCTCGTTGGAGTTTCCGTCAATGAATGCGGCCTCGGTGGCCACGCTGGTGTCTTGATCGCGGATCCCCGTCGCCGTGCTGATGCCGGCGGCCACCAACGCGATCGGGATAACTTCATACGGGCGCAGCCCCTTGGTTTTAGCGCTTACCCCCGTGATCGCCGGGCGCACCACCAGCACACCTGGCCCAGGGCTCGTCGCCAGCGGCAGCACGGTGGAAAACTGGTTTTTCAGCGCCTGATCGTAATATTGGGTTATGCCTTGCAAGGTTTGCTGCGGAATTTTCGCAGTGGGTTGCGGTTTGGGGTAAAACTGGCTGGGTTCGACATAGACACTGGTGAATTGGTTTGCATTGGTGCCGGGCTTGATCCAACGCATAACCTCCGCGCCCGAAGGTGATTTGTCCTCCTTGAGCTTGCTGTAATCCTTCAGAAATCCGGAGTATTCATCAGGCTCCACGTATTTGCTCGCACAGCCATGCAGTAACAGCGAGGTAAGACAAACGGTTGCAATAAGCGACCTACTTTTCATGCAACTTCTCCTTCCACGTTGAAGCGGTTTCCCCAGGACGAAAACCATCAGAATCGCCACGTTGCACCGCCGCCGATGATGTGCAAGGCGGCGTTATCGAAACTCCCTGACAACGTATCGCCGGAGCGCGCCTTGGTCTGCTCCACGTCCATATCGCCGAGCCAGACCAGCGTATAGGCCAGGTACAGGTCCAACCCTTCTTCTACCTGATAGTTCACCCCGGTCGCCAATCGCCACGTCTCGCCCATCGGGTTGTCCACCGTACGGTCCTTGTCATCGACAGCCGAGCTGTCATACCCCAACCCAACGCTCCAACGCAGCTGACGGGTCGCCTGGTACTGCGCGCCGACCGAGGCGTGCCAGGTATCCTTGTACTGGCGATCGACCGTGCGGCTAACCCCGGCGGCGTTGGCATCCACCTCTACGCCGATATCACCGAACTCGCTCCAGTCCTGCCAACCCAGGCTACCAAGCAGCGTCCACTGATCGTCCAGCTGGTGGGCCACGCTGAATGTCGCGGTCTGCGGCACGTTCATGTCCAACTCCAGCGTGTCCACCGCCAAGCGGCTGAGGGCAGCGTTGATCAGGGGGTTGTTGATGTCGCTGACATGCGGGCTGTCCTCGAACTCCAGCTTCACCTTGCTGGTGTAGGCCAGGCCAATACGCGTGCGGGGGTCGAGCTGGTAGAGCAGGCCCAGGTTCACACCAATGCCGAAGTCGGTGTCCTTGTATTCAAGCTGACCGTCGGGGCGCTCGACCAGCCCCAGCAGGCTGTTGTTGATGGCTATCTCGGTGCGGTAATAGCCCAGCATCATGCGGGGGCCGATGCCCACCGTGAGGTCATCGCTGAACTTGTAAGCAAAGGTGGGTTGGAACGACACGCCGATCACGGCCGCTTCCTGGGTAAAGTAGCGCCCGGCCCAGTCATCGTCGTAGTCCAGTGCCAGGCCAAAGTTACCGTACATGCCGAATCCGATGGCCGAGCGCTCATCGAGCTGGTGGCTGATGAACAAGCTGGCGCCCGGCAAGTATTGCAGGGCATTGCCGCCTTCGTTGCCGCCGAACTGGTTGTTGCTGTCGCGTGAGTAACGCAAGTCGCCGAGGATGACCTGTGCGTTGGCGCTGATCTGCGTGCCGGGCAGCAGCGCAATGCCTGCAGGGTTGCTCATCAACACGCTGGGATCGGTGGCGAGCGCCGCCGAGCCAGCGTTGGCCAAGCCGTTACTTTCCTGGCCGGCCTCATAGATGAAAATACCTCCGGCTGACACGTTGCTGGTGTGCAACGCCAACAGGATGATCGCCGGGGGCATCCACCATTTGGCGTCTGTACGATTCGAAGTGGTCATCGTTCCTTGCTCCACACTTTAAAAAGAGCAGGACACCGATTGCGCGGTGCCCTGCTTAACGCAGTCTGCGTCAAGGGAGCATTCAAGGCGTAACGATTGAGAACCAGAAGCCCGTGTCACTCATACCTTTTACGAAGACATTCATTTCCAGCTCCTTTTGACCAATGCCTGTATCGACTCGGGATAGTCTCCATGACGACTAGAGACAGAGTAGACCGGGGTTGAGTAATTTGCTTTTCAGCGGCGTCGATCTCTGCAGAAGCCATCACCATGGGCGTCCGACCTGGGTCCAGGCTGTGTGAAACAAAAGTAAGGAGGTCGACTAGTGAAAGAAGCTGGGTCAGCCTGTAAATTCAGCAGATTATGTGCAGATCTAACTCAGTCGGGCACCGGGCGCTGCCTGTGCTATCTGAGCCGCAGCAGTGGCCCGATAGCCGTATTCGTGCGCAAAAAACGGTTGGAATCATGTCCTGATCGCTTCAATCAGCCCAGCGACGCCGAAGATGCTCATCATCCGTTTGACATTGGAGGGAAGCACGTGAAGGCTTATCTCGGTGCTTACTCTCGGTAGGGTTTTGATCAGGAAGTGTGGGCTTCCCATCCACTATTTGAGCGTTCCGAAGGGATGCTCCACCGTCTGCCGGCGAACCTTCATCTTTCCTGGATCATGCTCCAGTCGGAACCGCACCGCGTCGACTACCGCTTCATACTCCCTGCTCTTTAACCGCCATTTTTTACCCGTGGTACACTGCTCCGTATGGAGCAATTTTGGCAGCCAGAGAATCAGTAGGAGTGCAGCAACATGCCGTCTTCCACCGAAGAGGCGGGTCAGTAGCCGATCCGCAGCCATCGGTATTTATCCGATGCAGCGCTGTAGATGAAGTCTTGCTTGCCGAACCGGCCTTCCGCTTTGCTGCTTGATGTCAGCGGCTTCGGTACAAAAGTGGTGATCCCTGCCTGCTCGCAAGCAAGGACTTCTAGAACTTTGTAATAGCCTCAATCGGCTACCACTTAAAGCGAATCAGCACCGACTTCTTCGCGTGCCTGGTTCGCCATATTGCTCCACTGCGTTCGGTCACTTCCAACATTTGGTGTCCTAATGGGCAACGATCAGATGGTGTTTGTCATCGACTGCCGTTTGTACGTTATAGCCAACTGTGCCACTACCTCGGCAGCTCATAGCCATTGAGCCCGCATCAGGATCGGTGAGAGAGATTTGCTGATCTGGGCTGGCGTTAAGCTGCGCTTCAATGTCCTTGAGCTTCGTCATCTGCTGTTTCAGCTTTTCGATTTTATCTTTCAACCGCTCCGTCTTGGCTTCGGCCACTGCCGGCCTACCCGATCCGCCGAACCATCACCGCAAGATAACGGTCAATGCTCTGCTCAACCTGCTGCATGCGCGCCTTGATCTTGCCCTAAGTAAAGTTACGGTCGCGGTAATCTACGGCTTTGAATTTGCTACCGTCGATGGCGTCCATTGGAAGAAAAAATTGAGGTTGCGGCAAAGCACTACGAACTGTCGACAGACGCTGCAAATGGCTTTACCGTTGTCTCGGCGAAAGTCGGCAATCGTTTTGAAGTCAGGCGCCAATCGCCCCGTTAGCCACATCAACTCGATATTACGCTTCGCCTCACGCTCAAGCCGCCGGCTGGACTGAATCCGATTGAGGTAGCCATAGATGTATATTTTTGCAGCGCTGCTGAATGGTAAGCCGGACTGCCTGTTGCCGTAAGATCAACACCCTCGAACCTAGATGACATTTTCAGCTCCTTATGAGCAGGTAGAAAAAATACACAGACGTTTTAACCCTTTATGAAAAATAGCTCTTAAAAATCCTAAAGCGTCGCTTCACTTTTAAAAAAAAGATAATAATTCTGTCCGATAATTCGCAGAGGCATCCAACATATAGTTTGTCTTAGACGTCCACATCGACATCGCACTCATCCATTCTTGACCCTCGCTCTCTTGGGTCACCAAGTCCCCAGCAGCATCACTCACTAACTGCAAAGCGTTGTTATCGGAGACGTCTTCTAAGACCTTGCCAACTAGATCATCCGCAAGACTAATAACGGCCAGGTCCTCTGGCAAATCGTCTGAAATGCGCTTGGAATATTCAAACAGTGCAGGCTCAGCCATTACATACAGCCAAGCTTGGTCATCACTTGAGCCCATACGACGAAGAATCCGCCCCAAAACCTGGCGATAGTGTAGCTCCGTCCGAATTCGACTGAGATAACAGCAAACTTGAAGACGAGGTATATCGGTCCCTTCGCTCACCATGCCTACGGCGACAATCCAAACCCCATGCCCTTGTCGAAACTTATTGATAGTTTGCTGGGCGTATCCAGTTTTAGTAGTTACGATACAACAGCTTTCCCCCATGCTTGAAAGTACTGCCGCAATTTCTTTAGCATGCTCAACATTCGAAGCTACAACTAGCCCTCCAGCCTGAGGGCAGCGCTCCCTAATAGAGCTAAGCCTCTCGATAGCTAACCCAAGAATATATCTCACCACCTGTGGGTCACGTAAAACGTCTTCAAAGCAGAAAGGAGAGCTCTCCAGTAGTTGAGCAATGCCGTTATAATGGGTGGTGTCCCCATGCTCACCACCACCTCTCGTAACCTTAAATATATGGTTATCTACTAAAGTTATCCTTGGTGCCCTACAGACCCTATCGATAACCGCTTGACTTAGACTGTAATGGTAATCTCGCGTTATCCTGCCTTCATCTGATGAATAGCGCGCTAACGCTATAGCCCTCTCATCAGAGCGCCAAGGCGTACCAGAAAGGGCCAGGGTCATTCTAGCATTATTTCTTATCTTTGAAACAATTGTATTGCCCCAACTATTTCCCGTCGCGCTATCAAAACCGGCACAGTGGTGAATCTCATCAAAGACTGCCAAGACCCTATACTGGTTGAACAAGCTCCAGAAGCTCTCGCCTTTGTATTCCATGCCTTGATATGTCGTGACATCGCCAACAGCACCAACATATCCATCCATACGCCTATTGATTACTTCGGTGAACGTTTTCCGGATTCCTTCAACTACCTGACAGGACGGAGCAAAGCAAAGCACAAGGTCAATCTCATCTAAATCGATTAACCTTCGAGCCAGCTCTGCAGCCATTATCGTTTTTCCGGCACCAGGAGTAGCTTGGCAGAAGAAATGCCGATAGTACTTATAGTGATTGATTGCTTTATCAATACATGCAACCTGCCAGCTCCGTAACTCAGCGCTCATCCGATCCCCAATTTTTTCAAAGTTTTTTCCATAGCTCGAAGATGACCAAGTAGACGAGAGCTTCGATCTCTTGCCTCAATATAGTCATTTTCCAGCTTAGGCTGGAGATGAGGCATATCGTCGAGCAACTGTTTATAACGCTCAGCCTCCCCCATTGAAGTTAGGAAGTCCAAGCGTGCCTCTTTTACCATTCCCTGTAAATTCTGGGTTGTTCGAGCGTCCGGTACATCGTCCCGACAAGTCTTAGACATGTCGTTATTTAGCTGGTTAGTAGCTGCAGTACTAAGGTAACCCTCTTCGACTAAGAGAAGGCTCACCGATGAAGGGAGATTTGCAAGGTGGTAGACTTGGTCACGACCTTTCTTCTCTGGATCACGAGTGATCCAGCCTACTCGCTGTAGACGAATCAGCTGCCTGAAGATGTAGCGGCGCAAGTCCGAAGCCAATTCCCTTGGGACGGCATAAGCACTAGCGTATGCATCCCGCAGGCTACGAGGGGTGAACCGCTCAAACTCGGCTTTTTGCAGAAGCTCGTGGATGCGCCTGTCAAGAGAGAAGGAAGGCGATTTCATACGGGCACCTGGCTAGCCTTACTACGACAATTGCGGATTATAATCCGTCGCAGAGCATGCCGCAAACGCTGATAGTCCGCCTCATGTACACCGAGGCGGATATGCAGACACTGGCAAGGGCTCTGGGACGGAATGTCCGGGAGCAGAGACTTTTGGCAGGAATTTCTCAGGATGCTTTAGCCTTTGCGTGCCAGATGGATCGAAGCTACATCGGTCGGATTGAGAGAGGTGAGGTGAATCTAACCATCGAGAAGCTTTATCGGATTGCTCATCAGCTAAATTGCCCTCCTCAGCAGCTTTTGCCGTCACTCATCCCCAGCAGCTAAGCTCCACCTGGAGCAGCCCATCAAGCGCATCATCTGCCACCTTCGCTTCGGCCTGGAGTTTTTTCATCTGCCGCGCTCGCGGCTTTACCCGTTGTACATTGCGCAGGACTGGCAGCCCGAGAACCAATAAACATGCATCAGCATCCCGTCTTTCCATGTTGAGTAACGCTTGGTCAGTAATTGCCCACAAGGCATCGATACTCATCCAATGTCGAGACGTACAGGAAATCCTGCTTGCCAAATCGATCTTCGGCTTTGCTGCTAGAGGTCAGTAGCTTCAGTACGAAGGGTGAGATTTCAGCTTGCTCACATGCAACGATTTCCGTGCCTGTGTAATAGCCCCGGTCGGCAACGACAGTCAGCGATTCAGCACCGATTTGGTCACGTGCTAGCTTGGCCATGTTGCTCAACTGGCCGCGATCATGACCGCCCTTCGTCACCTCATGCGCAATGCGATCTTTTCGAGTGGAAGCTGAACGATTATCCTCCCCTAGGCGGTGTCGCACCGAAAGCAATGCTGAGATTCGCACCAGACAAGGTGCTAGCCGCGACAGAGAAAAAAACCAAGGCGAGGCCATGCAGAAAAATGACCCAAACACAAACTCTGCACCAGGGTTCAGCACGGTCAAAAACCTCACGCACTTGATATATATGCAGTTATTGAATGCACTTCGCCACGGGCCTAGGCAACATTCGAAGCCTCCAATTCGTGAAGCAACTGCAAAATGAGGCCTCAAGGAATCTAAGATGAGCAGCCAGCTAGCAGCTCGGAGTCTCCCCAACCAACTGCCTGTTTTCTGTAATTGCTACTCAACAGTGTTAAGAGCGGTTGACGCTCTGTACGACGTACGAGGTTATCTGTTGGCGGAACTGGTGGTGCTGTGCCTGAAAAATCGAGCAAAAGTCCCGCTTTTCCGACGTGCCTACTACGAGCGCAATGTCCAAGAAGAAGCCATAAGGTACCTGGAACACTTTACGGCGCATCTGCTATTCGGTCCGAAGGGACGGTTCTCGCCACAAGAATACTGCTGGAGCCAACATTTAATGCTCGAAATACAGAGGCTTATTCGGAATGAAAATCACTACCCAGATAGCGACTGAAGTCGTAACCGACATACGCTGCGACGTCTGCGATGCCTCCACTCGACTGGAAAGCGAAAATCTACAATATGGGACGCTGCAGGCCCAGTGGAGCTACGGCGCGCTGCACGATGGCGAACGCTATGAGGTGCACCTCTGCGAAATGTGCTTCTTCGCGACCATCGCCTACCTCAAGCAAGAGCGGCGCACGGCCAATATGTTTGAGGAGGACCCGCGACAGCTGCAGAAAGATTTCGGGCTGGCTGCTCGAGATGATTTTTTCCTTGATGGCCGCTGACTCGCTCCCAAACTCAAATGGAGGCTCAGGGGCGAGTATCTGTCTACCTGCTTACTGATAAACCCCCAAAACAACCCGATCCAAATAGCTCACAACCAACCGGTATCCCCATAAATTTCCGAGCATCTCTAGCGGAATTTCGCCTGAGAGTTGACTACAAGGCTTTTCAAGCCAATTTTCTGCCAATCGTTGCGTGCCGAAGGTAGAAGTGGCGCGCTCAAGCGCCAGTGCGTATTGGAGGGCGACCGCACTCTGATATTCATTTAGGAGCACAACTCCTTTTTGCGCCTCCATACGGCGAAGCGTACGAATCGATTTCCCCATAATTCGCGTCAAGATCTGCCTCGAAGAATAAAGCGTAGACATTTCGAGCATCGCTTTCAGAGAACCTAATGCAAATCCTTTTTTTATGAGCAATACAAGTTCCAGCTGACTAAGCTCCTCAGTCTTAACGCCAGCCAGTACTACACTGAGCTGCCTACTAAGCATTTGTTTTAGCCTCCATTTAACTCGACAGCCATATATAGCCCCTCATGGCTCATAGGGAGCGAGCCACCGTTGCAGTTGCTCAAGCTTCCGAACGATCACGATCAATGGACGGAAGGGGAGCAGTAATCACCTCTTCAGTTAAGCCATTCTTGTATGCATTATATTGGAGCAGAGTCAAATACTCCAATAATAACGAATTTCTGCGCTGCAAATCTTTGACCTGGCTTTCGAGATTGTGGATACGCTGCGCCGCAAAAGCTAAGCTGGAGGGGGTTCTTAATTTGGGTCCTGCGACTTTTAGCTCAGCTTTCTTCGATGTGAATGCGCTTACTATCTCAGGATGATGATTAAGGGACTGCCTGGTTGGACGCTTGCCCACCAAACATTTAACTTCGTCACAAAGTTCGTCCCAAGTGAGACGAGCACGCTTCCAACCATGCAGCACATTTACAATTGCGGCCACATCAGAGGCCTTCAGGTGCTTCGCCATGGTTCAAGCCCTCAATACCCTCAGAGTCTAATCGATTAATCACCCGACTAAGCTGAGTAAAATCATTTCCTTTCAACCGAATGACCGCTCCATCCACCAATTTGGGATTACTCATAAGAGACACCAGTTCTTTCAACCTATCAATGGTCATTTCAGTATGCACAATCCAACGATCAGCACCATAATCATCCGGCTCTTGCTCATCTTTAGTTTTCTCTAGGACCAACTCTAACTGATCGAGCCGCCTTAAAATTCGCTCATAGTTCGAGGCAAGCCCCTTGATACAAACATGCTCAGTACAATTTATGCAATCTCTAAATTTACGACACGGCTCGATAGAAAAACTATGTGAGCAGAAACCATATTCGGTGACATGCATTGCTGCCATGGCTCTCAATGGAAAGTCGCTTTCATCTACCGGTACATATTGAGGCCTAACCTCCGCCTGTGGAAAAGCAGCACTTACAAGCCCCAGCTGCCGCACTCGTTCAATGACTTCTTCATCTGTAGTATGATCATAGTCCCTATTTGATTTGACGTTCAAGCGACCCGACCAGCGAGCCAGGTCAAAATCGCTAAGCCCGCCACGGATTGCCAACGTATTGAGTAGATGCCTGACAGCATGGCTTGACATCTTAAGCTTTTCGCCTTGGGCACCTTTATAACCATGTCGTTCAAAGATACTAGTGCCGTGGCGCTGAAAACTCCTCCCCCCCAAATCATCAGCTAACGTCTTCAACGCCGGCCGCGCCAAAACCACAGGGTTTGTCCACACTCTTGACGACAACTGATATTTAAGTAAAGTACAGATGCACTGACTAAACTTGACACCCTTAGCCTCATCAAACCACGGGAAGTTAATGTCATCTTGCTGCACAGTCCCCCATAGGTCATCCAACGTGTATGCTTCATTGGCACTCGAATACCCTCTAATGGTGAGAAATCCATTTGCTTGTTTGTTGCAATCTGAGACCATACCAAGTGCTTGCGCGGCCTGCACATTACTGAGCCAAAGATTACTCATCACTTTCGGACACGCGGAATGACGATAAAAACCTTGTGGTTGCCCCTCAAGATATTCCGCCAGTTTACGACCGGGCTCGCTTAGTTTCACCAATCGAGAAAAAGCCTCTTTAGCCAATGGAACCATTGAGGATGGTATCCATTTGATCATTGGCCCAGCCCCTTTACTTGCGTAAAACCTAAAACCATACTGCATATTGCCGCTGAGGTCCGCTTCTTCTACCTCTGCGTCTACAGTTAAGGCCAATATCTCGTTACCTCTAGATGGCGCACACAATAATAATGCCACTAGCGAAGTAGTAAAAATATCTCTAGGACTTGAAAGGTTGCTGCTAAAAATCTCACCTAACGCATTAAGTGCCTCTTTACGCGGCATTTTGCTCTCACGAGCACGATCCCCCTTTCGCCCCGTGGCCCTCATGTTTTTAGCCGAGGCACCATTGGGCGACTGCCAAGTTTTTAGGTCAATCGCCACAAAAAAATTATCAGTTAGAAAACTTGCTAACGTTGCCAATAATCTCGATGCGTTATAGGCGCTTTCTTTAGAAAAATTCGCCTTCAGCAACAAGGCTGCTTCATCCAAGACTGCTAAGGAAACCTTAGATACATCACCTGTTCCTGTGAGTGTACACAGCGCCGCCTCGACAGCTCGGAACATAATACCCAACTGGGAGAATGTAGGTCCTCTCCGTTCCAAAAACATGAACACCAAGTATGCTTTGGCAAAAGGCAAAAAACCCTCATCTAGTAGCTCCCCTTCTTGCAAATCAGGGCCTTTTGAGGAGTTTAATTTTTTCAAACGAATCCCAGGCCACGACCAGGATTCCCAATCGTCTACAACATGCTGGGCGTGAAGTTTCATTTTCTCAACGAATCGGTCTAAGTTTGCTCGACAATCACCTCTGGCAAGCTCAACCCCATACGCCTCGCTAAGCATTATTGGCCTCCACAAATAGCGGTGTGTATTGATATGAAATTTATCGAGCTAATGCTCCCGCGCATCTGATTTGCTTAATATTTATTTAAGGTCCGAACCAATGACCAGATCTTCATGATCTTTTGCATTCGCCTGCCTTGCTTTGCAGAGCTCGATCACTTCTGCCACGGCCAGCATGCATCGGTCAAGAGATGTAGCAATAGCTGCGTCCCCTGTTGCCTCCAGAATCCTGGTTCTTTCTGACAGTAAATAGTCATACACAGTTTGATGAGGACCATTTAGCCATGGCTGAAAATGTGCACATGTGTAACACGGCACTGGTACGCTTGCAGTACAATAACCATAATACCCACAAGTCCCCGAAGGTTTACCATCGTGCGTACGTATCGTCGCCGATTGATCATCACCTCTTAGCGCATTGCTTTTAGAATTAACTAAGACTCCCGCGAACGCTTTCGCGTATGACGCCAACATTGGGTCGAGTGCCGCACTAATCTTCGCCCCATATTCCGGTACATTCTCAGTGTAAACGGTGACACTCTGCACATCATTGTGATCGAGCAACTCCGCTATGATTAATGGTCCGTAACCTTCCCTGGCTGCCCGCGTAGCAACGGTATAACGAAACCTCCTAGGGCAGACAGTAAGAGGCTTGCCCGTTCGCTCCGACTGCACATTCAAGACGGCAACAGCATTCTTAACACGGGTTGTCATCGACGCCCCTCTTAGGTGCAAAACATCACTAAAAACAGCTTCGCGCAGCGTGTTAATATTCACTCCATCTTTTAAATTCACCCAATTAGGGAAGAGAGGAAAATTCTCTGAAAGCTCTTCAGGAACTGACTCTGAACACAGCGATTTTATTTTTTCAATAACGTGCTGCTTCTGCCTATTTAAAATATTCCACACGTCAGCAGGTATTGAACGGCGTTTACGATTTTTTCGAAACTCTTGTCCTCTCTGTTTTGCACGGGGCATCATCACGACATACACTGGCTCCCCGTTCTTGTCTATTTCTACAATCAAATCCAGACAACGCAGGTCTGTTATCTGAATGGGCCGACTACCTAGTGCTAAGGTGATCAGCGTTAGCGCAAAGGATTCCAGCTTCACCGCTCCAGACTCATAACCCTGGATGAGAACTTCGTATAACCCAGAGAGCTCGATATCACTAAACGGTCCTTTAATTGGGTCGCGCCGCCTTACCGCATCCCCTTTAGGATTACCCACGGACTTCATAGCTTTAAAATACCCAACAACGTCCTCCGAAACAAAACCGACACCTAGCTTCTTCCAACGAACAAACAAAGCCTTCAAGAAAGTCAAGTACCAAATACGCCCACTCAAAGCGGCACGGTAATCAATTAACAGGTCAACCGTAATCTCCTGACCTGCGGCAAATTCAACCAGATGAAAAAATCTCTCAAATATGTTCGTCGTATATGCCGGAGAATTATCTCTAGCATAATAGGACATCACGACCTTAAAAGAAGACAAAACATCATCACTCACAAGCCCGACAAACTTAGAGAAATCAACTCTGCAATTTCGATTCAATTGCCAGATCGTGGAATCAAGGTTAAATATGCAACCACTTTTGGTTATATAATGGTTGCTCTCAAACGAATCAGCCCTAGGTTTCATTTTTCCTCCGGACTTTATCGCGAAGCTTTTCCTGAAGCTCAATCCCAACCTGGTTGGCTTTCTTAGAAACAAACCGCTCGTTATAGTGTTTCGCACTACCGGAGCCCTTCCTCCACCCCATCAATTTGGAGCGAATGCTTTCTTGCTCTGCCTCGGATGGCGGTTTTGGCAAGGCATCCATATACTCCGAAAAATCCTGATTCCAGGTATGCCGTAGTCGATGCCCGTGGACTTGAGCTAGAGCCAAGGAGGACTGTTGTAACGTTCGCCAAACTTTCTGATACCCAGCGATAGACAAAGGCTGCCCCTGAGACGGCCCCGATTTATGGGTTATGAACAAGTAGGGACATTTGCGAGAATTCGGTATTTTTCGACGCTCACCAATGATGTATTTATGAAGGTCAGCGCCTAATCTGCTACTCATGGGCAAAGTACGAGCTAGAGTCTTGACTAACGGTTGACGAGATCGCGGATCATCGACCTGATCAGGACGCCGTGCAATTCGAACAAAATTTTCTCCGAAGTCCAAGTCATCTAAACGAATCCCTAACAGCTCACCCGCCCTTATCCCTAGCTCGCTCATCACGCGGATAATCAAATAGTTCCGGAACTGGACCTCTGGTTCAAATATATTCACGGGACTCTCAGGGGCAATTGCCGCATCGAGCGCTTGGACTTGAAATGATGACAAAGCCTTTTCTTTCTGCCCCGCTCGACCACTGATTCTAGGTCGTCGCGCACGGATATGCGACACCATGTCGGCCGCTGCTTCGGGGGATGGATTAGCGTAATCAAAATAACGCCCAATCAACCAATCACAATACTTAGCGATCGTTGATAATCGAGCATAGAGAGTCATTCGATCAACATCACACGCGCGCTTGGACTTAATAAGTCCATAATGCTTTATCGCACAAAAGTCGCGAAGCGCATCCAGTTCGTGCACAAGAAGAAAACGCTTTGACTTATAGCGATCATGCAAGTCTATCTGCCGCACCATCAGGAAACAGAAAAATAAACGCAGATGGGAGGCAGCCGAAAGTAAGGTAGCGTATGCCTTATCGGCGTTCCTGATTTGGGAAGTCAAAAAAAGATTGGTGTTGAAGTCCGGGAGATTCGATTCATCGTCCAGCAGCACGACGTATCTTTCTCCAGAGGTCATCATAAAACGCTGAGCGGTTAGCATGATCGGCGTCCCATTCTTTACTTTTCATTCAAGGTACACCATAGATGAAAGTAGTGATGGGAAACCGACCAAAGGTAGAAGAGGAATTACTCTATATCTATTAGGCTGTTAGATAATAAATTTTACATTTATGTCTCAGGTATGTTCTAGAAATCGTAACGCGCGCCAACCATCATGCTGCGCGACGGCCCGTAGAAGTTGAACGTGGACGTCGACCCCACCCGCGACAGGTAGTCCCGGTCGAACAGATTGTTGACGTTGAAGGTGGCCGTCAGCTTCGAGGTAACCGGGTACGACAGCATCGCGTCAACCGTGGCATAGCCGGGTGCATCGATACGCACGCCACCGTTCTCGGAATAGAAGCTGCTCATCGCGGATACACCGCCGCCAATGGCCAGGCCGGTCAGCGGGCCTTGGCTGATGGTGTACTTGCTCCACAGCGAAGCCTGGTTGCGCGGCATGATGAAGAAGGTGGTTTCGGCGTCACCCTTGAGGGTTTCGGTTTCCATCCAGGTGTAGCCGGCCAGCAACTCCCAGTTTGGCGTCAGCTTGCCGCTCACTTCCACTTCCGCGCCTTTGACGCGGGTCTTGCCGGAGGCAATCGAGAAATTGGTGTCTACACCATCCTCGTCATATTCGGTGGTGGCGCGGTTCTTGTCGGTCAGGCGGAATACCGAGAAACGGGTATTCAGGTCGCCGCCAAAGTAGCTGCTCTTGAGGCCGAATTCGTACTGCTCGCCTTCACGCGGCTTCAGCACCCGGCCGTTGCTGTCGGTGTCGGACTGCGGCTTGAACACCTGCGAGTAGCTGGCGTACAGCGCATGGTTCTCGGTCAGGTCGTAGACCAGGCCGCCATACGGCGTGAAGTGGCCGTCCACGCGCTTGCTGTCGTTGGTGCTGGCACCGCTGCTCAGGGTGGTGGTGTAGAAATCACCGCGGTACCAGCTGAAGCGGCCACCGGCGATCAGCGCCAGGCGCTCGATCGGGCGGAAGGTGACCTTGGAATACAAGCCATACTCCTCTTCCTGCATGCCGGTCTCGGTGCTGTAGTTGGGCGACGGTTTGGCGAACTGCTTGGGCGAGTAGGTGTTGACGTTGATGGCGCCCAGGTTGGTGGTGCCGTTGAGGTACTCGGTGTCGTAGTTCTTGTAGTCGGTGCCGACCACAAACTCGCTGACCTGGCCAAGGGTTTCGAACGGCTGGCTGTAGCTGGCGTCCAGCGAGTAGGTGTCCTGGGTGAAGTCGCGCGCGCTGGCGCGCTCGGAGTTGGCACCGGTGGTGGCATTGGTGGCGGTGAAGGCGTAGAGGTAATTGGTGTCGCGGTGTGAACCACGCGCCGCGATACGGCCATAGCCGCCGTTGTCGAAGCGGTGGGTCAGCTCGGCGACCAGGTCGGTGGTCTTGCCGTCGAAGTAGTTCCAGTCCGCCCCCAGGAAACGGGAACGGCTGAAGTCGGGCACATCACCGGACAACGTTGCCGGGTAGCCATTGTGCGGTGTGATGTTCTTCACTTCGTGCATCAGGCCGAACGACAGCGTGGTGGCGTCGTCCAGGTCGACGTCCAGCGCGCCGTAGTAGCTGTTACTGGTGTTGGCGTTGTAATCGACTTCGCCATTGGTGTCGTCACGGGACGCGACGAAACGCCCGCGCACGCGGCCGGCGTCATCCAGCGGCCCGCTCAGGTCGATTTCTTCGTGGTTGGTGTCCCAGGTGCCATAGCTGCCTTCGACGTGGCCCTGGAACTCGGCAGTCGGGCGCTTGCGCACCATGTTGACGATGCCACCCAGTTCACTGGTGCTGCTGAACAGCCCGGCCGGGCCGCGCATGATTTCGACACGGTCGAACGCCGCCAGCGACGGTACGGTACCGAAGATGCTGGCCATCGGCGCCGGCAGGCCGTCAATGTTGAATTCGCTGTACTCGTAGCCACGGGCGTAGATCGACGACCGGCCGCTGTCGTTGGTCAGGGTGCGCAGGCCGGCGGTGTACTTGGCCAGGTCATCCAGGTGTACGAACTGGCGGTCTTTGACGTAGTCCTGGGTGTATACGGTGATCGACTGGGGGATGTCCTTCAGCGCTGCTGGCGTCTTGGTGCCCACGGTCGCGGCATCGACGCTGTAGCCACCGGTGGCTTCCGAGGGCAGCATGTCGTACAGCCGGTTGCCTTCGATGGTCAATGCCGGCAGGTCGAGCGAGGTGTCCTCGGCTGCCGCCTGGGTCGCTACCGTTTCGGCCAGTGCCGACACCGAAAACGGCGCCAGCAACCCCAGCACCAGCCAGCCCCGAGCCCGTCGCGAGCTCCCCACACCTTTGAAACCGTTCATGACACACCCTTCGCCCAAATGATAGTAATTCGCAAACGAAACAAGTTGCTTTTTGCGAACGATACCGGAGGGAAAACGGGGGCGCAGCAGGATTAACCTTCTTAACACACCCAGGCGTTGCCCTCCCTTGCTGGCAATGGGATGATTCGTAACTG
Organism: Pseudomonas putida NBRC 14164; assembly: GCF_000412675.1. NCBI lineage: Bacteria > Pseudomonadati > Pseudomonadota > Gammaproteobacteria > Pseudomonadales > Pseudomonadaceae > Pseudomonas > Pseudomonas putida. The sequence goes on along the minus strand of NC_021505.1, from coordinate 649,997 downwards.
ATACAGGTTCTCATTCAAGGCTCCCCGTGCCCACCTCACTTCTCCTCGCCGAAGACGACGCAAGCCTGCGTCAGGACCTGGAACGCCATTTCCTCAAACGCGGTTTCCGGGTACACGCCTGCGCCACGGGTACCCAGGCCTTGGACGCCATTCGGCAAACACCGTTCGAACTGGTGTTGCTGGACATCATGCTGCCGGGTATCGATGGCCTCAGCCTGCTCGACGAATTGCGCCGGCAGCAGGCGGTGCCGGTCATGCTGATGTCGGCGCTGGGCGCCGAGCAGGACCGCATCAGTGGCTTTACCCGTGGTGCCGACGACTACCTGCCCAAGCCCTTCAGCTTGGCGGAGCTGGACGCACGGGTCGATGCCTTGCTGCGGCGCGTGGCATTTGATCGCGGCACGGCGCTGCGTGCCGACGTCGGCGAAGTGATGCTGGACCACGACCGCCAGGACGTTATCCACAACGGCAATGCCGCTGGCCTCACCGCATCCGAATTCCGCTTGCTGGTGACGCTGCGGGCGCATCCCGGCGAAGCCTTGAGCAAACCCTTCCTGTACCAGACCGTGCTGCACCGGGCCTATACCCGCCTGGACCGGGGCCTGGACGTGCACGTGTGCAACCTGCGCCGCAAACTGGCCGACATCAGTGCCCAGCACCTGCAGATCCAGGCCGTGCGCGGGCAGGGGTATATCCTGGTCGACACGGAACAGCCCTGATGCGTCGCCACCCGTTGCTGTGGAAACTGGCCGTACTGCAGGTCAGCTTCTGCCTGTTGCTGATCTGGCTGATATGGACCTGGGGCCTGTCGGTGGAGCGCAGCACCTATTTTCTGTCCCCGGCCGACCAGGATTACCTGGCGCGCTATGCGCAACAAGCTGAAGACGCCTGGAACCAGGGCGGTGCGGTAGGCGCCGAGGCCTGGCGCAGGCAACTGGAACAGGCCGAGGACACCTGGGTGGCGGTGATCGGCCCACACCTGCAAAGCCTCGGCACCACGCCGCTGAGCGCCGAGGAGGCCAGCCACCTGACCTTCATGCGCAAACTGGACTGGCCCATGAGCCGGCGCCTGCAGGATGAGCTGCCCTACGTGAGCATCGAATTCCCGCAGCACCCCGAGCGCGGCCGCCTGGTGCTGCAACTGCCCGAACGCCTGCTGCCCACCGGCCTGACGCCATGGACCCATGTGATCACCCACGGCGTTGCACCTGCACTGCTCGCCCTGCTACTGGGCCTGGCGTTGTACCGGCATTTAGTCGTACCACTGAACCGCCTGCGCGACCGCGCCGACGCCCTGCGTGCCGATGACCTCGACAGCCCCGCCCTGCCCCTGCTGGCACGCCGTGACGAGCTGGGTGAACTGGCACAAGCCTTCGAGCACATGGCCGGGCGCCTGCGCCAGAGCCTGGAGCAACAGCGCCTGCTGCTGCGCACGCTGTCTCACGAACTGCGCACACCCCTGGCACGGTTGCGAATCGCCCATGACAGCGACTTGCCGCCGCTGCAGTTGCGCGAGCGCCTGGACCGCGAAGTCGCCGACATGCAGAAGCTGCTGGAAGACACGCTGGACCTGGCCTGGATGGACACCGAACAACCCAGCTTGCCGACCGAGCCGATACTGATGGTTTCCGTATGGGAGGCACTGTGCCAGGACGCCTGCTTCGAAAGTGGCTGGGACCGTGCACGCCTGCCGTGTTCACTCGGCACCGATTGCCTGGTACAGGCCCATCTGGACAGCCTGGCCCAGGCCCTGGAAAACCTGATGCGCAATGCCATTCGCCACTCGCCGGCCGAGGGCCGGGTCAGCCTGGAGGGCTGGCGTGAAGGCGACTGCTGGCACCTGCGCCTGAGCGACCAGGGCCCCGGCGTACCTGACGCCGACCTTGAACGCATCTTCAAGCCTTACCAGCGCCTGACCGACAGCGGCGCGGGCTTCGGCCTGGGCCTGGCCATCGCCCGCCGCGCCATCGAGCTGCAAGGCGGCCGCTTGTGGGCCAGCAATGGCCGCCCTGGGCTGTGCCTGCACCTGACCTTGCCGATGGCCAGGGACTGTTTAGAAAGTTAATGCGCTTTACGCTCAATCAGGACTGATTATCATCTGGGCGTTCCAGCCTTGCGTTCCTCGCAAAGCCCTGACGAGACGCCTGATGAGCAAGATGACCCTGACGCTGGCTTTGGCACTGGCCCTTGCAGCCCCCGTTGCCCTGGCACAGCCCGAGCGCAACCAGAAGATGGACACCTCGCTGCTGCAGCGTCAGGACCTGGCCTACCGCTTCACCCAGCTCGACCTGGACTCGGCGGATGGCCAGCGTCATTACCGTTTGTGGGTCGGTAAGCCGAACCGCCCGGCGCCAGCATCGGGGTACCCGGTACTGTGGATGCTCGACGGCAATGCTGCGCTCGGCGCGCTGAACAGCCAGCAACTGGCCAAACTGGCCGCCGGCCAGGCGCCCTTGCTGGTGGCCGTGGGGTACCAGACCGGGCAGCGTATCGAGCGGGCGGGGCGGACTTATGACTATACCCCGGCGTTGCCTGGGCAGGCCGAGCAGCGTGACCCGCTGACCGGCCTGCCCAGTGGTGGCGTGGATGCATTTCTGGATCTGCTGACCGAGCGCATGCGGCCGATGGTGGCCGGGCTGGCCCCCATCGACCTGCAGCGACAGACGCTGTGGGGCCACTCCTACGGCGGGCTGGCCGTGCTGCATGCGCTGTTCACCCGGCCCGGGGCGTTCAGTGACTATGCGGCGGCCAGCCCTTCGCTGTGGTGGCATGACGGGGCAATCGTGCAGGAGGCACAGGGCCTTGAACAACGGTTGGGCAGCAACCCTGTGCGGCTGCTGCTGATGCGCGGTAGCGAGGAACCTGCCAACCCCAGGGCGCAGTTAAAGGGCGATGTCGAGAAGCCTGCACGAGAACTGGCGGCAGACCTGGCCATGGTACAAGGCCTTCAGGTGCGTTTCGAAAGGTTCGAAGGGCTGGGCCATGGGGAAATGCTGGGGGCCTCTTTGCAGACGGTGGTCGAGCAGCTGGCCAGATAACCGCCTATCCGGCTCCGGCCTGCTGAGCCCTCGTAGCATCAAGGATAGGTGTACTTGAGCAGGTACTGGCTCAGGTCGCGGAAGGCATCCCTGGAAATCCGCGGTACCAGGTCGGTGCTACGGCCAAGGGTCTTGCAGCAGGCCATGACCATCTGTTGGCGCACCGGCTCATCAAGCATGCCGGCATGCACAACCTGGAAGAATTGCAGGTAGGTGCCAGAGTCGTTGCCTTCAGGGCTGCGCCGGATTTCAACCAGTGTGTCGTGGTAAGGCGCCCGGAAAAAGGGCTGGCCATCGTAGTCCGCCTGGGGAGTCAACACACCAGGGGCATCACAGATGCTGTGGCACAGCACCTTGCTCTGCTGATCCGTTTCGAAGCCACGCTCATAAAGCGTGACCTGCGAACCAGGGGCCTGCGTACAGGCGTGTTCGAAAGCGTTCAGGATCTTTTTGGCATTCGCCTGTGAGGCCTGGATCTGCGACAACGCCACGAATCGCTCGATTTCGCCCTTGGCAACGCTCTTCACACCGCGGTCGAGGGTCGCCCAATGGCTGAATTCCACCTTGCAGGCGATCATGTGAATCTCGAAGCGGTAACCCGCCTCTACGGCTGCAGGCGGGAAACCGGCGAATGCTTCGTCGTCCAGTGCCGTTTCCATGATGATGTTGTAGCGGTTGGCGAAAGCGTACCCAAAAACCTTGCCGCTCAATGCCCTGATGAAGGCTTCGGTGTGCTCGTACACGTGCAGCACACCGTGCTCGCTCATTTCGGCGTAGTGCGGGTGCAGCTTGCGAAATTCGGGCAAGTACAGTCGCACATGGTTCGGGTAGCGCTCGCTGGGTAGCAACTGCTTCTCCAGCAAGTAGGTCTTGCCCGACCCTTGGGCACCGGCAACGATCAGCATGTTCGGGGTGGGGTCACTTCCAGGCCCATCAGCTTCGCGCGCTTTGTCGAACAATGCGTGGTCGAGCTGGGCGAAGGCACTATCGACGTCGCTGTCAGTGAACGGGTAAAGCGTGGCCATATCTGCAATCCTCTGGTGTTTGCCCCAAGTGGGCTGCGCAACACTCTAGGAACTACCCCGGCGCACTGTGTGGTAGCCAGTTATGGCACTTCTCGCTACCCCTTCACACACACAACCTGGCGCAGGGTATGAACCACCTCTACAAGCGCCTGCTGGGCACGCATCACCGCGTCGATGTCTTTGTACGCCATCGGGATCTCGTCGACGACGTCCTTGTCCTTGCGGCACTCCACATGCGCCGTGGCACGCCGTTGGTCCTCGACGGTAAAGCGGCTTTTGGCCTTGGTCCGGCTCATCACCCGGCCTGCGCCATGGCTGCAGGAACAGAACGACTCCTCGTTGCCCAGCCCACGCACGATGAAGCTCCTGGCCCCCATCGAGCCCGGGATGATGCCCAGTTCCCCCTTCTGTGCCGACACCGCCCCTTTGCGCGTCACCAGCACTTCGCGGCCAAAATGCTGCTCACGCTGCACGTAGTTGTGGTGGCAGTTCACCGCTTCCAGGCTGGCCTCGAACGGTTTGCCCAGCGCCTTGCGAGCAGCGCCGACCACGGCCAGCATCATCAGCTCGCGGTTCTGCCGGGCGTACTCCTGCGCCCACTCCACCGCTTCGACATAGTCGGCGAAATGGCGGCTGCCTTCTTCGAAGTACGCCAGGTCCTTGTCTGGCAGGTTGGCGAGGTGCTGGCGCATGTCGGCCTGGGCCAGCTCGATGAACAGGTTGCCGATGGCATTGCCCACACCGCGCGAGCCGCTGTGCAGCATGAACCAGACGCGGTCGGCTTCATCCAGGCACACTTCGATGAAGTGGTTGCCACCGCCCAGTGTGCCCAGGTGGTGGCGGTTATTGGTCTTTTCCAGCCGCGGGTATTTGTCGGTAATGGCCTTGAACCGCCCGGCCAGCTGGCCCCAGGCCTTGTCCGCCTTGGCCGGTACATCGGCCCAGGCGCCCTGGTCACGTTTGCCGAAGCTCTTGCCATGCGGCACCGCCTGCTCGATGGCACTGCGCAAGCCATGCAGGTTGTCTGGCAGGTCACGCGCGTGCAGCGAGGTGCGCGCGGCGATCATGCCGCAGCCGATGTCCACGCCAACCGCAGCGGGGATGATCGCGCCGACCGTAGGGATCACGCTGCCGATGGTCGAGCCCTTGCCCAGGTGCACGTCGGGCATCACCGCCAGGTGCTTGAAGATGAACGGCATCCTGGCCGTGTTCAGCAGTTGTTGGCGGGCCTCGTCTTCGACCGGCACGCCATCGGTCCACAACTTGATCGGCTTGCCACCGGCGACCTGGAGAATATCCATGGGCTTGTTCCTCGAATGCATGACGGCATGATACCGCCAAAGGTCGTAGAGCCGTGGGTTGCCAGCGGGGTGGCAAGGTGCGGTATGCTTGGGCGGTCTTCAGGGCGGGGTGAAAGTCCCCACCGGCGGTAAATCGAAAGATGAGCCCGCGAGCGCCCCGGCCATGCCGGGGGTCAGCAGATCTGGTGCAACTCCAGAGCCGACGGTCATAGTCCGGATGAAAGAAGGCGTCAGGCAGGGGCCATCCGGGCGCCCCTGCGCGCGCATTTTGTTCGCCCCGAGACGTTCATCGATCATTCACGAGGAGCGTTTCATGTCCACCCGTAACCATCCGCAATTCCCCGCTGTTTCCGCCGCCATCGCCGCCTTCCAGGCCGGGCGCCCTGTGCTGCTGCTTGACGATGACGACCGCGAGGACGAAGCGGACATCATTGCCGCTGCCGAAAACATTACGCTGCAGACCATGGCCATGATGATCCGCGACTGCAGCGGCATCGTCTGCCTGTGCCTGGACGAAGCCACCGTCGACGCACTGCAACTGGCGCCAATGGTGCAGAACAACCAGGCCCGCCACGGCACCGGCTTCACGGTCACCATCGAGGCTGCAGAAGGCATCACCACCGGGGTTTCTGCCCAGGACCGCATCACCACCATTGGCGCGGCACTGCGCTCCAGCGCCGAACAGCGTCATATCGTCAGCCCGGGGCATGTGTTCCCGCTGCGCGCCCGCAATGGCGGGGTGCTGACCCGCCGTGGGCACACCGAAGGCTCGGTGGACCTGGCGCGCCTGGCCGGCCTGCGCCCCGCGGCAGTGCTGTGCGAGCTGATGAACCCCGATGGCAGCATGGCGCGTGGCGAGCAGGTGGCGGTTTATGCGCGGCAGTACAACTTGCCGGTGCTGACCATCGAGGAGCTGGCGCGGTACCGCGAGGCGATGCTGGAACGGGAAGCAGAGCCGGCCTGATCCTCCGGACAGGGCCGCTTTGCGGCCCTTTTGAGAGCGGCCTGTATGAGCCGGGCAGCTGTCGGAAGTTTGCTCCCCCCGCCCCGCTCTGCTAGTGTCGCGCCGTTCTGAATGCCACCGAGAAAGTCGCCATGGCCCGCAAAAAAGCCTCCCTCGATTTCGAGCAATCCCTCGCAGACCTGCAAGCACTGGTCGAGCGCCTGGAGAACGGCGAGTTGTCGCTGGAAGAATCGCTGGCCGCCTTCGAGCAAGGCATCGCCCTGACCCGTGATTGCCAGGGTGCCCTGGCCCAGGCCGAACAGAAGGTGCAAATCCTCCTGGAACGCGACGGCGAACTGGCCGCGCAGCCCTTCGACGCGGAGCCGGAAGCATGATTGGCACTTACCAGGCCAGCTGCCAGGCTCGGGTCGACGCTGCCCTCGAACCGCTGTTCGTTGCCCCGTCCAAAGAGCTGGAACGCCTTTACGCCGCCATGCGCTACAGCGTGATGAACGGCGGCAAGCGCGTACGCCCGCTGCTGGCCTACGCGGCCTGCGAAGCCTTGGGCGCCCCGGCCGAACAGGCCAACGGCGCGGCCTGCGCGGTCGAACTGATCCACGCCTACTCGCTGGTGCATGACGACCTGCCAGCCATGGACGACGACGACCTGCGTCGTGGCCAACCCACTACCCACAAAGCATTTGACGAAGCCTGCGCCATCCTCGCTGGCGACGGTTTGCAGAGCCTGGCATTCAGTGCCCTGCTCGACCCAGGCCTGAGCCCGCAGGCCGACGGCATTCGCCTGGCCATGGTCCAGGCCTTGGCCAAGGCTGCCGGCCCGGCAGGCATGGTCGGCGGCCAGGCCATCGACCTCGGTTCGGTAGGCCTGAAGCTGGACCAGCAGGCACTGGAGTTCATGCACCGGCACAAGACCGGCGCACTGATTGAAGCCAGCGTACGCCTCGGCGCCCTGGCCAGCGCCCGTGCCGAACAGGCGCAGCTGGATGCCCTGCAGGTTTATGCGCAGGCCATCGGCCTGGCATTCCAGGTGCAGGACGACATCCTCGACGTGGAGAGCGACACCGCCACCCTGGGCAAACGCCAGGGTGCCGACATAGCTCGTGACAAACCGACCTACCCGGCCCTGCTGGGCCTGGAAGCGGCCAAGGCCTATGCAATCGAACTGCGCGACCAGGCGCTGATCGCACTGCAAGGCTTCGGTGAAACGGCCGAGCCACTGCGGGCCCTGGCGCGCTACATCGTCGAACGCCGTAACTGATTGATCGGGGCCGCTGCGCGCCCCATCGCCGGCAAGCCAGCTCCCACAGGTACCTCAGCGGCCTGTGATCTGTGAAGATCCTGTGGGAGCTGGCTTGCCGGCGATGGGCTGCAAAGCAGCCCCGTGCGACACCCGTCTGAATGGGCAGTATTTCCTACAATGGGGTAAACTGCCGCGTCTTCACACACCTATAACGACTCGCCTGATGCCCACGACGTTTCAAGAGATCCCCCGCGAACGCCCGGTCACGCCGTTGCTCGACCGCGCTGACACGCCTGCCGGCCTGCGCCGGCTGGCCGAAGCCGACCTGGAGACCCTGGCCGACGAACTGCGCCAGGAACTGCTCTACACCGTGGGACAGACCGGTGGGCATTTTGGCGCCGGTCTGGGCGTGATCGAGCTGACCATCGCCCTGCACTACGTGTTCGACACCCCGGACGACCGGCTGGTGTGGGACGTGGGCCACCAGGCCTACCCGCACAAGATCCTCACCGGGCGCCGTAACCGCATGCTCAGCCTGCGCCAGAAGGACGGCATCGCCGCTTTCCCGCGCCGCAGCGAGAGCGAGTACGACACCTTTGGCGTCGGCCACTCCAGCACCTCGATCAGCGCCGCACTGGGCATGGCCATTGCCGCCCGTCTGCAGAACAGCGCACGCAAATCGATTGCGGTGATCGGGGACGGCGCGCTGACTGCCGGCATGGCCTTCGAGGCGTTGAACCACGCCCAGGAAGTCAACGCCGACATGCTGGTGATCCTCAACGACAACGACATGTCGATTTCGCGCAATGTCGGCGGCCTGTCCAACTACCTGGCCAAGATCCTCTCCAGCCGCACCTACGCGAGCATGCGCGAAGGCAGCAAGAAAGTGCTGTCGCGCCTGCCAGGCGCCTGGGAAATCGCCCGCCGCACCGAGGAATACGCCAAAGGCATGCTGGTGCCGGGCACGCTGTTCGAAGAACTGGGCTGGAACTACATCGGCCCCATCGACGGCCACGACCTGCCGACCATGATCGCCACCCTGCGCAACATGCGTGACCTGAAGGGCCCGCAGTTCCTGCACGTGGTGACCAAGAAGGGCAAGGGCTTCGCCCCGGCCGAGGTCGACCCGATCGGCTATCACGCCATCACCAAGCTGGAGCCGGCCGACAAGCCTGCCGCGCCAAAGAAAGTCAGCGGCCCGAAATACTCTGCCGTGTTCGGCCAGTGGCTGTGCGACATGGCCGCCGCCGACAACCGCCTGGTGGGCATTACCCCGGCGATGAAGGAAGGCTCCGACCTGGTCGACTTCAGCGAGCGCTACCCGGAACGCTACTTCGACGTGGCGATCGCCGAGCAGCACGCCGTTACCTTGGCGGCCGGCATGGCCTGCGAGGGCAGCAAGCCGGTGGTGGCGATCTACTCCACGTTCCTGCAGCGTGCCTACGACCAGCTGATCCACGACGTGGCCGTACAGAACCTCGATGTGCTGTTTGCCATCGACCGCGCCGGCCTCGTTGGCGAAGACGGCCCGACCCATGCGGGCAGTTATGACCTGTCGTACCTGCGCTGCATCCCGGGCATGCTGGTGATGACCCCGAGCGACGAGAACGAGCTGCGCAAGATGCTCAGCACCGGCCACCTGTACAACGGCCCGGCAGCCGTGCGCTACCCGCGTGGCACCGGCCCGAATGCGCCGATCAGCGGCGACCTGGAGCCACTGGAAATCGGCAAGGGCGTGGTTCGCCGCCAAGGCGAGAACGTCGCCCTGCTGGTGTTTGGCGTGCAACTGGCCGAGGCCATGCAGGTGGCCGAGCAGATCAACGCCACAGTGGTTGACATGCGCTTCGTCAAACCGCTGGACGAGGCCCTGGTGCTGGAACTGGCTGGCAGCCATGCGCTGCTGGTGACCATTGAAGAGAACGCCATCATGGGTGGCGCGGGTGCTGCGGTGGGTGAGTTCCTGGCCAGCCAGGCAGTGCTCAAGCCGCTGCTGCACCTGGGCTTGCCCGACATCTACGTCGAGCATGCCAAGCCTGCACAGATGCTGGCTGAGTGCGGGCTGGATGCGGCCGGGATCGAAGCTTCGGTGAAGGCCCGCATGGCCATGCTCGGCTTGTAATCCCCGGGGCCGCTCTGCGGCCCATCGCGACACAAGGCCGCTCCCACATTGACCGCACCGCTCCCCAGGCTTGGGCAATACCTGTGGGAGCTGGCTTGCCGGCGATGGGGCCCTGACAGGCCGCACAACACAATCGCCCCAAGACTCGCCCACCTGTAGGAGCGGCCCTGTGTCGCGATCGAGGGCGCAGCCCTCGCAAAATGGTACTGCCCATGAAAGCCCCAAGCTTTGCTACATTGCTCTGCCTCCCCCTCCCCCTGCTGGCCGCCGAGCGCGACGACGCCCTCAAGCTCCCCGACGTGCTGATCAGCGCCAGCCGCCAGGTCGAGTCGCGCACCGCCACCAGTGCTGCAAACACCGTCTTCACCCGCACTGACATCGACCGCCTGCAACCCACCAGCGTCACCGACCTGCTCAGCCGCGTGCCCGGCGTGCAAGTGGCGCCTACCGGTGGCCGTGGCAGTCTGCCCGGCATCTTCATTCGCGGCACCAAGGCCGCACAAAGCCTGGTACTGGTGGATGGTGTGCGCATTGCCAACGCCACCTCCGGCGACAGCGGCCTGCAGTTTCTCGACGTTGACCAGATCGAGCGGGTGGAAGTGCTGCGCGGCTCGCGCTCAGCGGTGTACGGCAGCGATGCCATTGGTGGGGTAATCCAGATCTTCACCCGGCGTAGCAACGGCCCCGGCCTGCAGCCGCGCCTGCGAATGGCCGCCGGCAGCAACCAGACGTTCCAACGCAGCCTGGGGCTTTCAGGCGGGGATGGCGCAACCCGCTTCAACCTCGGCGCCAGCCTGGATGAAACGGCCGGCATCGACTCGACCGGGCCGTCCTTCGCCAGCGATGGCGACCACGACGCTTACCGCAACAAGGCATTCAACCTGAGCCTGAGCCACACCTTCGGTGAGCGCTTCGAGGCCGGGCTGAACCTGCTCGACAGCCGTGGCCGCAGTGAGTACGACGAGCCGCGCGGTGCAAGCCCTCAAGTGCCGTATTCGAATTTCGCTGTCAGCAGCATAGGCAGCTACTTGGATGCTCAGGTCAGCGAGCAGTGGAATACAAGGCTCGAACTGGCGCATAGCGAAAACCGCGACGACAGCCGAGACAAGCTCAGGCATTCAAGCGCCCCGTTCAACACCTATCGCGACCAGGCAACCTGGCAAAACAATTTGGTCATGGATGAACGCAACAACCTGCTGCTGGGTGCGGATTGGTACGAAGACCGTGTGCACGCCAGCACCGACTTCACCGAAGACAGCCGCTGGAACCGCGCCGTCTTCGTCCAGCACCGCTACCAGGGCGAACGGTTTTCCACCGAAGTGGGTGTGCGCCATGACCGTAACCAGCAGTTCGGCGGCCAGACCACCTGGAGCGGCAGCTTGGCCGTACCGTTGAACGCACAGAATGATGTGCTGCTGTCCTACAGCGAAGGCTTTCGGGCGCCAACCTTCAACGACCTGTACTACCCCCAGTTCAGCAACCCGGACCTGGACCCCGAGCACTCCAGAAGCTACGAGCTGCAATGGCGCAGCCAGCTGACTGCGGACAGCCGCCTGGAAGCCTCGCTGTACCGCACCGACCTGCGCGATGCGATCGTGTTCGGCCAGGGCTCGATACCCCGCAACGTTGCCTCGGCCCGTATCAACGGCTTCGAAATGGCCTTGGCGCAACAATGGGGCGCCTGGCACAGCCAACTGGGCCTGGCACTGATCGATCCTCGTGACCGTGACAGCGGCCACACCCTCGCCCGCCGTGCACGCCGCACGCTGAGCCTGGACCTGGACCGTGAACTCGGGCGTTTCACCGTGGGCGCAGGCTGGCAAGCGGTCAGCGGCAGCTATGACGATGAGGCCAACCGCAACCGCATCGGCGGCTATGGCCTGCTCGGTTTGCGCGGTAGTTGGGCAGCCACTGACGAACTGAAACTGGAAGCGAAGCTGGATAACCTGCTGGACCACACTCACAGCCGTGCCCTGTACAGCTACGAGGGTGCCTACTATCCCTACCGCGAAGAAGGCCGCACGCTGTTGTTCAGCGTTACCTGGACGCCGGCGCTTTAGCCGCGAGCAACGCGCACAAGCGTGCGGTGGCTTCGATCATCTGCCCGCTGGGCCGCTCCAGACCTTTGTCGGGCACCACCAGCAAGCGGCCATCGGCAACCGCACGCAATTGCGGCCAGGCCTTCCAGCTCGCCAGTTGCGCTGGATCGCCAGCCAGGATGACCTGTGGGTTGCGCAGCAGCACAGTCTCCACATTCACCTGCGGTGCCGGCTGGTTGAGGTCGGCGAACACATTGCGCGCCCCGCACACTGCCAAGGCATCGCTCACCACCTGCCGGCCACCCAGGGTGTACAACGGCTGGTCCCATACCTGGTAGAACACCTGCAATGGCTCGTCACGCCGGTACTGCTCACGTAACTGCTGCAGCCGCTCTCGCAGGGCCTGGGCGTACTGATGGCCTTGTTCGGCACGGCCGATACGCTCGGCGATGGCTTCGATCTGCGCGATCAACTGGTCGATATCATGGGCTTCCGCACTGAAGGTGGCGATGCCCAGGCGCTTGAGCTGGTCGCGCTGGGCGGGTGGCACGCTGCCCGGCCAGAGCAACAACAGCTCGGGGCGCAGGCTGAGCAGGCGCTCCATGTTCAGTTGCCCTTGGCGCCCAACCGACGGCAGGTCGCGCAGCGCTGCTGGCCGCTCGCCACCGTCGAGCACCCCCACCAGCAGGTCGTCGGCCCGCAGTTCGAGCATGATTTCAGTCATCGAGGGCGCCAGGCTGACCACCCGCAGGGGGTCAGCGGCCAGCACGGTGCAGGCGAACAGCGCCAGCAGGCCTGGCAGCAGGCGCATCAGCCGAGCTGGCGTGGAATGCGATAGAGGTACAGCACCACCACGGTAGACAGTGCCAGCAGGATTTGCGGCACCGCCTCAAGGCCGACCAGCACCGACAGCGCGGCGACCCAGGCCGGGAAGCAGGCGTACAACATGGCCATGCGCCGTACCCGGGCCAGTTCGATCCAGGCAGCGGGCTCTTCGCCCGTGCCGAGCACCTTGGAGGTGGCGATCAGTGCGCGCTTGTAGGCGCCGAAGCGCGGCAGGCTGAGGAACATGGTCGCCGCGCCGGCGATGAACAGTGGCATGGCCAGCACCGGGATCAGCGCGTCACCACCACCAAAGGCCCAGGCCATGACCGGCAGCGGCACCAGGCCCATCGCCAGATACTGCCACCAGGCCAGTGCCAGGCGCCGCTTGACCTCGGCACGGGTCACGCCTGGGGCACCTCGCCCTGGTGTTCATTGCCCAGCATGTGGCCGAGTTTGCCGGCCTTGGTCGCCAGGTAGTAACGGTTGTGCGGGTTGTGGCCGGTGTGCAGCGGCACACGTTCGGCAACCACGATGTTCATGTCGGTCAGCGCTTTGACCTTGCGCGGGTTATTGGTCATCAGTCGCAGGGCTTTCACACCCAAGTGCTCCAGCATCGGCAAGCAGATGGCGTAGTCGCGCTGGTCGGCGGCAAAGCCCAGGCGTTCATTGGCTTCGACGGTATCGGCGCCACCATCCTGCAGCTCGTAGGCGCGGATCTTGTTCAACAGGCCGATGCCACGGCCTTCCTGACGCAGGTACAGCAGTACCCCGCGGCCTTCACGGGCGATGGCCTGCAGCGCGGCTTCCAACTGCGAACCGCAGTCGCAGCGCTGGCTGAACAAGGCATCGCCGGTCAGGCACTCGGAGTGCAGGCGCCCCAGCACCGGCTGGCCGTCCGCAATGTCACCGAGGCTGAGCACTACGTGCTCGCGGCCAGTGGCTTCGTCGAGGAAGCCATGCATGGTGAAGGTCGCGAATGGCGTCGGGAGTTTAGAGGCGGCAACAAAGACGACGGGCACGTTGTGCTCCTGGAATAAGTTGGAAATTTCTCGTGGGCCGATTGTATCAGCCGGTTGCAGGCTGTGGGCGGGCTGAATACCGCGGGTTAAGATCGAAAAGTTCGATGCTTAGGTTAACCAGGCTCGGCCCTATCGCCGGCAAGCCGGCTCCCACAGGTACTGCACAGGATTCGAAGCTGTGGTGATCCTGTGGGAGCTGGCTTGCCGGCGATGGGGTGCAAAGCGCCCCTGCTTCAATGCGGTTTGCTGTCTGCAGTGAACGGGTACGGCTGTTTCCAGTGCTCGAAAATCGGCTTCAGCTCGCCGCTGCGCACCAGTTCGTCCATGCGCTTGTCGAACAGGTCACACAGCGCCTTGGCCTGGCCGTTGCGGGCAAACGCCAGGTACAGCGGCAGCTCGGCCACATGGGTACGACTGAAGCGCTCGGGCTGGGATGACTGGCTCAGGACATAATCGACTTCGGTCTGTGCATCGATGTAGAAGTCCACCCGGTCATGCTCGAGCATCGGCAGAATGCCTTCGCGACGCTGAATTTCACGGTATTCATGCACATCTGGCAGGTAGCTGCCGTAGTCGTAGCCGCGCACCCAGGCCAGGCGATACTTGCCCACATTCTGCGCAGTAGGCGCAGGTTTGCTGGCCAGCCCCAGGGCGTAGATGTGGTCCATGTCGAAGTGCCAGCGCGGGTACAGGTTGTCGGCGTTCTCTTGCTTGTACGAGCCCACCCAGGCATCGGCTTCGCCACGTTTGACCAGCCCGACTGCACGGCTGTAGGGCGCGCTCTGCGGCACCACCTTGACCCCTGCCGGCTCGAACACCTTGCGCAGCACGTCCCAGGCCACCCCGGTACCGTCAGCGTTGGTGTAATCGAGCCACTCCTCACTGACCAGGTGGATCTGCTTCGGCACGCCTTCAGCAGCCGCCACCCATGGGGCAACGCTCAGCAGCACTGCCAACAGCAACGTCCTTATGGCCATTCACGCGCTCCCTGTTCAGGCAACCGCCCACACCAGAACCTGCATGCCCAGCCAGGCAAACACGCCGGCCAGGATATCGTCGAGCATGATGCCGACGCCCCCGTGCACATGGCGGTCGATCCAGCGGATGGGCCATGGCTTGAGGATGTCGAAGAAGCGGAACATCAGGAACCCTGCCAGCAGCCACTGCCAGCCTTCTGGCACCAGCCAGAGGGTGATCCACATGCCGACGATCTCATCCCAGACAATGCCTTCATGGTCGTGTACGCGCAAGTCATTGGCGACTTTGCCGCACAACCAGAAGCCAAACAGCATGCTCACGCCCAGCAATAGCCAGTAGCCCCAGTCAGGCAACATCTGCCACAACGGGATGAACGGTATGGCCACCAGCGAGCCCCAGGTACCCGGGGCCTTGGGCAAGGTGCCAGAACCAAAGCCAAACGCGATGAAGTGCCACGGGTTGCGCCAGACCGAAGGCGGAACGAACTCCGCAGGCACCTGATTGGGGTGATCGGTCACGGTGTCTCCCTAAAGTGTTGATAGCCCCGCTGAACGGGGGTGATGTCCCGGCCCTGCACGTCGCGCAAGGTCACGCCCTGCCCTTCGAGCACACGGCCAATGGTATGCACCTCGACGAGGCCGAGGCCAGCCAGAGGCGCCAGCGCCTCTGGCGGCAGCGTGAAGGCCAGCACGTAGTCGTCGCCACCGGTAAGGGCTGCCTGCACTGCCGCTTGGCGGCCGAGAAACGCCTCTACAGCAGGAGACACCGGCACCTGGGCCAGGTTCACCTCCAGTGCTACGCCGGACGCCTTGGCGATATGCCCGCAATCTGCGAGCAGGCCGTCGGAAATGTCCAGCGCCGCCGAGGCCCGGCCACGCAGCAGCGTGCCGAGGGTGAGCTGCGGCATTGGCGACCAGTAATGGGCCAGCAGCGGCTCGGCCTGCTCGGCAGGTGCCTCGCGCTCTCCCAGCACCAGCGGCAGCGCGCCGGCCGCCTTGCCCAGCACACCACCGACGCACAGCAGGTCGCCTGGGCGCGCACCGCTACGGCGCAACGCCTGGCCTGCCGGCACGCGGCCAAACACGGTGACGGTGATGCTCAGCGGGCCCCGGGTGGTGTCACCCCCGATCAGGCTCATGCGGCAACGGTGGGCCATGCGGCTGAGGCCGTCGGCATACGCCGCCAGCCAGTCAGGGCCAACGTCCGGCAGGGTCAGGGCGAGGGTGAAGCCGATCGCAGTCGCGCCCATGGCGGCCAGGTCACTGGCGGCCACGGCCAACGAACGCTGGCCAAGCAGCAGCGGATCGCAGACAGCGGGAAAATGCACCCCGGCGACCAGGGTGTCGGTCGACACCGCCAGTTGCTCACCGGGGGGAAGGGCTAGCAGGGCGCAGTCGTCGCCGATACCCAGGGCCACGCCCTCGCCGCCCTGCGCACAAGGCGCGGCGGCGAAGTAATGGTTGATCAGCTCGAACTCACCCATGGCTCTACAGCGCCAGAATCAGCGCTTGTTCGCCTTGACTTCGGCTTCACGCAGCGACGGTGCCAGCTTGTCCAGCACGCCGTTGACGAACTTGTGGCCGTCGGTGGCACCGAAGACCTTGGCCAGCTCGACACCTTCGTTGATCACCACGCGGTACGGTACGTCGACGCGCTTGATGAACTCCCAGGTGGACAGACGCAGCACGGCCAACTCGACCGGGTCGAGCTCTTCCAGCGTCATGGTCATGCAAGGCACCAGCGCCTTGTCGATTTCGCCCTTGATTGCCGGAACCCCATGCAGGATTTCACGGAAATAGGCACCGTCGACGTCGGTGAAATCGTTATCCACCCGGAACTGCGCTTCGATCTCGTTCAGCGAATGCTGCGCCATGTGCCACTGGTACAGTGCCTGGGTCGCGAGCTTGCGGGCTTCGCGGCGCTTGGCGCTTTTCGAGGGCTTGCCGGCATCCGCAGGTTTTGGATCGCGCGGGTTGAAACGATCGCTTTCGTCGCTAATCACTTGGCCTCCAACTGCGCCAGCAGGCTGACCATTTCCAGTGCGGACAGGGCAGCTTCAGCACCTTTGTTGCCGGCTTTGGTGCCGGAACGCTCGATGGCTTGTTCGATGGAGTCGACGGTCAGTACGCCGAAGGCCACCGGAACACCGAACTCCATGGACACCTGGGCCAGGCCCTTGGTGCATTCGCCCGCCACGTATTCGAAGTGCGGGGTACCACCACGGATCACGGCGCCCAGGGCGATGATCGCGTCGTAGGCGCCTTGCTGGGCGACCTTCTGTGCTACCAACGGGATTTCAAATGCGCCCGGGGCACGGATGATGGTGATGTCGCTTTCGCTGACACCGTGGCGTACCAGGGCATCAACGGCACCGCTTACCAGGCTTTCAACGACGAAGCTGTTGAAGCGGCCAACCACCAAAGCATAGCGACCTTTGGGGGCGATGAAGGTACCTTCGATGGTCTTCAGGGTCATTCCGATATTCTCATCTTCAAGAGCGAGGCCGCATACAAGCGGCCTCGACAGGGGTCTGGACTCGAGCAGAGGGCGTCAATGCCGCCTCAAGTCACTCGGAGGGCACGTATTCTACAACTTCCAGATCGAATCCGGATATCGCGTTGAACTTCATCGGCGAACTCATCAGGCGCATCTTGCGCACACCAAGGTCGCGCAGGATCTGCGAACCGGCACCCACGGTGCTGTAGGTGGTCGGTGCCTTGGCCGGTGCATCGCCTGCGCTTTCGCGGATGTGCGCCAGCAGCACGTCGCCATCCAGCGGGTGGCCCAGCAGCAGTACCACGCCGCTGCCGGCTTCGGCCACGGCGGCCATGGCAGCACGCAGGCTCCAGCGGCCTGGCTGCTTGACCAGCAGCAGGTCGCGCAGCGGGTCCATGTTGTGCACACGCACCAGGGTCGGCTCTTCGGCGCAGATCTTGCCCAGGGTCAGGGCCAGGTGCACGTCGCCTTCCACCGCGTCGCGGTAGGTGACCAGGTTGAACTCGCCCAGCTCGCTTTCCACGGGCTGCTCGGAAACACGCTGCACGGTGCGCTCGTGAATCATGCGGTAGTGGATCAGGTCGGCAATGGTGCCGATCTTCAGGCCGTGCTCGGCGGCGAACACTTCCAGCTCGGCGCGGCGCGACATGGTGCCGTCGTCGTTCATCACTTCGCAGATCACGCCGCTTGGCTCGAAACCGGCCATACGCGCCAGGTCGCAGGCAGCTTCGGTGTGGCCGGCGCGGGCCAGGGTACCGCCGGGCTGGGCCATCAGCGGGAAGATGTGGCCAGGGCTGACGATGTCTTCGGCCTTGGCGTCCTTGGCGGCAGCGGCCTGCACCGTGCGTGCACGGTCGGCGGCGGAGATGCCGGTGGTGACGCCTTCGGCGGCTTCGATCGACACGGTGAACTTGGTGCCGAAGCCCGAGCCGTTGCGCGGCGCCATCAGCGGCAGTTTAAGCGTTTCGCAACGCTCGCGGGTCATCGGCATGCAGATCAGGCCACGGGCGTGCTTGGCCATGAAGTTGATGTGCTCGGGCAGGCAGCATTCGGCTGCCATGATGATGTCGCCTTCGTTCTCGCGGTCTTCGTCATCCATGAGGATGACCATTTTGCCCTGGCGGATGTCTTCGACCAGTTCTTCGATGCTGTTGAGCGCCACGCGGCACCCCCTTCTCAATCAGGATTTCAAGAAGCCGTTGGCGGCCAGGAAGCTTTCGGTAATGCCACTGCCCTTGCTCGGTTCGGCAGCCTTGTCACCCAGCAGCAAGCGCTCCAGATAACGGGCCAGCAGGTCGACCTCAAGGTTTACCCGACGCCCTGCGCGGTAGTCGGCCATGATGGTTTCGGACAGGGTGTGCGGGACAATGGTCAGCTCGAACTCGGCGCCATTGACCTCATTGACCGTCAGGCTGGTGCCGTCGACGGTGATCGAACCCTTGTGGGCGATGTACTTGGCCAGCTCCTTGGGTGCACGCACACGGAACTGGATGGCGCGGGCGTTATCGCTGCGCGAGATGATTTCGCCGACGCCGTCGACATGGCCGCTGACCAGGTGCCCACCCAGGCGGGTGGTGGGGGTCAGGGCTTTCTCCAGGTTGACCTTGCTGCCGCTCTTGAGGTCGATGAACGCGGTGCGCTTGAGGGTTTCGACGCTGACGTCGGCCCAGAAGCCATTGCCCGGCAGTTCGACAGCGGTCAGGCATACCCCATTGACGGCGATGCTGTCGCCCAGCTTGACGTCACCCAGGTCGAGCTTGCCGGTTTCGACGTAGACGCGCACGTCACCACCCTTGGGGGTGAGGCTGCGGATGGTGCCGATGGATTCGATGATGCCGGTAAACATGGGGTCTTCCTCAAAAACGGTTTGCACGGGGCAAGCCCGGCATTATACGCCGGGTGCCGGCAGGGGGATGGCTGTGACCCGCCAGTCATCGCCCACTGCCCGCATTTCGGTAATTTTCAATCGCGGCGCTTCGCTCATCCTGTCCAGCGGCCAGTCCAGCAACGGGCGGGCCTGGGAGCCGAGGAAGGTGCCGGCAACGAACAGCTGATATTCGTCGACCAGGCCTTGGCGGGCAAAGGCACCGACCAGGCCGGCACCGGCTTCCAGCAGGATTTCGTTGACACCGCGAGCGGCCAGGGCCTGCAGCAGCGCCGGCAGGTCGACCTGACCATTGTCACCTGGCAGGCTCAACAATTCGTGGCCGGCAGCGGCATAGCGCGGGTCATCTGCGACAGCGGTCACCACCAGTGCCGGGCCAGCCTGGAAGAACGGCGCATCCAGTGGCAGGCGCAGGCGGCCATCGACCAGTACGCGCAGCGGCGTTCGGCTGAGAGCCAGGGCTGTGGTTTCGGCATCCAGGCCCAGCTCGGCGCCACGCACGGTCATGCGGGCGTTGTCGGCCAGCACGCTGGCAGCGCTGGTCAGCACCACGCTGGAGCGGGCGCGCAGGCGCTGTACCGCCGAACGGGCAGCCGGGCCGGTAATCCACTGGCTTTCGCCACTGGCCATGGCGGTGCGGCCGTCCAGGCTCATGGCCAACTTGGCGCGCACGAACGGCAGGCCAGTTTCCATGCGCTTGAGAAAGCCCGGGTTGAGTGCGCGGGCCTCGGCTTCGAGCACGCCACTGGCCACCTCGATACCGGCCTCGGCGAGGCGCCGCAGGCCTTGCCCCGCCACTTGCGGGTTAGGGTCCTGCATGGCTGCCACAACCCGCGCCACACCAGCCTTGACCAGCGCCTCGGCACACGGCGGCGTGCGCCCATGGTGGCTGCACGGTTCAAGGGTAACGTAGGCACAAGCGCCACGGGCACGCTCACCGGCCTGGCGCAGGGCATGCACTTCGGCATGCGGCTCGCCGGCGCGCACGTGCCAACCTTCGCCGACCACTTCGCCATCACGCACGATCACGCAGCCTACGCGCGGGTTGGGGTGGGTGGTATACAGACCCTTGCGCGCCAGCTCCAGCGCGCGGGCCATGTAGTGGGCGTCAAGGATGGCGGCTTGGCTGGGCATGTTCACTCTTTAGCCGGCTCACGGGCCAGGCGGTCGATTTCTTCGCGGAACTCGTCCAGGTCCTGGAAGCGCCGGTACACCGAGGCAAAGCGGATATAAGCCACCTCGTCGAGCTTGCGCAGCTCGGCCATGACCATTTCACCCACCACCAGCGATTTGACTTCGCGCTCGCCAGTGGCACGCAGGCGGCTCTTGATGTGGGCCAGCGCCGCTTCCAGGCGCTCGACGCTGACCGGGCGCTTTTCCAGGGCCCGTTGCATGCCGGCGCGCAGCTTGTCTTCGTCGAAAGGCTGGCGCGTGCCGTCCTGCTTGATCAGCCGGGGCAGCACCAGTTCGGCGGTTTCGAAGGTGGTGAAGCGCTCGCCACAGGCCACGCATTCGCGGCGGCGGCGCACCTGCTCGCCCTCGGCAACGAGGCGAGAGTCGATGACCTTGGTGTCGTTGGCACCGCAAAAGGGACAGTGCATGGTGGCAGGCAACAAAAAAAGGGAGGGCCATGGTAGCGCATTGCACTGGCAAGACAAGCCAAAGGGGTTAACATCCATGGGAAATCTGCCCGTTAAGGACTCCCCCATGCACTACCGAGCGCTCGTCGTGCTGTGCTGCGCCGCCCTGCTCGCCGCTTGCGGCAGCGACAGGCCGAAGACCGATACACCCCCGGCGCCCACACCAACCCGCTCGGCCAAACCGGCCGAAGTATTGGGCCCGTTGCCGGCCTACCAGCGTGAACTGAGCGGCACCTTGCTGGAAATCCCGGCCGGTGCCGACGTGGAACTGGCCTTGCTGGTCATCGACGAACGCGACCGCCCGCAACGCCTGCTGGCCAGCAGCAACCTGACCGGCACCGGGCAAGCGTTGCCCTACCACCTTCGCTTCAACCCCGAGGCCTTCCCGGCCGGCGCGAGGGTCGAGCTACGTGGCCGCGCCAGCCGTTCCGGCCAGTTGATCATGCACCTGCCGCCGGTACGTATCAGCCAGGCCCAGACCCAGGCCACCGGCCCGCTGCGTTTCGAGAAGGCACCTTAAGTGGCGCCACTGGCCCTGCAACAGGCCCTCGGCGGCCTGATCGGCGAAGCGCGCCTGATCGTCAGCGAGCTGCCCGGCTGTGACCTGAAGCTGTGGTTGATCGACGACCAGAACATGGACCGTGCCTTCAGCAGCGACGAAACCCGGCGCATTCTTGAAGAGCCGCCCTACTGGAGCTTTTGCTGGGCCAGTGGCCTGGCCATGGCCCGCTACCTGGCCGAACGCCCGGAATGGGTGGCCGGCAAGCGCGTGCTGGACTTTGGCGCCGGCTCCGGTATCGCCGGCATTGCCGCCGCGCGCGCCGGGGCACTGGAAGTGGTGGCCTGCGACCTCGACCCGCTGGCCCTCCATGCCTGCCGCGCCAATGCCGCGCTGAACGGGGTAGCGCTCAGTTACAGCAGCGACTTCTTTGCCGAGGACGACCGCTTCGACCTGATCCTGGTTGCCGATGTGCTGTATGACCGCGCCAACCTGCCGCTGCTGGATGCCTTCCTCAGCCGCGGCCGCCAGGCGCTGGTGGCCGACTCGCGGGTACGCGACTTCAGCCACCCGCTGTACCAGCAGTTGGGCGTGCTCGAAGCACTGACCCTGCCGGACCTGGCCGAGCCACACGAATTCCGCAGGGTCAGCCTGTACCACGCCAGCCGCGACGCCTTATAGTGGTGCCATTGATGAGTTAGCGAGAGTCGCGATGACCCAAGACACGCCTTACATTTTCGACGCTACCGATGCCACCTTTCAGCAACTGGTGATCGAGAACTCTTTCCACAAGCCGGTGCTGGTGGACTTCTGGGCCGAGTGGTGTGCGCCGTGCAAGGCACTGATGCCGTTGCTGGCCAAGATCACCGAGGGTTACCAGGGCGAGTTGCTGCTGGCCAAGATCAACTGCGACGTGGAGCAACAGGTGGTTGCCCAGTTCGGTATCCGCAGCCTGCCGACCGTTGTGCTGTTCAAGGACGGCCAGCCGGTGGACGGTTTTGCCGGGGCTCAGCCGGAATCGGCGATTCGCGCCATGCTCGAGCCACACGTGCAGATGCCCGCCGCCCCCACCGCTTCGCCACTGGAGCAGGCCAAGGCGCTGTTTGCCGAAAGCCGCTTTGCCGAAGCCGAAGCGCTGTTGCAGGCGCTGCTGGGTGAAGACAACAGCAATGCCGAGGCGCTGATCCTGTACGCCCGCTGCCTGGCCGAGCGCGGTGAACTGGGCGAGGCCCAGGTGGTGCTGGATGCGGTCAAGACCGACGAGCACAAAGCTGCGCTGGCCGGTGCCAAGGCCCAGCTGACCTTCCTGCGCCAGGCGGCCAGCCTGCCGGAAGTGGCCGACCTGAAAAGCCGTCTGGCGCAGAACCCGCAGGATGACGAAGCAGCTTACCAACTGAGCATCCAGCAACTGGCGCGTCAGCAGTATGAAGCGGCGCTGGATGGGCTGTTGAAGTTGTTCCAGCGTAACCGTGGCTACGAGAATGGGCTGCCGCAGAAGGCGTTGCTGCAGGTGTTCGAGTTGCTGGGTGGTGATCACCCGCTGGTTGGCGTTTATCGTCGCAAGCTGTCGGCGGCGATGTTCTAAACTGCACCGTAGCCGAACAGCGAGGGCAGATAGCACATCCGCTACCTGCCCATCACCTTTTGACGTCAACCACCATTGCGCATGGCCACGAACTCAGCGGCAGTCAGCAATGGCATGGGAATGATGATTACCGCGAACAGCAAATAATCTGGGTCCCGGTGGATCGCCTGCACAACACTGAACCTGTTCATGGTGCCAGGCGAAAAAATGCCATCTGACACTTTCCCATCCCCTGCCAGCACTTTCCACTCGACAAGCTCCGGCGGTACCACTGTTTCTCCGCCTCCCCACGGCTTATAAAGTAACGTGAGCTGCAGTTGTCCGCCGACCGTGTCGAGTTTGAAGTAATGGGTAGGCCTGGCATTGAGTACGACCATGGTCGAGAAATACGGAAGTAGCGCAAAGCCCGAGAGAATCCGGACAATATCGACGGGGTTTCTTGTCATTGAACTGAGCAGGGCAGCCTCCTGGCCGGTCAACGGGTTTTCGCCATAAATCACTCCCCCCTCGTCTTGCGGGATGTAATCACAGGAGCGGCCGTTAGGCACTAACTGCCCAACAGCAGGCGACGTGAATTCCCAGATCGGCGCGGCAGGGTTGACGGTATTCAGCACCAATCGCTGGCCGGCGCTGCCTGCAGATACGATTCGGACCAAGGGATCTATATGCGACGAATAAACGGAAGCGTCTGGCAGTGGTGTCTCAAGACCCGTGGAGGGTTCAACCAGCGTGGCTTTGGCGACCGGATCGCCCCAATCGAAATCGGTGTATGCCACACGCCCTAGCGGGAAGAGTATCTGTGCCAATTCTTCGAAGTCTCGGCCATAAAAGCCTTCGGCAGGGATATCTGTCGATCTTACATAGCAATACCCTAATGCATCTTCTGCTGTTGCCGGCCCCTGCTCACACTCATCTTCCATGCTCGCAGGTATTATGCCGTCGCCATCGCCGGCATTGGCAATATACATGACATGCGAAAGCTGGCCTGGAACGCGGCGCAGATAGAAACGTATATCCTGCATCAACCACTTGCCATAAGTAACATCCGCAGTCTTGGGCAGCACGACGATTTTTTCACCCGCAGGAAGTTTGTCGAAGCGGATCTTGAATGGCAGGCCTGCGTCCGTGTCACGCTCTGGGAATCCTAGAAATCCGACTGAGAAGTCGGAGCCTGCCGACAGCGTAAAAATTGTGTCATCGTTGTATTGGTATGTACCAACGCACTGATCCAGCCTGAAGGTCTGAAACAGTGCCCGGCGCTCATTCCGGCTGCCGGCAACTAGTTCAACGATATCGGCGTACTGGGCACCATGCTCTCTGTGAAACTCGTAACTGGTGTACGACACAAAACGCCTTGCCACAGTGATCGTTTCACCGTCCCCGGTTGGAAACTCCGGCAGCGGACTGCCCAATACACAACGCGTCGTCAGCCAGCCGGTAGGGCGTTGATGGACAAAATCCACAGCGTCGGTGTGGGCAGTGTCAAGCCGCCCCTCGTAATAATGCAGACAGAAGGCGTTCAGTTTTTCAGCGTCAAAAACAAAGTGTGTGCGCCAACCACGCAGGTCGTACTGCTGTGCCGCTGGGGCGTTCTGGGTGTGCATGGCAGGCCTTCCTCTATGGAGATCTACACATTCGACACCTTGGAACACTCAATGAAAACTGGCAGAAACATCAGGTGATCGCAGCCCGCATTTGCTCAATACTACCCGTTTGCATTCTCCTGCCAACAGTAGAGCGGAGCATCTTCACCTGCCAGCACGCGGACCTGTGCACAGTGCCGCAAACGCACCAGCAGCCTCTTGCCTGCTGCCGGACTCCCAGCCAGCCCCGTCAGGCTCTCCAGCAACTCTGGCCCTGATAGCCGCCCGGCTTGGCGCAACATTTCGAGCGCTGCCGCCCACTGTCCATCATCCTGGCGCGGGGCCGGCACCACCGCAGCACTCACGGTGCCACCCGGTGGCGGTGCTTGCCCCTCGATTTGCCGCCCCAACTGCGCCCACTCCGCCGGTTCCAGCTCGATGGTCAGGTCCACCGGCCAGTCACCAATCTGTCCACGAATCCTCACGATGCGTTCCTTGAGCCCATGTCAATGTACCCATGCTACCCCAAGATGAAACCTGCGCCACGTGGGCTGGCGATACCCAGAAAAGTTGTTATAACATAACCCAATCTTCCAGCCCGCCCCGGAGTCGTCCATGCGTCGCCTGCTGCTCGCCCTGCCCTTCGCCTTGCTGCCACTGGCCGTGGCCCATGCCCACGATGACCATGATCATGACCACGGCACGCTCGGCGCCCACGAGCACGGCGTGGCCAAGCTCAACGTCGTGCTTGATGACAACACCCTGGAGCTGGAGCTGGACAGCCCGGCAATGAACCTGGTGGGCTTCGAGCATGCCGCCAGCAGCGATGCAGACAAAGCCAAGGTCGCCGCCGTGCGCCAGCAACTCGAACAACCCCTCAAGCTGTTCGGCCTTTCTGCAGCAGCGAACTGCAAGGAAGAACAGCAGGAGCTGGAAAGCCCGCTGTTCGGTGATGCCCTGAAAGCCGACGACGAGGGTGACGAACACGCGCATGGCCACCAGCACAGCGACATCGGTGCCCATTACCAGCTCACCTGCGCCAACCCCGACAAACTGGCACAGGTGGACCTGGCGCCATTGTTCAAGGCCTTCCCGGCCACCCAGAAAATCAACGTGCAACTGATCGGCCCCAACGGCCAGAAAGGCGTGGAAACCACGCCGGCCAAGGCAGCGGTCGCCTTCTGAATGAGCCAGCCGTTGATCGAACTGCATGACCTGGTGTTCGGCTGGCCAGGTCAGCCGCCGTTGCTGGATATTCCGGCATTCCACCTGGACGCGGGTGAAGCCCTGTTCCTCAAGGGCCCCAGCGGCAGTGGCAAGACCACCTTGCTGGGCCTGCTCGGCGGGGTGAACGTGCCGGCCCAGGGCCGCATCCAGTTGCTTGGCCAGGACCTCGGCAAATTGGGCCAGGGCGCCCGCGACCGCTTTCGGGTCGATCACACCGGTTACATCTTCCAGCAGTTCAACCTGCTACCGTTTCTCTCTGTACGTGAAAACGTCGAGCTGCCCTGCCGCTTCTCGCACAGCCGCAAGGCCCGCGCCGAGCAGCGCCATGGCAGTGTCGACCAGGCGGCCGGCACGCTGCTGGCCCACCTGGGCCTGGGCGACCCCGCCCTGCTCGCCCGCCGCGCCGACAGCCTGTCGATCGGCCAGCAACAGCGGGTCGCCGCCGCACGCGCCCTGATCGGCCAGCCAGAACTGGTGATTGCCGACGAACCGACCTCGGCGCTGGATGCCGACACACGCGAAGCGTTCATCCGCCTGCTGTTCGATGAATGCCGCGCAGCCGGTGCCAGCCTGCTGTTCGTCAGCCACGACCAGAGCCTGGCACCACTGTTCGACCGTCACCTTTCCCTGGCCGACCTCAACCGCGCCGCCAAGCCCCGGGAGGCCTGATGTACCTGCTCCGCCTTGCCCTGGCCAGCCTGGCCAACCGCCGCTTCACCGCCTTTCTCACCGCCTTCGCCATCGCCCTGTCAGTGTGCCTGCTGCTGGCGGTGGAACGTGTTCGCACAGAAGCGCGCGCCAGCTTCGCCAGCACCATCAGCGGCACCGACCTGATCGTCGGCGCCCGCTCCGGTTCGGTGAACCTGCTGCTGTATTCGGTGTTCCGCATTGGCAACGCTACCAACAACATCCGCTGGGACAGCTTCGAGCACTATGCACAGGACCCGCGCGTGAAGTGGGCGATCCCGATCTCGCTGGGGGACTCGCACCGCGGCTACCGAGTGATGGGCACCACGACGGATTACTTCAGCCATTACCAGTACGGCCGCCGCCAGCATCTGGAAATGAGCCAAGGGCGTGAGTTTGCCAGCGACCCGTTCGAGGTGGTGCTCGGCGCCGAAGTGGCCGAGGCGCTGCACTACAAACTGGGTGACAAGCTGGTGCTTGCCCACGGCGTGGCAGCCATCAGCCTGGTCAAGCATGACGACAAGCCGTTCACCGTGGTCGGTGTGCTCAAGCGCACCGGCACACCGGTCGACCGCACCCTGCATATCGGCCTGGGCGGTATGGAGGCCATCCATATCGACTGGCACAACGGCGTACCGGCCCGAGGCGCCGGGCGCATCAGCGCCGAGCAGGCACGCACGATGGACCTGCAACCTGCCGCCATTACCGCGTTCATGCTGGGCCTGAACAACAAGATCGCGACCTTCAGCCTGCAGCGCGAGATCAACGAGTACCGCAGCGAGCCGTTGCTGGCAATCCTGCCAGGCGTGGCCCTGCAAGAGCTGTGGAGCCTGATGGGCACGGCGGAACAAGCGTTGTTCGTGGTGTCGCTGTTCGTGGTGTTGACCGGCTTGATCGGCATGCTGACGGCGATTCTCACCAGCCTCAACGAGCGCCGCCGGGAGATGGCGATCTTGCGTTCGGTCGGGGCCAGGCCGTGGCATATCGCGGGGCTGCTAATACTGGAGGCGCTGTCACTGGCGGCGGTCGGGATCGTGGCCGGGCTTGGCTTGCTGTATGCGGGGATTGCCCTGGCGCAGGGGTACGTGCAGGCCAACTATGGCTTGTATCTGCCACTGGCCCTGCCGAGTGCTCATGAATGGACCTTGCTGGCTATCATCCTGGGGGCGGCATTGCTGATGGGCAGCGTGCCGGCGTGGCGGGCCTATCGGCAGTCGCTGGCCGATGGCCTGTCCATACACCTCTGAGTGCGCGTAATGATCAGACACCTCACTGCCTGCTTCGCGGGCATGCCCGCTCCCACAGGGAGCCCGGCAGGCTTCGAACCTTGTGCAGGACCTTTGGGAGCGGGCATGCCCGCGAAGAGGCCGGCAATGCGCATGCTGCTGGCCCTGCTGTTGCTGGTAGCAATGCCGCTATGGGCCGCCGAACCCAAGGAGCTGGACTGGCCGGCCCTGATCCCCGAAGGCGCCCCGGTCATCCCGCCACAACTGGCGCCGCTGCATGACATGTCACAGCTCAGCAACGCCCTGTCTGCCGAGTCCGCGCCAGCCGCGCGCCAGCAAGCCCCCGATGCCCCAGTGGTCAAGGGCCTCGACGGCCAGCAGGTCAAGCTTCCGGGCTACATCGTGCCGCTGGAGGTAAGCGAAGAAGGCCGCACCACCGAGTTCCTGCTGGTCCCTTACTACGGTGCGTGCATCCACGTGCCACCCCCGCCGTCGAACCAGATCGTGCATATTTTCAGCGAGATGGGCGTGCGCGTCGAAGACCTCTACCAGCCGTACTGGATCGAGGGAAAGATGCAAGTTAGAGCCTCCAGCAGCGAACTGGCCGACGCCGGCTACCAGATGGAAGCCGAGAAAATATACGTTTATGAGCTGAGATGAGAACTGTTTCGAATTCGTGAAGACGCTTCTTTGAGCTGGGTCAAACTTTCTGTTTAAACAGCTCCGTACCATTGGACTACTCGATTAATAACGTCCTTTGGGAGCTTCCATGAACAAGTCCTTGCTCGGCGCCTCGCTTGTGGCCCTTGCGCTCGCCGCCCCTGCCGCCCACGCCTACCAGGCGGGGGACATGATCCTGCGCGCAGGCGCCATCACCACCGCCCCGAACGAAAGCAGCGGCGACCTGAAGTTCGACGGCAACAAGGTGTCGGGCACCAAGGCGACCCTGGACAGCGACACCCAGCTGGGCCTGACCTTTGCCTACATGCTCACCGACCACATTGGCCTGGAACTGCTGGCAGCCACCCCGTTCAAGCACACCGTCGGCGTTAAAGGCCTGGGCGGCGGGCTGGACGGCAAGCTGGCAGACATCAAGCAACTGCCACCGACCCTGTCGCTGCAGTACTACCCGATGGAGCCGAATTCGCGCTTCCAGCCGTACGCCGGTGTGGGTATCAACTACACCCTGTTCTTCGACGAAGACCTGAGCAGCGCACGCAAGCAACAAGGCTTCAGCAACCTCAAGCTGCAGGATTCGGTCGGTATTGCCGGCCAACTGGGCATGGACTACATGCTGACCGAAAACTTGCTGGTCAACGCCTCGGTCTGGTACGTCGACATCGACACCAAAGCCAGTGTCAACGGCCCGACCGCGCTGGGCTACAGCAAGACCAAGGTCGACGTCGATGTCGACCCGTGGGTGTACATGGTCGGCCTTGGCTACAAGTTCTGACCTGAACACTGCAGGGCGGCTTCGGCCGCCCTCGCGCGTTGCAGCCATAGCCAGTAGCCCAGCGCTGCCGCACTGAAGGCCATGCCAAGCCCACACACGGCAGCCCACCCCCAACGGGCATGCACCCAACTCGCAAGCACCGCCCCCAGCCCGCTGCCAAGCGAATAGCAGCACATGTAGGCGCCGATCAATCGGCTGGCCATCGCGCCACGCCCTGCCAGCAACAGGCTCTGGTTGGTGACATGCACCGCCTGCACGGCAAAGTCCAGCATCAGCACACCTAGCACAAAGGCCATCAGCGACAGCCCGACAAAAGCTGTGGGCAACCACGACAGCGTCAGCAGCGCCAGCGCCAGCCCGGTGGTGCGCTCTCCCTGCCCTTGGTCGGCCAAGCGACCGGCGCGCGCAGCCGCCAAAGTACCCGCAACACCTGCCAGGCCGAACAGGCCAATCTCGGTATGGCTCAACGCCAATGGCGCCGCGCTGAGGGGCATGACCATGGCACTCCACAGCACGCTGAACGCAGCGAAGATCAATACGCCAAACACGCCGCGCTGGCGCAGCAGCCTGTCCTCCCGATACAAACGGAACTGGGACACGATCAACGCCCGGTAGCCAGGCCGGTGTACGAGCGGCTGCCCACCGGGCAGGCTGCGCCACAGCACCAGGGCCAGCAGCGTCAGCAGCCCTGCGGCAACCAGATACACACTGCGCCAACCGGCCAAGTCAGCAAGCCCACCTGCCACCAGGCGCGCCAATAGAATCCCCAGCACCACGCCACTGGTGACGGTGCCCACGGCCTGCCCCTGCTCACCGGGTGAAGCCAGGCTGGCCGCATGCGCCACCATTATCTGCACCATGACGGCCATCAGCCCGGTGATGGCCAAGGCCAGCAGCAACATCGCCCAGTTGGGCGCCATGCCGACGCCGACCAGCGCCAGGGCAGAAAACAGCAACTGGCCCAGCAACAGGCGCTTGCGGTCGATCAGGTCCCCCAGTGGCACGATCAGTAGCAGCCCCAGGGCATAACCTGCCTGGGTCACGCCGACTACCCAGCCAATTTGCTGCTGCACCACTCCCAGGTCGGCGGCCATCGATTCAAGTAAAGGTTGGGCGAAGTACACCGTCGCCACCGCCATGGCGCTGGTGATGGCAAGCAGCAGGGTTAGCCCGCGTGTCAGCGCAGATGTCATCGGTCAGGCCTCGTCAATTTGGTTTCGATTTGAAACCACCCCTGGCTATTTAGCAAATGTGGTTTTAATCTGCAACCAGACAATCAGAAAAGGCCCACCCCATGCTCGATGAAAACAATGCCCAATGCCCGGTGGCCCGAGCCCTGGAGGTATTGGGTGATCGCTGGGCACTGATGATCCTGCGCGATGCCTTCGATGGCCTGCGGCGGTTCAGTGAGTTTCAGAAGAACCTGGGGCTGGCGAAGAACATCCTCGCCTCACGGCTCAAGCTGCTGGTGGAAAGCGGGCTGCTGATGACACAGCCGGCATCGGATGGCAGTGCCTACAAGGAATATGTGCTGACCGAAAAAGGGCTGTCGGTGTTTCCGGTGGTGGTTGGCTTGAGGCAGTGGGGGGAGCTATACCTGTTTGAAGCGGGGGAAGCGCGTTCTGAATTGGTGGAGGGTGTTACGGGGCGGGCGCTTGAGACTTTGCAGGTGCGGGCTTTGGATGGGCGAGTACTCGGGGCCGAGGATTGCCTGCGCAGGGTTGTGCGGCATGGGTGATTTTTGGGGCTGCTGCGCAGCCCATCGCGACACAAGGCCGCTCCCACAGTGACAGTAAGTCCATTGGCTTTACGCGGTCGTTGTAGGAGCGGCCTTGTGCCGCGAAAGGGCCGCAAAGCGGCCCCAGCGCTATCAGCTTTTACCCAGTAACCGCGCGAGACCTTCAACCATCGGCGTCGCCTGCGGAAACTCGAACCGCGCCAGCAACCGCTGGTTGTCCGCCCGCGAATGGCGAATATCACCCGAACGCGCCGCCACATGGCTGATCGCCGGCAAGCTGCCCACCACCTTCTCCAGCGCCACCAGCAACTGGTTCAGCGAGGTGGCCTGGTTGAGGCCGATGTTCACCGCCCCCTCCTCGACCTGCGGCTGCTCCAGTGCCTGCACCATCACCTGCACCAGGTCGCCCACGTAGAGGAAATCGCGGGTCTGCTCGCCATCGCCGAAGATGGTGATCGGCAAGCCCTGCACTGCGCGCTCGCAGAAGATGCTGATTACCCCGGAATACGGCGAGGACGGGTCCTGGCGTGGCCCGAAGATATTGAAGAAGCGGAACACCACCGGCTCCAGGCCATGCTGACGGCGGTAGAAGTCCAGGTACTGCTCACTGGCCAGCTTGTCCACGGCGTAGGGCGTCAGCGGCGCCTTGGGCGTGTCCTCGGCAATCGATTCACCCTCGCCATTGTTGCCGTACACCGCCGCACTGGAGGCGAACAGCACCCGGCGCAGACCATGCACGCGCATGGCTTCGCACACATTGAGGGTGCCAATGAAGTTGCTTTGGTGGGTACGCACCGGGTCTTCGACCGAGGCCTGCACCGAGGCCACCGCCGCCAGATGCACCACGGCACTGCAGCCTGCCGCAGCCTGCGTGACCAGCCCGGCGTCGGCCACATCGCCTTCAATCAGCTCTAGCCGTGGGTGGTCAACCTGCAGGTTGCTGCGCCGGCCGGTGGAGAAGTCGTCGAGAATGCGTACGGCGTAGCCTTTGTCCAACAACGCATCGCACAGGTGGGAGCCAATGAAGCCGGCACCGCCGGTGATCAGGATGGGGGCGTCAGCCATGGCGGTAGAACCGGTCCAGTAGAGGCGGCAGGCCGGCGCGCCAGGCGCGCGGCTTGATGCCGAAGGTATGAAGGATTTTCTTGCAGGCCAGTACAGCGTTCTGCGGCTCTTCGCTGGCATCCGGCCGTGCCGCATGGGCCTGCGGTGTCGGCGCCTGCACCGCCAGTTGGCGGTATTGGCCTGCTTCGGTAAGGATAGCCTGGCCCAGCGCCAGCGGCGTGGTCGCCTCGTTGCCGGCGTAATGGTAAGTGCCCCAGAGCGGCGCACTGCAATCGAGCTGCTTGAGCACCGACAGAATCACCCGTGCGGCATCGTCGACCGGTGTCGGGTTACCACGCCGGTCATCGGCCAGTAGCAGCTCTTGCGGCTGCTCTGCACGGGTCAGGAAGCGGCCCAGCGAGCCGTCGATGCTCTCGTCGAGCAACCAGCCGAAGCGCAGCAGCACATGCTGCGGGCAGGTTGCGCGCACACTCTGTTCGATGCGCCACAAAGCCTGGCCACGCAGGCCAAGCGGTACTGGCTCGTCCTTTTCGCTGTAGGCGGTGGCCCGCGAACCATCGAAGACCCGGTAGCTGGATGGCTGCACCAGGGTGATCTGGTGGTGCTGGCACAGCTCTGCCAGTCGCTCCACTGCCCGCTCCTGTTGAGCCAGGCGTTGCTCGCTGACCGACTCGGCCTGGAACCAGTCGAAGTAATAGGCCAGGTTGACCAGGGCGTCGGGGCGGTGATCGTCGAGCAACTGAGTGAGGTTGGCCGGCGTCCAGCCGTTCTCGGGCGGGCGCGGCGCCAGGAAAGCAATGTCCTCCTCGGCCCCAAGACGAATCAGCGCTTGCCCGAGGGCATTGCCACCACCCAACAGCATTAGGCGCATACGCATAGAGTCAGCAGATCCGAGAGGTTGATGAAGGAAAGGGGCCATTTTGCGGTTTCCGGGCGGGGAAGTCCAACGTCGAGCCTCGCCAAGGCCTCAGGGGAGTCGTGGATCTGGAGTTTCACTGCACGACACAGCCGACAGAGAAAAATCCTACGACGCATCAGGAAAGAGCTGACTTCCCCGCAGAGGCGTAACTGCATTGAATAGTTGACTCTCTTGCTTGCCTGGCGGGGAGCCTCCTCACAACAAGTACAAGGAACGTTCAATGCCCCATCCCGAAGCCGCATACCTGGATTTCCGCCCGGACCAAAGTCGGGCCATAGCCCTTGCAAGTCAAACCATTGCGGACTTGGGCGGACCGGAAGCCAAGGGTGCAGCATTTGAAGCTCGTGCCTTCGCCGATCAGCTCGAAAAAGGCTTGGATGAAAAACAACGTTCGCTGCTGCAGCGCTTCGACGAAGGCAACGTGTCAACCTTGATGTTCAGGCAAATGCGTTGTGCCGACGAGCCGATACCTGAACACCTACCCGAAATCTGCGACCTGGCGCAAAGCCCTCGCTGCCTATACCTCGCTTCACGAAATCAACTGCTGCTGGAACTCGCGCGTCATCGCAGTTTCGCTTTTGATATCGACAATGAAGGCAAACAGGTCCGCCTGGTTGGTAACTTCAAGGGAGGTGGCCGTATCCCACGCCCCAACGAAGCCCCCTGCCTGACAGTGGAAACCAGCTCACATGCCGGCTTGTACTTGGGACCGCACACTGAAGCCCCGTACAACTGCTCAACAATCGCCAGAAACGGTCACTCCCCGGCCCCCTCCGCGCTTATCCTCACTGCCCGCTGGAATCCCGCCAATGAGCCTACGCATGTGTTCCCGCTCCGGGAAATCATCGAATGCTTGAGCAGCCTGGATACACTTGCGCTGACTTCAAGGTCTTTCGACTTTACGCGCAGTGACTGTTTCGCTAAAGGCAAGGGCAATGCGGGTAAAGAAGTTTCAATACTTCAGTTCGAGCCCAATGGTGGTTTCTCAATTCGTTACAACAGTTACCGCTTCCGCCTGAGTGATCGTGCTTGCAGCGCCGCCGCGCGTGCTTTCACTACATTTCAAAAAAAGCTCGATAACGCACAACCGCTGGCGTTCGTCCTCCAGCCTGATAGCGCATTGTTGGTCAACAACAGCCGAGCCTTGCACGGTCGCGACAGGGTCCAGGACAACCGGCGCCTGCTCATCCGTCAATTCGGATACTCCCCCTTAGCAGAACCGCTGGTTCTCGTTGAAGACCCCCTTCTGGTTCGTGGTTAATCACTGAGAAAAACGATGATCGAATTCGATTTGACGCTTGTTCTGATACTCGCGCTCGTTGCACTCATGGCCGGCTTTTTCGATGCGATCGCCGGAGGCGGAGGCTTGATCACGCTCCCGGTGCTATTTATCGCCGGTATAGAGCCCTTGGCAGCAATTGCCACGAATAAAGTCCAAGCCGCTTCGGCTACCGTTTCGGCTACATGCGCTTTCGCCCGAAAAGGCATGATCGACTGGAGGCGAGGCAGCCCAATGGCGGTGATGTCGTTTATTGGAGGGGCCTTGGGGGCCTTGTCCATAACCTACGTGCCCAAAAGCTTTTTGCAGGCATGTGTCCCACCCTTGCTGATCCTGATAGCAATCTACTTTGCCTTTAGTCCAAAGCCGAATGAGCAAACGCGTAAGGCGAAGTTATCGAGTAGCCTGTTCTGCGTAACGGTTGCGCCAATCATTGGGTTTTATGATGGTATCTTCGGCCCTGGCGTCGGCTCGTTCTTCATGCTGGCCTGCGTAGTGCTACTAGGCCAACAGCTGATACAAGCCGTGTGCACCAGCAAGCTTTTGAACGCAGCCTGCAACCTGGGCGCGTTGTCAGTATTTTTACTCAGCGGAGCGATCATCTGGCCGCTGGCGCTGGCAATGGCGATTGCCGCCTTTCTGGGCGCACAATTAGGTGCGCGCTGCGCAGTTCGTTTCGGCTCTCGCCTCATAAAGCCGCTGCTGGTCAGTGTCTGCATCATCATGGCATTCAAACTACTGCTCGACACGGGCAATCCACTCGGCGAGTGGCTCGATCAGTTTTTCTAGAGGGCGCCATGCACTTGCAAAAGGGATCTTCTCAGCGTCTGAAATGGCAATTTGACGAACCCGCCCCGGGCAAAGAACTGTTTATCAACGAAGCGTTTGGGAACTACCAGCAACAGGCCCGGTTGCTGGTACCTGATACCGAGCGCGCAGCGCCGGCATTGGTGCTGGGTGGCGCGCGCTCGGACTTTACCCGGCTCAACCCACTGCTCTATCGCTTGCAAGCCGCTGGCATCGGGTCGCTCACCGGCAATCTTTCTGGTCACAGCCTCGCCAGCGAGCCAGGCGCAGTGGCACCGTCACTGGCTACCAACCTCAAAGAGGCACAGCGGTTTCATACGCATATCGCACCTCGATGCCGAACACTGATCGGCCACAGCCTGGGCGCGGCAATCACGCTGAAACTTGCAGCACGGTTGCCGCAAGTGGACAGGATCGTGTTGATCTGCCCAGCGGTTTATCCAGATGATGCCCTCCGGGCGCCGTTTGGCCCGGCATTCACCACAGCCATCAGCAAACCCTACGGCTTTCTGGACAGCGACAGCTACGCCTTCCTCAAGCAGTTCCAAGGCAGAGTGCTGATGGTGATTGGCGAGTATGACGGGCTCAACTCACAACGATTCGGCAAAGGCCCAGGGACCAGTGCAGGTAGCCTGTGGCTGGCCGGTGCCGAGCGCTACAGCCCGATTCCTGAAGAAGTTACCCAGGCCCTGATGCAATCAGTTCCAGCAGCGCGTTTGCAATGCCTGTTTCTTACCGACTGCGACCATGGCATCGCTTCCCACTTACGCAGTACGCCAGCGATTGCGGATCAGGTTGCCAGCGCCGTGGCGGGATTCATCCTCGAAGACGCCTGACTTGTTGAGCACTACTCGATCTCGAACAAACTGTTGCGCAACGGCCCCACACTCAACCGCTCACGCACATCATCATCTATACGTGGGTCATCCGGCCGGTACAGTTTTACCTGGCGATAGGCATTGATGCGATTGATCTCCTCGCCCAGGTACTCCCACACCACGCGGGTGCAGGCCGGGTTGCGACGGTCGCCGCTGGAAACCCCGGCCTTGAGGCCGTTCAGGCGGGTGATGCGGCTTTTGAAGCTGGGGATGAGAATGGTCTGGCTCATTTCGTTGAAGGTGAGCGACTCGTAGTCGATGAGGAACACCCGGTCCTGCAGCTGAAACGCCGCGCCCAGGTAGCGGCAGCGCACCTCGGCATGCTGGTCAGTGGCACTGGAACGCTCCTGGCGCTCCTGGCGCTCGAACAGGAAACGGCCGCGCTCTTCCCACAGGTGCACCAGCGACACCAGGATCGTGCCCGGCACCGACATGCAGTTGGAATACTCGAAGTAATAACCGCAATAACGCGACAGGTTGCCCGCATGATCATGCAGCGGGCGGAACAGTTCGCTGATCGGGTCGCTGGGCTGCTCGGCCAAGGTGGACACCCGTGCGCCGATCAGCCGGGCGAACTGCTCGGCCGGCAGGTTCAGTTCGTAATCCTCGACCCCGAAGAAATCGCCAATGCGCTTGAGGTTGAAAGCCGTCGGACGGCTTTGACCGCTCAGGTACTTGTTGAACTGCGCGCGGTTGATAGAGAGCTGCCGGCAAACTTCGGAGATAGAGCGGTAGTGGCTGCAGGCCAGTTTGAGGTTGGTGGCGAAATGATCGCTCATGTGCGGAACCCAGGTGACGCGAATGACGCCATTGTAGCATCAACTAGCATCAAGTCAGAGCAACCCGCGAAATTGTAACGACTCTTGTCATGGCCAACCATTCGCCCCAACGAATAGCGGTGCGCCTGCCGTCCGCTGGTCATTCCACACGAAGAATAAGAATCGAGGTCATTTTCCAATGCTCGAAGTACTCAACGATTTCCTTTCGGGGAAACTCCTCATCGTGCTGATCGTAGGGCTGGGTAGCTACTTCACTATCCGTTCGCGTTTCGTTCAGTTCCGCCATTTCGGCCACATGTTCACCGTTTTCAAGGAATCGCTGCGTGGCCAGGCAGGCCAGCTGAGCTCCTTCCAGGCCCTGATGTTGAGCCTGGCCGGCCGCGTTGGCGCCGGTAACATTGCCGGTGTCGGTATCGCCGTGACCCTGGGTGGCCCGGGCGCCGTGTTCTGGATGTGGGTCACCGCACTGGTGGGCATGTCCAGCAGCTTCTTCGAATGCACCCTGGCCCAGGTCTACAAGCGCGCCGACGGCGACGGCCTGTACCGTGGCGGCCCGGCCTACTACATCCAGCATGGCCTGAAGCGCAAAAGCATGGCCATCGTGTTCTCGATCCTGCTGCTGGTCACCTACGGCTTCGCCTTCATCGGCCTGCAGTCGTACACCGTGACCCACTCGCTGCAGAACGCCTTTGACTTTGCCCCAAGCCAGACCGGTATCGTCCTGGCAGTGCTGCTGGCCATCACCTTCATCGGCGGCATCAAGCGCATCGCCGCCGTGTCGGACCTGCTGGTACCGATCAAGACCTTGGCCTACATCGGCGTGACCCTATACGTGATCGGCACCCAGATCGAACACGTGCCGGCCATGCTGGAAACCATCTTCAAGAGCGCCTTCGGCCTCGACCCGGCGTTTGGCGGCCTGCTGGGCAGCGCCATCGTCATGGGTGTGAAGCGTGGTGTGTTCGCCAACGAAGCCGGCCTGGGCAGTGCGCCGAACGTCGCCGCCGTGGCTGCCGTGAAACACCCGGGCGCCCAGGGCGTGGTCCAGGCCTTCAGTGTGTTCCTCGACACCTTCGTGATTTGCACCTGCACCGCGCTGCTGATCCTGCTGTCGGGCTTCTACACCCCGGGCTTCGAGGGTGACGGCATTGTCCTGACCCAGAACTCGCTGGCCGCCGTGGTCGGTGACTGGGGCCGTGTGTTCGTCAGCGTGGCGCTGTCGCTGTTCGTGTTCACCTGCATCCTCTACAACTACTACCTGGGCGAGAACAGCCTGCAGTTCCTCACCCGCAACCGCGTGGTGCTGATGGTGTTCCGTGGCCTGGTGCTGGCACTGGTGGTGTGGGGCTCGATGCAAGACCTGTCGACCGTGTTCGCCTTCGCCGACATCACCATGACCTGCCTGGCCTTCGTCAACCTGGTGGCCCTGGCCCTGCTGTTCAAGGTCGGCCTGCGCGTGATGCGCGACTACGACGACCAGCGCAAAGCCGGCATCGGCCAGCCTGTGTTCGACTCGAGCAAGTTCACCGACCTGGACCTGGACCGCAATGCCTGGCCTGCCAATCCACAGGTGGAAACAGCCGCTGACAAAGCAGCCGTCCAGGCTCAGCCGCAGCGCTGATATCCTCTCCTGCCCAGCCGCCCCTTCCGCGGGCGGCTTTTCTTTCTCGGCTCACCGCTACGGATGTTTTCCATGCGTGCAGTAAAGAATCTTCTCGTTCTCTATACCGGTGGCACCATCGGCATGCTCGAAACACCGGAAGGCCTGGCGCCAGCCGGTGGCTTCGAAGCGCGGATGCGTGAGCACTTTGCCAAGATGGCCGATGCCCCCCAGGTGCACTGGTCGCTTCAGGAGCTGAACCCGCTGCTCGACAGCGCCAACATGCAACAGCACAACTGGCTGGCGATGCGCGATGCCATCGTCGAAGCGGTGGATGTGGCAGGCCATGATGGCGTGCTGGTGTTGCATGGCACCGACAGCATGGCTTACAGCGCCGCGGCGTTGTCGTTTTTGCTGCTGGGCCTGCCAGTCCCGGTGCTGCTGACCGGCTCGATGCTGCCGGCAGGTGCCGCAGACAGCGATGCCTGGGCCAACCTGTGCGGTGCGCTGCGCCAGTTCGAACAAGGGCTGGAGAATGGCGTGCAGCTGTACTTCCACGATCAGCTGCTGCATGGCTGCCGGGCGTCGAAGCTTCGCAGCGAGGCGTTCGATGCCTTTGCTGCGTTGCCGCGCCATCGCGACGGCGAGCGGGCCGGGGCGATTCCCGCCGAGCTTGGCTACAAGCACCCGCGCCAGCCGGTCAACCTGGCGATAGTGCCGGTGTTCCCCGGGCTGCAGGCCGGGCACTTGCAGGCCTTGATCGACAGTGGTGTGCAGGGTTTGCTGCTGGAGTGCTACGGCAGCGGTACCGGGCCGTCGGATGACCAGGCGCTGCTGAATGTGCTGCGGGCGGCGCGCCAGCGTGGCGTGATGTTGGCAGCGATCAGCCAGTGCCCTGAGGGTTCGGTGGTGTTCGATACCTATGCGGCGGGTAACCGCTTGCGTGGGGCCGGGCTGGTCAGTGGCGGTGGCATGACCCGTGAGGCGGCGCTGGGCAAGATGGTTGCGCTGCTGGGGGCGGGGTTGGATGTGGATACTGCAGAACAGTGGTTTGCCCTGGATCTGTGTGGGGAGCGGGCTTAGGCTTCACCCTTCAGGGCCTCTTCGCGGGTGAACACGCTCCCACAGGTCCCGTGCAAGTCCCAAACGCTGTGAAGCGCCCCGTAGAGCCCCGACAGGCGAATGAAAATGGCGGAAGGCAGCGGGAGTCGAACCTGCCCGGGAACGGCTGCCGTCCCCAACCGGGTTTGAAGCCCGGCCGCGCCACCGGGCGCGATTGCCTTCCTTGAACTCAGTGCCTGGCCTGTTGCTGGGCCAGGGCGCTGTCGGCGCGGATGTGACGCTGGTCGGCCACCCTCCGGGTCAGGCCGATGCGGTCGAAATATTCCAGAATCTGCACACTGCGCTTGCGACCGATGCCCAACATATCGCGAAACGCGGCCACCTGCACTATCGGCGTTTCGCTGGCCTGCCCCCGCAACAGCTCTGCCATGCGCTGTAGCGTCGCCTCTGGGTAGAACAGGTCACGCACCACCTGGTGCACCACACCAAGCCTAGCCAGCTTGCGCAGCAGCAGGCGCACGTCGGCTTCGGCGCAATTCTCCTCAGTTGCCAGCGTCCTGACCCAGGGCGGATCGTATTGTCCCGCCAGCAACTTCGGCTGCAAGCGCGCCCACAACGCACTGTCGGCTTCGCTCAACTGCACCTTGTGATCGGGCAAATGCAGCCAAGGCCCGCTGCTGGCGATGGCGCCGTCATCGAGCAGTTCATCCAGCAGGCTGACGAATGCCGGGCGCTCCAGCGGCAAGGCCGCAAAGCGACGCAGGCGGTCACGGTCCGGGCCCAGTTGGTCAGGCTCTTGCTCATGAAAACGCGCCAAGTGCTCCAGCACCTGTTGCTTCAGCGCCTGCCACTGGGCGTTGGCGAACAGCAGCTGCCCCTGCCGCGTGGCCACCACCAATACCCCTTCTGGCAACTGCCAGGTTGCGCGCAGGCGATTGAACTGCCGCTCAAGCCGCTGGGGATCGATGCCACCGGGAGCGCTGGCTAGCAGCGCAGGCAGGGCCTGTTCCAGGTCGTCGGCATCCCGCAGCACCTGCAGCTGGCGCAGGCGCTCATCGCTGCGGCGCTGCCGGCTTGGCGCGAACGGGTCGAGTACTTTGCCGCCCCCCAAGGTGCGCTGGGCTCGCTGGTCACGCAGCACCAGGCGATCGCCGTGCACGGCCTGCAACGGCGCATTGAGCAGTAACTGGGCGAACATACGCTGCCCCGCTGCCAAGGACTCACCTTCGAGCAAGGCCACGCGGGCCGTTACATCCTGGGTGCCGAGGTGCACGTGTACAGCGCTGAAATGTTCAAACGTACGGGGCTCGCCCGGCAGCAGGTTCAACTCGATATCGACGCGTACGCTGGGCGCGTGCAGCCACTCGGGCACCAGCCAGTCGCCCCGATGCACCTGCTCCATCGCCAGCCGTTCGGCCGTGATGTTCAACGCCACTCGCTGGCCTGCCTCGGCCACCAGCGCGGCCTGGTTCTGCGCATGCAGACCACGCACCCGCACCGGTTTGCCGGCCTTGCCCAGCAACAAGGTGTCGCCGGCACTGACCCGCCCGGCCAGCGCCGTGCCCGTGACCACCACGCCGGCACCGGTAACCGCGAAAGCGCGGTCGACGGCCAGGCGAAAACCGCCACCAGCGCTGCGCTTGCGCACCGCTGCTTCGGCCTCCAGCAAGGCCTGACGCAACGCGTCTATGCCTTCCCCGTTGATGCTGGAGACGGGAAACTGCCGCGCACCGGCATACGGCCCGGGCGCCAGCAGTTCGCTGACTTGCGCCCGCACTTCGGCCAGGCGCGCCGGCTCGACCCGGTCACATTTGCTGATCGCCACCAAGGCCTGAGGAATGCCCAACAGCTCGATGATCGCCAGGTGCTCGCGGGTCTGCGGCATGACCCCGTCGTCGGCAGCCACCACCAACAACACCAGGTCGATACCGTGGGCACCGGCCAGCATGTTGTGGATAAAGCGCTCGTGGCCCGGCACGTCGATGAAGCCAGTCAGCGGTGCGCCCTCGGCCAACGCCGCGTAGCGATACCCCAGATCGATGGTCATGCCGCGGGCACGCTCCTCCTGGCGCTGGTCGCCGGCCTGCCCGGTCAACGCCTGCAGCAGTGCGGTCTTGCCGTGGTCGATATGGCCGGCGGTACCGACGATCACTGCACCGGCCCCAGTTGCAGGGCGGGCAACTGCGCCAGCCACTGGAGCTCGTCATCCAGTTGGCGCAGGTCCAGCCACAGGGCGTCGTCATCGATACGGCCAAGCACCGGCACCGGCAGTTCACGCAGTGCCCGTTCCAGCACATGCAGGCTGCGGCCTCGCAACTTCTTCGACACCTGCGGGCGCAGGCACAGGGCTGCACTGGGCAAGCGCGCCACCGGCTGGCTGCCACTGCCGATCATGCCCAGCGCGGGCTCCACGCTGACAGCCCACTGCTCACCGAGGTGAGCCTTTAGCCCAGGGGCCAGGCGCTCGGCCTGGGCCTGTATCTCGGCCTGGCTGCGGGTCAGCAGACGCAGGCTGGGCAGGCGCTCGGCCAGACGGTCGGGGTTACGGTACAGCGCCAGCACCGCTTCGAGTGCAGCGAGGGTGATCTTGTCGACGCGCAGCGCACGCTTTAGCGGGTTTTTCTTGATCCTGGCAATCAAGTCCTTGCGACCGACGATGATCCCGGCTTGCGGCCCGCCCAGCAGTTTGTCGCCACTGAAGGTGACGATATCGGCGCCGTCAGCCAGTGCCTGACGCACCGTCGGCTCGGCGGGCAAGCCCCAACGGGTAAGGTCTAGCAGGCTGCCGCTGCCGAGGTCTTCGAGCAGCGGCAGCTCATGTTGGTGGGCGATGCGCGCCAGCTCGGCCGTGGGCACCTGGGTGGTGAAGCCCTGGATGCTGTAGTTGCTGCAATGCACGCGCATCAGCAGGCCGGTACGTGGGCCGATGGCAGCTTCGTAGTCGCGGGCGTGGGTGCGGTTGGTGGTGCCGATCTCGTGCAGCTTCACACCGGCACGGGCCATGATGTCGGGGATACGAAAGGCACCGCCGATTTCGATCAGCTCGCCGCGGGAGATGATGCCCTCCTTGCGCGCGCCCAGGCTGTTGAGCGCCAGCAGCACAGCGGCGGCATTGTTGTTGACTAC
Source organism: Pseudomonas putida NBRC 14164 (assembly GCF_000412675.1). NCBI lineage: Bacteria > Pseudomonadati > Pseudomonadota > Gammaproteobacteria > Pseudomonadales > Pseudomonadaceae > Pseudomonas > Pseudomonas putida. The sequence goes on along the minus strand of NC_021505.1, from coordinate 607,915 downwards.
GGTGACGGCTTCGGCGCCGGTCAACTCGCGGATCAAACCTTCGATCAAATCGTCACGGTCGCCGCGCTTACCGGTAGCCAGGTCGAATTCCAGATTGAGGGGATAGCGGGCGGCGGTTTGCATGGCCTCGATGGCTTCTTCGGGCAACAGTGCACGACCGAGGTTGGTGTGCAGTACGGTGCCGGTAAGGTTGAGCACGCGGCGGACCTGGCTGCGCTGCTGAACGGCCAGGCGTTCGCCGGTGCGGCCCAAGAGGATTTCGGGGGCCAGTTCGGCGGGGGTGAGTTCACCGTTGCGGGCGGGGGCGCGCAGGTCGTCGAGCAGCTGGCGCAGGGTGGACAGGACCGCGTCGCGGCCGTGGCGGTCGATCAGTGCGAGGCCGGCCGGGTGGCGCAGGAGGGTGTCGATGGAAGGCAGGCGTAGGGTGTGGCTGGCGAGGCTTGAAGACATGCGGTACTACCTTGGCTGATCCGGTGTCTGTACTGGCCTCTTCGCGGGTGAACCCGCTCCCACAGGGTCCGCGGAGCGGGTTTACCCGCGAAGAAGGCAACTCGGTGTCCAGTGTAGACACTCAACCACTACCCGGCGCGAGCATCAGGTTGGGCGCCAGGCGATGGAAGCCCTCCTCGTCCAGGCGCATATCCAGCACCAGGCTGGCCAGGTCGTCGGCCAGCGGCTCGGCCGCCGCGTCGTTTTCCAGATAATTCTGCTTCAGGTACGTACTGCACCCCGGGCAGCACTCCGCTCGCAGCGGTGCCTTGCCCGGCGCATGGCGGTCATCTTCCAGGCTGGTGTAGCGCAAGTCCTTGCTCGACTCGCAGTACACACACTTGACCCGCACCACATGCCATTCACAGGCACACAGCGAACAGGCCAGATAGCGCAAGCCATTGTGCTTGCCGCGGTTACGCACCACCCCGGCCATTGCCGGCGAACCGCACGCCGGACACTGGGCCAGGCTACCGGCGGGTTTGAGCTCCGGCGCCGGCAGCGCCAGCAACCAACTGGACCAGGCCGCCTGCAACGCAGCGCCCAAAAACGGCACCAATGCCGCAGGCACCGCGTCGTACTGGCCCGCCAGCAAGGCGATGCCCCAGCCCTTGCGCTGATGGTCATCACTGCTGCGCAGCACCTGCAATGCTTCACCCAACGGGCCGCCTGTAGCGCCGCTGCAGTGCTCCAGCAAGGCCTGCAACCAGACAAGCCAAGGCCCTTCACGCACCAGGCTGTCGGCCGCCAGCGGCGGCAAGCCATGACTTATGCACAGGCGTTGACGCTCCTCGGCCACCGGCATACCACCGGGCGGGTTACCCAGAAGCTGCTGCTGGATGCGGCACAACTGCGCGATCAGCCGCAGATAGTCGCCAAGGGCATTGCCATCGGCCAGTTGCTCAAGGCGCGCAGCGCGCAGTTCGAACAGATTGGCGGGGGGCAGATGCAGGAACGGCGGCGCTACCGCCGATGCCTCGATCTGCCCAGGTTCAAGTATCGTGCTCAAGCGCTCATCCTTCTTTTCGTCCGTGATTGCCCGGCGTCTTGTCGCCGGTCACTTCGCGGTACCACAACGCATGGTGCTTGCGCGCCCAGGCACGGCTGACCCAGCCATGCAGCATGGCGCCGATCGAACCCTTGATCCAGATGCCGGCGTAGATGTGCACGATGATGCTGAGGATCAGCACGAAGCCCGCCAGTGCGTGGGCAAGCGATGCCAGGCGAATCGAGCCTATATCAAAGAAGTGACTGAAATAGGCCCGCCAGATCACCACGCCGCTGATCAACAACACCAGCATGCACAACAATAGCGTCCAGAACAGCAGCTTCTGCCCGGCGTTGTATTTACCAATGGGGGGCACGCCGTCTTCGCGGTTGACCATCACCCGATCAATGCGACGCAACCACAGGCGGTCGTTGGCGGTGATGAAGTTGGCGCGCCAGAAGCGGAACACCAGGCCGAGGAAAAACACGAACATCGCCACACCCATGAACGGGTGCAGGATGCGCGTCCACGGCCCACCGCCGAACAGATGGCTTAACCAGAACAGCGCCGGGTGAAACAGCGCCAGCCCGGAAAGCCCGGCCATGAAGAACAGGATGGCGACAATCCAGTGGTTGGTCCGCTCGTTGGCGTTGTAGCGCAGGATGGGTTTGTTGTCGTTCATGGCCGCTGCTCCCCTTGCCCACCGGGCTGCTTCGGATCGTAGACATGCACCGCCGGGTCTACCTGGTGCACGCTGTCATCGGGCGGCGCTGGGTGCTCGTCCTCCTCTACCCGCTGCGGGCCTACCCGCACGTAGTGGAAGAACCCGGCCAATACCGCCGCGCCCATGGCCAGCAGCGCCAGCGGTTTGGTGAAGCCCTTCCACAGCCCCACAAGCGGGCTGATCACCGGCTGGTCCGGCAGGCCGGCGTACAGCCTCGGCGTGTCGGCATGGTGCAGCACGTACATCACGTGGGTGCCACCGACGCCATCCGGGTCGTACAGCCCGGCCTTGTCGTAGCCCCGCGACTTCAGGTCGACGATGCGCTCGGCGGCGTGCACCTTCATCTCGTCCTTGCTGCCGAACACGATCGCCCCGGTCGGGCAGGTTTTCACGCAGGCCGGCTCCAGGCCCACGCTCACGCGGTCGGAACACAGCGTGCACTTGTACGCCTTGTGGTCCTTCTGCGAGATGCGCGGGATGTTGAACGGGCAGCCGGTAATGCAGTAACCGCAACCGATGCAGTGGTCCTGGTTGAAGTCGACGATGCCGTTGGCGTGCTTGATGATCGCCCCCGGGCTCGGGCAGGCCTTCAGGCAACCTGGGTCGGCGCAGTGCATGCAACCATCCTTGCGGATCAGCCACTCCAGGTTGCCGTCGTCGCGCTCGTGCTCGGTGAAGCGCATCAGTGTCCAGGTCTCGGCAGTGAGGTCCTGGGGGTTGTCGTAGGTGCCGTGGTTGTGGCCGACCTCGTCACGCAGTTCGTTCCACTCCGAACACGCCACCTGGCAGGCCTTGCAGCCGATGCACTTGGTGGTATCGATCAGCTTGGCGACTTCCTGCTGCTGGCGTACCGAAGGCGGTACGGTGGTGGTGGCCGAGCGGGCGATGATGTCTTGGCTGGCCATCAGAGTTTCTCCACTTTGACGAGGAACGACTTGGACTCTGGCGTCTGCGTGTTGCCGTCACCCAGGAATGGCACCAGCGTGTTGGTCAGGTAGCCATGCCGCGTTGCACCGGTGAAGCCCCAGTGCAATGGGATGCCGATCTGGTGCACGGTCTGGTTGTTGACCTGCAGCGGGCGAATCCGCTTGGTCACCACTGCCACCGCATCGATATGCCCGCGCTTGCTCGACACTCGCACCCGGTCGCCGGCCTTGATGCCTTTCTCATTGGCGAGTACCTCGCCGATCTCGACGAACTGCTCCGGCTGGGCAATGGCGTTGAGCCGGCAATGCTTGCTCCAGAAGTGGAAGTGCTCGGTGAGCCGGTAGGTGGTCGCCGCATAGGGGAACTCGTCGTGGGTGCCGAGGGTGTCCCACACCGAGTCGAAGATGCGCCCGGCCGGGTTGCTGACCACCTTCTTGTTCTGCGGGTGCAGCGGGTTGATGCCAATCGGCGTTTCGAATGGCTCGTAATGCTCGGGGAACGGGCCTTCGGCCATCTTGTCGATGGCGAAGAAGCGCGCCACGCCTTCAGGGTTCATGATGAACGGGTTCATACCCGCTTCCGGTGGCGAGTCGACCTTGAAGTCCGGCACGTCGGTGCCGGTCCAGGCCTTGCCGTTCCACCACACCAGGCGCTTTTTCTCCGGGTCCCACGGCTTGCCTTGCGGGTCGCTGGAGGCACGGTTGTAGAGGATGCGGCGGTTGGCCGGCCAGGCCCAGGCCCAGTTCTGCACCTGATGCATGCCGTAGGGGTCGCTGTTGTCACGACGGGCCATCTGGTTGCCCTGCTCGGTCCAGCTGCCGGCGAAGATCCAGCAGCCGGACGCGGTGCTGCCATCGTCCTTCAACTGCCCGAAGCCCGACAGCTGCTGGCCGGCTTTGAGCGTGGCGCCGGTGGCGTCGGTAAGGTCGGTGACTGCCCAGCCGTTCATCTCCTTGGCCAGCTCCTCCGGGGATGGCTCTTCAGGAATCCTGTACGGCCAGCTGATGTTCATGATCGCGTCAGGGTAGGCGCCGCCCTCGGCCTGGTAGCGTTGGCGCATGCGCAGGAACAGCTCGCTCATGATCTGCACGTCGGTACGGGTCTCACCCGGGCCGTCGGCCCCCTTCCAGTGCCATTGCAGCCAGCGGCTGCTGTTGACCAGCGAGCCATCCTCCTCGGCGAAGCAGGTGGTGGGCAGGCGGATCACTTCGGTCTGGATACTGGCCGTATCGACATCGTTGAATGGCCCGGCGTTGCGCCAGAACTCCGAGGTTTCGGTAGCCAGCGGGTCCATGATCACCAGCCACTTGAGCTTGCCCAATGCCGCAGTCACGCGGTTCTTGTCCGGCAGCGCAGCGATCGGGTTGAAGCCTTGGCACACGTAGCCGTTGACCTTGCCTTGGCTCATCATCTCGAACATGCGCAACACGTCATAGGCAGGCACGTCGAGCTTGGGCAGCCAGTCATAACCCCAGTTGTTTTCTGCCGTGGCGTTGGCGCCGTACCACGCCTTCATCAGGCTGACGTGGAACTTGCCGTAGTTCTGCCAGTACGACAGTTGCCCCGGGCGCAGCGGTTTGGATGCGCGCTTGTCGATGTAGGTGGCGTAGTCCTGCTCGGCATCCCCAGCCAGGGTCAGGTAACCCGGCAGCGAGTTCGACAGCAGGCCGAGGTCGGTCAGGCCCTGGATGTTGGAATGCCCGCGCAGTGCGTTGACCCCGCCACCTGGCATGCCGACGTTGCCCAGCAGCAGCTGGACCATGGCCGCGCTGCGGATGATCTGCGCACCGATGGAGTGTTGCGTCCAGCCCAGTGCATAGAGAATCGTCATGGTCTTGCCCGGTACCGAGCAGGTGGCGATCTCTTCCCAGACCTTCATCATGGCGTCCTGTGGCATGCCACAGATCATGCTCGCCAGCTCAGGGGTGTAGCGGCTGTAATGCTGCTTCATCAGCTGGAACACGCAACGCGGGTGCTGCAGGGTCGGGTCGACCTTGGCAAAACCGTCCTCGCCCAGCTCGTAACCCCAACCGGATTTGTCGGCGTACACGCGCTTGGCCTCGTCGTAGCCGCTGAACAGCCCGTCCTCGAAGCCATAGCTCTCTTTGACGATGAACGACACGTCGGTGTAGTTGCGCACGTATTCGTGCTGGATCTTGTCGGTGCTCAGCAGGTAATTGATCAGCCCGCCCATGAAGGCGATGTCGGTACCGGTGCGGATCGGCGCGTAGTAGTCCGCCACCGAAGCGGTACGGGTAAAGCGTGGGTCGACCACAATCAGCCGCGCCTTGTTGTGCGCCTTGGCCTCGGTCACCCATTTGAAGCCGCACGGATGCGCTTCTGCTGCGTTGCCACCCATCACCAGGACCAGATTCGCGTTGGCGATATCGGACCAGTGGTTGGTCATGGCGCCACGGCCGTACGTCGGGGCAAGACTTGCCACCGTCGGGCCATGTCAGACACGTGCCTGGTTATCGAACCCCAGCATGCCTGTTGCGCGGACGACCTTGTGGGTCAGGTAGCCAGCCTCGCTGGAGGCGGCGGAGGCAGCAAGAAAACCGGTGGTAAGCCAGCGGTTGACGGTTTGCCCCTGGGCGTTCTTCTCGATGAAGTTGGCGTCGCGGTCCTGCTTCATCAGGTCGGCGACGCGGTCGAGCGCCTCGTCCCAGCTGACCCGCACCCACTCCTTGCTACCCGGCTTGCGTACCTCGGGGTACTGCAGGCGGCTTGGGCTGTGGATAAAGTCCAGCAGGCCGGCGCCTTTCGGGCATAGGGTGCCGCGGTTGACCGGGTGGTCGGCGTCACCTTCGATATGGATGATGCTCTGTTTGACGTTCTTGCCCGCATCGCCCTGGCTGTACAGGATCAGGCCACAGCCGACCGAGCAGTAGGGGCAGGTGTTACGGGCTTCTTTGGTGTGCGCCAGCTTGAAGTGACGCACCTGCTCGGCGAAGGCCGGCGTCGGGGCCATGCCCAACGCCGCCAGGCTCGAGCCTCCAAGGCCAACTGCGGCGACCTTGAAGAATTGCCGACGGTTGAGGTCCATCGTGCACTCCTGATCAGTTTTCGGGCGCTCGGGGCGTTGCCGGCACCTCGGGTCATCACGGTGGCGGCAAAGTCATGCCGCCAACCGTTAAGACTAGTCAAGAATGCCGAAAGTGCGATTGATCCCGGTCAGCACAGCGGTAGATTGCGCGCCACGTTCAAGGCCGCACTGCTCTGCGCCACCGGCATGATTTCGAGCGTGTTGATGTTTACGTGTGGCGGCTGTTCGGCGATCCAGGCAACCGTGGCGGCAATGTCCTCGGGCAGGATTGCCTGCACATCACGGTACAACGCATCCACCGCATTCAGGTCGCCGTTCAGGCGTACCACCGAGAAATCGGTCCCGGAACACAGCCCAGGTTCGATGTTGCTGACCCGCACGCGGGTGCCTGCCAGATCGGCGCGCAGGTTCAGGCTGAACTGACGCACGAATGCCTTGCTTGCGCCATAAACATTACCGCCCGGGTAGGGGTAAGTGCCGGCAATCGAACCCATGTTGATGATCATGCCACTGTCGGCTTCGACCATCTGTGGCAACACCGCGTGGGTGACCATGGCCAGGCCGGTGATGTTTGTGTCGATCATGCGCTGCCAGTTCTCGGCGCTGCAGGCCGGAGCCCGCTCGATACCCAGCGCCAGACCTGCGTTGTTGACCAGCACATTGATGCTCGACGCAGCTTCGTTGATCTGCGCAACTGCTGCGCTGATCGACTGCCCATCAGTCACATCCAGCGCCAGTGGAATGAAGTTGTCGCCAAGCTCATGCTCCAGTGCCTGCAGCTTGTCCAGGCGGCGGGCGCCACCGATCACACGGTAGCCCTTGGCAACCAAGGTGCGGCATATGGCTCGGCCAAAGCCTGAGGAGGCGCCAGTCACGAATGCAGTTTTCATCAGGTTTGTCTCCCAGAGGTATTGTCAGACCAGGTACTTCACGCCCAGGCTGGTGAACAGGCACAGCATGGAGAACACCAACACCTTGCGTACCACGTCGTTCCCTTTGCGCAGTGCCAGTGCACTGCCCATGTGATTGCCGAGGATGTTGCACGCCACCAGCGGCAACGCCAGCAGATAGACAACCTTGCCGGCCATGATGAATGCGACCAGCGCACCGATGTTGGAGGCGAAGTTGAAGGTCTTGGAGTTGGCCGAGCTGGAAACCAGGTCCATGCGCAGCAGGTAGTGAAAAGCGATGATGAACATGCTGCCGGTACCTGGGCCGAAGAAGCCGTCGTAAAAGCCGATGGCCAGACAGGTCAACGGCACGACGGTGTAGAGCATCCGCGCCGACAGCACTCGCTCCTCTATCGGGCGGTCCTTGGGAGTGAGGAAAATCAGAATGCCGAAAGGGATCAATGCCAGGATGATCTTGCCCACGGTTTCCTGAGAGATCGAGACAATCAGGTGCGCTCCCAGATAGGCGCCGAGCAGTGAGAAAGGTACGCCAACCAGTGCCACCTGCCAGACCATCTTGCTGTTGGCCAGGAAGTTGCGGATGGCAGCCAGCGTACCCAGCGTACTTACCAGTTTCTCCTGCCCCAGCGCTACCTGAGGCGGCATGCCCACCAGCAAAAACCCTGGCACCAAAAACAACCCGCCGCCCCCGGCAATGCTGTCCACAAAGCCCGCGACAAAGGCAATGGCGCCCAGCAGCAGGATCGCCAGCAGCCAGTGTTCCGCCCAGTAAGCGCCTAACAGTTCCATAGCAGTAATTCCGTCGAAAAATGAAGAGAGATCAGGAGAGCACTTCGTAAAGGTGATCGGCCCGGGCAAAGCGCACCCGGTTCAGGTCGTTGACCGCGAACACCCGTAGCAGCCAACGGTCAGCACCGTCGTTCTGCGGCTCGAAACCATCGCGGGCATGCAGCACGCGCTGGTTCTTGAAGATCATGAAATCGCCTGGCAGCAGCAGGTGAGGCTCATCGAAACGCCGGGTTTCCAACAGAACGCGCAGGGTGGCCAAGGCCTGCTCGGCTCGCAGGTTCAGCCCGTGGGTGTTCTCGCTGTCGAAGCGGCACAGCCACTCGCCTGAATGGCCGCGCACCAGCACTGGCAACTCAGCGGTGCAACGGCGGTTACCGGTGAACGAATCAGGGCGGCGGATTTCGAACTGCGCTTCGCACAGTTCACGCACGGTGGCCAAGGGCAGCGACGCGATCACTGCGTCAAGGTTGACCAAGGTGGTACTGATACGCGGATCACAGCGCATGCCGAAGAACGACAGGTATTCCGGGCAGCAGGAAACACTACCCAGCGGCTCGGAGGACAATGGCAGGTCGGGATTGTCGACGTGATAGGAGAAGCGCAGCCGCGAGCCATGCGAACTCTTTTGGCTGGATGATGTACGGGCCGGGATTACATGGCGAAACAGACGCCCGTCATTTTCACCCTCGTAGACAACCGGGTTGATGCCCATCAGGTTCTGCATGGTCAGGCTGACCAGACAGGCAATCGGCGTGCTGCGCGGGCTGAGCACACCAGAGTAAGGGGTCGGAGGCACATCGCGATCGCGTGGGCAATTACGCACAATCATGCTGGTCAGTTGCGGATCCTCAACGAAACCCCGGATTTGCTGGCACAGTGCTTTACCCAGGACCTCTTGAGCCTGCTCCTTGAGTTGCGGGTAAAGCTCTTTGCTGGTTTCGAAATCGAGCGGCGTATTGCTCAGCAAGGTTTGCCAGGCGCTGGAGACAACCCAGGGCAGGCGGATTTCGAGTGAGGTCTGAGGCTCGGCTGCTTGTTGCAGGTGTGCGCTTTCCATTTCAGGTGCTATTCCATTGGCCATTCGGTGTCTTGCTATGCCGGGCAGACGCGGCAGTTTTTGAAACCGTTCACACTTGGGCTATACGAGCGCGAGGTGCCACTCCAGGCACCACCACATTGCATCGACTCAATCATTGTAATTACAAAAATAAGCTCGATTCAATTGTTTTAATTGGCCGATTGCCATCATCATTGAATCGACTTAATCAACTTATTGATTTCAAAAGATTTCTTTGAGCAGCGCTTTTAACGCGTGATCACGCGCGTGCGCACCGTGCCAAAGCGAGCCCGCAGTGATACGCGCCGATTCGCATCAATAGAGTTAATCCACACATCGGAAACGCGATTACCCCGATAAGAGCTTTCGTGCTAGGCTTCCGCGCTCTTGCAGATTCTGGTGCCATTTCCATGTGGGTTCCTCACTACAGCGACCTGGCGCAGCCGGTCTACCTGATGATTGCCGATGCTCTTGAACAGGACATTGGCAACGGCCGTCTGGCGCCAGGCGACCGCCTGCCAACACTCAAGGATCTCGCCGAGTCATTGCAGGTGACGCCTGGCACTATCGGACGCGCCTATGACGAAGCCGCCAAACGGGGTTTGGTGGTTGGCGAGGTTGGCCGGGGTACTTTCGTCCTGCAGCAACGGCCGGCGCCTGCGCCTGCCCCCACCGCACCTTTGCGGCCCGCAGCGCTCAAGCATGAAAGCGGCCAGATTGACCTTTCGATCATCAAGCCCAACGATGCGCACATGGCCGACTGGCTGCGCAGAGCAATTACCGAGCTGGCGTCATCCCCCGACCTTGACCAAGTGCTCGACTACGTTACTGACGGTGGCCATGCGACGCACAAGCAGGCTGGCGCTACCTGGATTCAGCGCTGGCTGCCCGACGCTCGCGCGCAACAGGTGGTGCTGACCTCCGGCGCTCAACATGGGCTGCTGGTGGCCATCAGCAGCTTGTCGAAAGGCGATGATGTGATCCTCTGCGAGTCGCTCTGCTACCCCGGCATCATTTCCCTTGCCCACAGCATGGGCCGCCGTTTGCGCGGGGTAGCCATGGACGAGCACGGTCTGATTCCCGAGTCCTTGCGGGCCGCCTGCCAGGAGCACCGCCCGTCGCTGCTGGTGTGTGTGACCACTCACCAGAACCCGACCAACTCGGTAATGCCGCACGCGCGTCGCGAGGCTATCGCGCAGATTGCCCGCGAGTTCGACCTGTTCATCGTGGATGACGATATCTACGGTTTCCTCGAACCGGCGCCTGACTACAAACCCTTGGCCGCCTATGCACCTGAGCGCTCGGTGTACCTGACCAGCCTGTCCAAGAGCGTGCTGCCGGCCCTGCGTATCGGCTACCTCTACGCGCCGCCACAAACGCTGTCACGGTTGTCGTCCATGGTGCGCAGCAGCGTCTGGATGCCCTCCCCGCTGATGGCTCAGTTGGCCAGCAACCTGATCAACAGCGGTACGGCCGATCAGCTGGTGCGGGAGCAGCAGGAAGAAGCCGCCGCACGGCAGCTTATGGCACAGGAAATCCTTGGCAGGTACAAGATTCGCAGCCAGCCCAACAGTTTCCATATTTGGCTGGAACTCCCTGAACCATGGACCAGCGATGAATTCGCCAACCTGGCGCGCAACAATGGCGTCACCGTGGTCAGCGGCAGCCAGTTTCTGCCTGAGCGCACACCCACCAGCTGTGGCGTGCGTATCGCCCTGATGACGCCAAGCCGCGCCGAACTCAGCTTTGCCTTGACCAAGCTCGCCAGCTTGCTGGATTCATCCGAACCACGGCTTTTCTACTAGCAATGAGCGAGGCCGACGGATGCTCTCGAATCCGCTGACACGCCGGCGGCATTGGCTTCAGTGGCGCAACGCCGAGTCCTCAACATGCAGCTTGCCCCGGCGGCGGGGCGCGGCGCCCGCTCAGTATCGGAGTGGGCGCGCATAAAAAAACCCAGGGTAATGCCCTGGGTTTTCGATGTAGCGGACGCGTGACCGCTCGAATCAGAACGGAATATCGTCATCGAAGCTGTCGAAGTCAGCGGCCGGCTGCGGTGCAGGCTGCTGGGGCGCTGGGCGCTGAGGGGCCTGTTGCGGACGCTGGGCCTGCTGGCGAGGCGGTGCCTGGTTGTACTGTTGCTGCTGGCCGCCACCCTGGTTGTAGTTGCCGCCACCCTGGTTGTACGGGTCGCCGCCTTGCTGCTGGCCTTGCGGACGGCCGCCAAGCAGCTGCATGGTGCCGTTGATGTCGACGATGATCTCGGTGGTGTAGCGCTTGATACCGTCTTTTTCCCACTCGCGGGTCTGCAGCTTGCCTTCGATGTAGCACTGCGAACCCTTGCGCAGGTACTCGCCGGCAATTTCGGCAACCTTGCCGAACAGCGACACACGGTGCCACTCGGTACGCTCGACCTTCTGGCCCGACTGTTTGTCGGTCCACTGCTCGCTGGTGGCCAGGCTCAGGTTGGTCACGGCGTTACCGTTGGGCAGGTAGCGGACTTCGGGATCCTGGCCACAGGTGCCGACCAGAATGACTTTGTTAACCCCACGGGCCATAACGTTCTCCTAGGCTTCGCACGCCGAAGAGGCCGGGTTAACCAGGCGCTCGAGGGTCGTACGGTCCAAAATTTTCGTATCCAGTTTGATATAGATGGCGGCTTCTTCAGCCACCACAACGGCGTCGGTCACACCCGGCACGGCCATCAGGCGCTCGGTCAGGCCGGCTTCCCGGACTGCCTCTGGCGTCAGCGGCATGCGCAGGCTGGTCACATAGGGCGGCTCGTTCATGCGAAGCGCGACGACCAGCCAGATGGCGCACAGTACCGCACAACCGAGGAACACCATGTTCAGCCCGCCGTGCTGGAACAACCAGCCACCGAGGATTCCTCCCAAGGCAGCGCCAAGGAACTGGCTGGTGGAATAAACCCCCATTGCCGTCCCCTTGCCACCGGCAGGCGACACCTTGCTGACCAGCGAAGGCAGCGAAGCCTCCAGCAGGTTGAATGCGGTAAAGAATACCACGGTGCCAATCACCAGTCCGCGCAAACCGTCAGCCCACTCCCAGAAGTATATCTCTGTCAGCAGCAGGACACTGACCGCACCGGCCAACACACGTTTCATCTTGCGCTTCTTTTCGCCGTAGATGATGAACGGGACCATTGCAAAAAATGAGATGAACAACGCGGTCAGGTACACCCACCAGTGTTGCTCTTTGGGCAGGCCCCCGCGCTCGACGAAGGCCAGTGGCAATGCGACGAAGCTGGCCATGAGAATGGCGTGCAGCACAAAAATGCCCACATCCAGGCGCAGAAGGTCCGGATGGCGCAGGGTCGGGCCGATGGCCTGGCGCGCTACACCCGACTCGCGGTGCTGCAGGATGCTGTGCGAGTTGGGCACGACAAACGCGACCAAGAGGATGCCGACCAGGGCAAGACCCGCCGTGGCCAGGAACAATCCTGACAAACCAAAGGCACTTGTCAGCAATGGGCCGACGACCATGGCGACCGCGAACGACAGGCCGATGCTCATGCCGATCATGGCCATGGCCTTGGTCCGGTGTTGCTCGCGAGTGAGGTCGGACAGCAGCGCCATGACTGCGGCAGAAATCGCCCCCGCGCCCTGCAGGATACGCCCGGCGATCACCCCCCAGATGGAATCGGCCTGGGCCGCCAGCACGCTGCCCAAGGCAAAGATCACCAGCCCCAGGTAAATCACCGGCCGACGGCCGATGCGGTCGGAAATCATGCCGAACGGGATCTGCAATACCGCCTGGGTCAGGCCATAGGCACCGATGGCCAGGCCGATCAGCGCTGGCGTGGCGCCGGCCAGGTCCATGCCGTAGGTGGCCAGCACCGGCAAGACCATGAACATGCCCAGCATACGAAAGGCAAAGACCAGGGCAAGGCCGCCAGCGGCGCGGGTTTCGCCGCCACTCATGCGCTCGTTGTGGGTGTCGTGCATGGATTAACCTCGTGTGAACCGGCGGCGATTCTATCAGTCCGACAGCTTGACGGCATCTACGCGACGCTTTGCCGCGTCATACTGGCGCGCCGTATACTTCCTTGTTTATGCCCGCCAAGCGAGGCCGCAGTGGACAAGATCCTGATTCGTGGGGCACGTACCCACAACCTGAAGAACATCGACCTGACCCTGCCCCGGGACAAGCTGATCGTGATCACCGGCCTGTCCGGTTCCGGCAAGTCGTCCCTGGCGTTCGATACCTTGTACGCCGAAGGCCAGCGCCGCTACGTGGAGTCGCTGTCGGCCTACGCCCGGCAGTTCCTGTCGATGATGGAAAAGCCCGACGTCGACACCATCGAAGGCCTGTCGCCGGCCATTTCCATCGAGCAGAAATCGACCTCGCACAACCCACGCTCCACGGTTGGCACCATCACCGAAATCTACGACTACCTGCGCCTGCTGTATGCCCGCGTCGGCACCCCTCGTTGCCCGGACCACGATATCCCGCTGGAGGCGCAAACGATCAGCCAGATGGTCGACCTGGTGCTGGAGCGCCCGGAAGGCAGCAAGCTGATGCTGCTGGCACCGGTGGTGCGCGAGCGCAAGGGTGAGCACCTGGCGGTGTTCGACGAGCTGCGCGCACAGGGCTTCGTCCGCGCACGGGTAAACGGCAAGCTTTACGAGCTTGATGAACTGCCGAAGCTGGACAAGCAGAAGAAGCACAGCATCGATGTGGTAGTGGACCGCTTCAAGGTCCGCGCCGACCTGCAGCAGCGCCTGGCCGAATCGTTCGAGACCGCACTCAAGCTGGCTGACGGCATCGCCCTGGTAGCGCCAATGGACGACGAAGAAGGCGAAGAGATGATTTTCTCCGCCCGCTTCGCCTGCCCGGTCTGCGGCCATGCCATCAGCGAGCTGGAACCGAAGCTCTTCTCCTTCAACAACCCGGCTGGCGCCTGCCCGACCTGTGATGGCCTGGGGGTCAAACAGTTCTTCGACACCAAGCGCCTGGTCAATGCCGAACTCACCTTGGCCGAAGGCGCGATCCGTGGCTGGGACCGGCGCAACGTGTACTATTTCCAGATGCTTGGCTCGCTGGCCGCGCATTACGGCTTCAGCCTGGAAGAACCGTTCGGCGAGCTGTCGGCCGAGCACCAGAAGGTCATCCTGCAAGGCAGTGGCAAGCAGACTGTCGACTTCAAGTACCTCAACGACCGTGGCGACATCGTCAAGCGCTCGCACCCGTTCGAAGGCATCGTGCCAAACCTTGAGCGCCGCTACCGCGAGACCGAATCGGCCACTGTGCGTGAAGAGCTGGCGAAGTTCCTCGGCACCCAGCCCTGCCCGGATTGCCGCGGCACCCGCCTGCGCCGCGAGGCGCGGCATGTATGGGTTGGCGAAAAGACCCTGCCGGCGGTGACCAACCTGCCGATCGGTGAAGCCAGCAACTATTTCGGCGAGCTGACCCTCACCGGCCGCCGCGGCGAGATTGCCTCAAAAATTCTCAAGGAAATTTGCGAACGCTTGCAGTTCCTGGTCAACGTCGGCCTCGACTACCTCACCCTCGACCGCAGCGCCGATACCCTGTCCGGTGGCGAAGCGCAGCGTATCCGCCTGGCCAGCCAGATCGGCGCCGGCCTGGTCGGGGTGATGTACATCCTCGATGAACCGTCCATCGGCCTTCATCAACGCGACAACGACCGCCTGCTGGCCACCCTCAACCACCTGCGCGACCTGGGTAACACGGTGATTGTGGTGGAGCATGACGAGGACGCCATTCGCCTGGCCGACTACGTGGTCGACATTGGCCCGGGTGCCGGGGTGCACGGCGGCCAGATCGTCGCCGAGGGCACGCCGCAGGAGGTCATGGACCACCCTGACTCGCTGACCGGCAAGTACCTGTCCGGGCGCAAGAAGATTGTCGTGCCAGCCAAGCGCACACCGCGCAACAAGAAGCTGCAGCTAAAGCTCAAAGGCGCGCGCGGCAACAACCTGCAGAACGTCGACCTGGAAGTCCCGATCGGGCTGCTGACCTGTGTAACCGGGGTATCCGGCTCGGGCAAGTCGACGCTGATCAACAACACCCTGTTCCCGCTGGCAGCCACTGCCCTCAATGGTGCAAGCACCCTGGAGGCGGCCCCGCACAGCAGCATGGACGGCTTGCAGCACCTGGACAAGGTGGTGGATATCGACCAGAGCCCGATCGGCCGCACCCCGCGCTCGAACCCGGCGACCTACACCGGCATCTTCACGCCGATCCGCGAGCTGTTCTCCGGCGTGCCGGAATCGCGCTCACGCGGCTACGGCCCTGGGCGCTTCTCGTTCAACGTCAAGGGCGGCCGCTGCGAGGCTTGCCAGGGGGACGGCCTGATCAAGGTGGAGATGCACTTCCTGCCAGACATCTACGTGCCGTGCGACGTGTGCAAGAGCAAGCGCTACAACCGCGAAACCCTGGAGATCAAGTACAAGGGCAAGAACATCCACGAGGTGCTGGAAATGACCATCGAGGATGCCCGCGAGTTCTTCGACGCGGTACCGGCGCTGGCGCGCAAGCTGCAAACGCTGATGGATGTGGGGCTTTCGTACATCAAGCTGGGGCAGTCGGCGACCACACTGTCTGGCGGTGAAGCGCAGCGGGTAAAGCTGTCACGCGAGCTATCCAAGCGCGATACCGGCAAGACCCTGTACATCCTCGATGAACCGACCACAGGCCTGCACTTTGCTGATATCCAGCAGCTGCTGGACGTCCTTCATCGCCTGCGCGACCACGGCAACACCGTGGTGGTGATCGAGCACAACCTGGATGTGATCAAGACCGCCGACTGGTTGGTAGACCTGGGGCCGGAGGGTGGCTCCAAAGGTGGCCAGATCATTGCCTGCGGTACACCTGAAGAGCTGAGCGGGATGAAACAATCGTATACCGGGCATTACCTGAAACCGCTGCTGGAGCGGGATCGGGCCTGAGTGTTGCGACTGCAATGAAAAAGCCCCTGGTACCGTTGGTGCCAGGGGCTTTTTTGAGTTGTGGATAACTTACATCTGCGACTGCAGGTAGTTTTCCAGGCCAATGGCCTTGATCAACCCTTGCTGCTTCTCCAGCCAGTAGGTGTGATCTTCTTCGGTATCCGCCAATTGCGCACGGAGGATGTCACGGCTCACGTAGTCCTTGTGCAGCTCACACAGCTCGATGCCTTTGCACAGGGCGCCACGCACTTTGTACTCGAGCTTGAGGTCAGCCTCGATCATCTCCGGCACGGTGCTGCCGACCTCAAGGTCGTCCGCACGCATGTCGGGGGTGCCTTCGAGCATGAGGATGCGACGCATCAGGGCATCGGCGTGCTGCGTCTCTTCTTCCATCTCGTGGTTGATGCGTTCGTAGAGCTTGGACAGGCCCCAGTCTTCGTACATGCGCGAATGAATGAAGTACTGGTCGCGTGCCGCCAGTTCGCCCTTCAGCAGCGTGACGAGGTAGTTGATTACATCTGGGTGGCCTTGCATCGCCCTGGTTCTCCATGTGAAAACGTCTATGCCACATAGTGTGAACCAGCTTTTGCCTGCGGTCACTGAAAAACCCGCAATCAGAAGCAAAAAATCGGTTAAACAGTAGTGATATTCATTGAAAAACCGCCCAAATGAGGGCGGTTCTGCTTATCACTTAGAGTCAGGCCAGGTTGATGCCCAACGCCTTGGCAATCCCTTCGCCATAGGCCGGGTCAGCCTTGAAGAAGTACTGCAACTGGCGCTGGATCACGTCTTCGCTGACACCTGCCATGGTGCCGGCAATGTTGCTGATCAGCAGTGCCTTCTGCTCATCGCTCATCAGGCGGAACAACGCGCCGGCGTGACTGAAGTAGTCGGTGTCCTCACGGTGATCGTAACGGTCTGCCGAACCGTTCAGGGCCAGCGCGGGTTCAGCATGGCGTGGCGACTGCTTCGGTGCCTCAGCGTAGCTGTTGGGCTCGTAGTTCGGTGCACTGCCGTAACTGCCAGTGGCCATGGAGCCGTCGCGCTGGTAGCTGTTGACTGCGCAGCGTGGGGCATTCACCGGCAAGTGCTGGTGGTTGGTGCCCACACGGTAGCGGTGTGCGTCTGCGTAAGCGAATACACGGCCCTGCAGCATGCGGTCCGGCGACAGGCCAACCCCTGGCACCATGTTGCTCGGCCCGAACGCAGCCTGCTCGACTTCGGCGAAGTAGTTGAGCGGATTACGGTTGAGCTCCAGCACGCCCACCTCTATCAACGGATAATCCTTCTGCGACCAGGTCTTGGTGACGTCGAAGGGGTTCTCGTCGCGGCTGGCTGCCTCGGCTTCGCTCATGACCTGAATGCATACGGTCCAACGCGGGTAGTCGCCACGTTCAATGGCTTCGAACAGGTCGCGCTGGGCGTAGTCCGGGTCAGTACCCGCCAGGCGTGCAGCATCTGCCGGCGCGAGGTTCTTGATACCTTGCTGGGTCTTGAAATGCCATTTGACCCAGGTACGCTCGCCCTTGGCGTTGATCAAGCTGTACGTGTGGCTGCCGAAGCCGTGCATATGGCGATAGCCGTCCGGAATACCACGGTCCGAGAACAGGATCGTGACCTGGTGCAGCGCCTCGGGCGAGTGCGACCAGAAATCCCACATCATCTGGGCGTTCTTCAGGTTGGATTGCGGATGGCGCTTCTGGGTGTGGATAAAGTCCGGAAACTTCAGCGGGTCGCGAATGAAGAACACTGGCGTGTTGTTACCCACGATGTCCCAGTTGCCTTCCTCGGTGTAGAACTTGACGGCAAAGCCACGAGGATCTCGCTCGGTATCTGCAGAGCCACGTTCACCGCCAACAGTGGAGAACCGCAGGAAGGTATCTGTTTGCTTGCCGATCTGCTCAAACAGCTTTGCGCTGGTGTAGTGGGTTATATCGCGGTTGACGGTAAAGGTGCCATAGGCGCCCGAGCCTTTGGCGTGTACGCGGCGCTCAGGAATGTTCTCGCGGTTGAAATGTGCGAGCTTCTCGATCAGGTGGAAGTCGTCGAGCAACAGCGGGCCACGCGGGCCGGCGGAACGGGAGTTCTGGTTGTCGGCTACTGGTGCACCGCTGGCGGTGGTAAGAATCTTGCTCATGGGCTCTCCTTATCGGTCTTCAAGCGCCGGCTAATCGGCTTGGAGAGAGTATTGACGAGCAAGGTCACAGGGACAAATTCATTACATGACTTGTATCAATAGAAATTAACAATACAGGCAGACACAAAAAACCGGGCACTAGGCCCGGTTTTTTGTAGCAGACAGAACGTCTTACTCAGCAGCTTCTACAGCACCGCCGACCGGACGATCAACCAGCTCGACGTACGCCATAGGCGCGTTGTCGCCAGCGCGGAAACCGCACTTCAGGATGCGCAGGTAGCCGCCCTGACGGGTGGCGTAGCGCTTGCCCAGGTCGTTGAACAGTTTGCCAACAGCGGACTTCGAACGGGTACGGTCGAAGGCCAGACGACGGTTAGCAACGCTGTCTTCCTTGGCCAAGGTGATCAGCGGCTCGGCAACGCGGCGCAGTTCCTTGGCTTTCGGCAGGGTGGTTTTGATCAGCTCGTGCTCGATCAGCGACACTGCCATGTTCTGGAACATAGCCTTGCGGTGAGAGCTGGTACGGCTCAGGTGACGTCCACTTTTACGATGACGCATGATTCATTCCTTACCAAACACTACGTTCGGTGATTACGACGATCAGGCGGTCGCCTTGTCGTCTTTCTTAAGACTTGCAGGCGGCCAGTTGTCGAGGCGCATGCCGAGAGACAGACCACGAGAGGCCAGGACGTCCTTGATTTCAGTCAGGGACTTCTTGCCCAGGTTAGGAGTCTTCAACAGCTCTACTTCGGTACGCTGAATCAGGTCGCCGATGTAGTAGATGTTCTCCGCCTTGAGGCAGTTGGCCGAACGTACAGTCAGTTCCAGGTCGTCAACCGGACGCAGCAGGATCGGATCGATCTCGTCTTCCTGCTCGACTACGACGGGCTCACTGTCACCTTTGAGGTCGACGAACGCGGCCAACTGCTGTTGCAGGATGGTCGCAGCGCGGCGGATAACCTCTTCAGGATCCAGGGTACCGTTGGTTTCCAGATCAATGACCAGCTTGTCCAAGTTGGTACGCTGTTCAACACGGGCGTTTTCGACCACATAGGCGATACGACGCACCGGGCTGAACGAAGCGTCCAACTGCAGACGGCCAATGCTACGGCTTTCGTCTTCGTCGGTTTGACGGGAGTCAGCCGGCTCGTAACCGCGACCACGAGCTACAGTGAGCTTCATGTTCAGGGCGCCGTTCGACGCCAGGTTCGCGATTACGTGATCGGGGTTGACGATCTCGACATCGTGATCCAGCTGAATATCGGCAGCGGTAACCACCCCCGAACCCTTTTTCGACAAGGTCAGCGTAACTTCGTCACGACCGTGCAGTTTGATAGCCAGGCCTTTCAGGTTCAACAGGATTTCAATTACGTCTTCCTGTACACCTTCGATCGCGGAGTACTCGTGGAGTACGCCATCGATCTCGGCCTCGACTACTGCACAGCCAGGCATGGAGGACAACAGGATGCGGCGCAGCGCGTTGCCCAGGGTATGGCCGAAACCACGCTCGAGAGGCTCGAGCGTAATCTTGGCGCGGGTCGGACTGACTACCTGCACATCAATGTGGCGGGGAGTCAGGAACTCATTTACCGAAATCTGCATGGATGCACCTATTTTCTAGCCCTTACTTGGAGTAGAGCTCGACAATCAGGTTTTCGTTGATGTCGGCAGACAGGTCGCTGCGAGCAGGAACGTTCTTGAAAACGCCCGACTTTTTAGCAGCATCCACGTCAACCCACTCAACGCGGCCACGCTGGGCGCACAGTTCAAGGGCTTGAACAATGCGCAGCTGGGCCAGCGACTTCTCGCGGACCGCGACCACGTCACCCGGACGAACTTGGTAGGATGGAATGTTTACAGTCTTACCGTTGACGCTGATCGCTTTGTGCGAAACCAGCTGACGGGATTCGGAACGAGTCGAACCGAAGCCCATACGGTAGACGACGTTATCCAGACGGCACTCGAGCAGTTGCAGCAGGTTCTCACCGGTTGCGCCTTTTTTCGAGGCTGCAGCTTGGTAGTAACCGCGGAACTGACGCTCCAGAACACCGTAGATACGACGGACTTTTTGTTTCTCGCGCAGCTGGGTACCGTAGTCGGACTGACGGCCACGGCGCTGGCCGTGGATACCTGGGGCTGCTTCGATGTTGCACTTCGATTCCAGAGCGCGAACGCCGCTCTTCAGGAACAGATCGGTGCCT
The DNA here is from genome assembly GCF_000412675.1 of Pseudomonas putida NBRC 14164. Classification (NCBI taxonomy): domain Bacteria; kingdom Pseudomonadati; phylum Pseudomonadota; class Gammaproteobacteria; order Pseudomonadales; family Pseudomonadaceae; genus Pseudomonas; species Pseudomonas putida. The sequence continues at coordinate 587,720 of NC_021505.1, read as the reverse complement.
TCACGACGAGACAGTTTGCATTTTGGACCAATGTAACGTGCCATTCTTCTGTCTCCTGATTACACGCGACGCTTCTTCGGCGGACGGCACCCGTTATGCGGGATTGGCGTCACGTCGGTGATGCTGGCGATCTTGTAGCCGCAGCTGTTCAGTGCACGAACGGCGGATTCACGACCCGGACCTGGACCCTTGACGTTGACGTCGAGGTTCTTCAGGCCGTATTCCAGCGCAGCTTGACCAGCACGTTCAGCAGCAATCTGGGCTGCGAACGGAGTGGATTTGCGCGAACCACGGAAACCCGAACCACCGGAGGTCGCCCAGGACAAAGCATTGCCCTGACGGTCGGTGATGGTCACGATGGTGTTGTTGAAAGAAGCGTGGATGTGGGCGATGCCATCAACCACTGTCTTTTTGACTTTCTTACGAGGACGAGCAGCAGGTTTTGCCATGTCTATATTCCTGGGCGGTTACTTGCGGATCGGCTTACGCGGGCCCTTACGGGTGCGTGCGTTGGTCTTGGTGCGCTGACCGCGAACCGGCAGACCTTTACGATGACGCAGGCCGCGGTAGCAACCCAGGTCCATCAAGCGCTTGATCTTCATGTTGATGTCACGACGCAGGTCACCTTCGGTGGTGAACTTCGCAACTTCGCCACGCAGGGTTTCGATTTGCTCGTCGCTCAGATCCTTGATCTTAGCGGCTGGGTTTACACCAGCGTCTGCACAAATCTTCTGTGCAGTTGTGCGACCGACACCATAGATGTAGGTCAGCGAGATAACAGTATGCTTGTTATCTGGAATGTTGACGCCTGCAATACGGGCCATTCAGTGGGACTCCAATTGACAGCTACCTACGCCCCGGAAGCCAAGAAATAGGGCGCGAGATAATATCGCTGTAGAAACGAATAATCAACCCAGCAGCACACTAGCTGCTGGGTTTGAAGCGCAGATCACACTCAGCCTTGGCGCTGTTTGTGACGCGGTTCCGCGCTGCAGATCACTCGAACGACGCCTTCGCGACGGATGATCTTGCAGTTACGGCACAGCTTTTTCACCGATGCACGAACTTTCATTACCGACTCCTCGAACCTTAGGGGCGTATCAGCGCAGCAAACCGCTGCCGCCGTAGCCTTTCAGGTTGGCTTTCTTCATCAGGGATTCGTACTGGTGCGAAACGAGGTGCGATTGTACTTGGGACATGAAGTCCATCACAACCACTACCACAATCAGCAACGAGGTCCCGCCAAGGTAGAACGGCACATTTGCTGCCACCACCAGGAACTGGGGCAGAAGGCAGACGGCCATCATGTAAAGAGCACCGAACATGGTCAAACGAGTCAGAACGCCATCAATGTAGCGCGCAGACTGCTCACCAGGACGGATACCCGGAATAAAGGCACCGGACTTCTTCAGGTTTTCCGCTACGTCTTTCGGATTGAACATCAACGCTGTGTAGAAGAAGCAGAAGAAAATGATCCCTGCACTAAACAGCAAAATGTTCAACGGCTGACCAGGAGCGATCGACTGCGAGATGTCCTGCAGCCAGCCCATACCTTCGGACTGACCGAACCAGGCACCCAGCGAAGCCGGGAACAGCAAAATGCTGCTCGCGAAAATGGCCGGGATAACCCCTGCCATGTTCACTTTCAGCGGCAAGTGGCTGGTCTGCGCAGCAAAGACCTTACGGCCCTGCTGACGCTTGGCGTAGTGAACGGCGATACGACGCTGACCACGCTCAATGAACACCACAAAACCGATAATCGCTACTGCCAGCAAACCGATTGCGACCAGGGCGAAAATGTTGATATCGCCTGTGCGTGCAGACTCGAAAGACTGCCCGATTGCTCTCGGAAGACCGGCAACGATACCTGCGAAGATCAACATCGAGATACCGTTGCCCACACCGCGCTCGGTGATCTGCTCGCCCAGCCACATCATGAACATCGCGCCTGCCACGAAAGTGGAGACGGCAACGACATGGAAGCCCAGGCCCGCAGAAAACGCCACGCCCTGGTTGGCCAGGCCAATGGACATGCCAATGGCTTGAACCAGTGCCAGGATAACGGTGCCGTAGCGGGTGTACTGGCTGATCTTGCGACGGCCAGCTTCACCTTCCTTCTTCAACTGCTCCAGTTGCGGGCTGACCGCCGTCATCAGCTGCATGATGATCGATGCCGAAATGTACGGCATGATCCCCAGTGCAAAGATGCTCATGCGCTCAAGCGCGCCACCGGAAAACATGTTGAACAAGCTAAGAATGGTCCCCTCATTCTGCCGAAACAGATCCGCCAGACGGTCCGGATTGATGCCAGGAACCGGGATATGCGCACCTATCCGATAGACGATGATCGCCATGAACAGAAAGCGCAGACGAGCCCAGAGTTCCGACATCCCGCCCTTACCGAGCGAAGAGAGAGCACCTTGCTTAGCCATTTATTCCTCGAATTTGCCGCCAGCTGCTTCGATAGCCGCACGCGCACCCTTGGTGGCTGCGATGCCCTTGATGGTGACTGCGCGAGTAACTTCGCCAGACAGCATGATTTTCACACGCTGAATGTGCTGGTTGATCACGTTGGCATCCTTCAAGGATTGCACGGAGATCACGTCGCCTTCCACTTTGGCCAGCTCGGACAGACGCACTTCTGCGCGGTCCATGGCTTTCAGGGAAACGAAGCCGAATTTCGGCAGACGACGGTGCAGCGGCTGTTGACCGCCTTCGAAGCCCGGAGCGATCGAACCACCCGAACGGGAGGTCTGACCTTTGTGGCCACGGCCGCCGGTCTTACCCAGACCGCTACCGATACCACGACCCGGACGATGCTTCTCGCGACGGGAACCCGGCGCTGGACTCAGATCATTGAGTTTCATCGATTAACCCTCGACGCGCAGCATGTAGTAAGCCTTGTTGATCATCCCGCGATTCTCGGGAGTATCCAGGACTTCTACAGTGTGACCGATGCGACGCAGACCCAGGCCCTTAACACACAGTTTGTGGTTAGGCAGACGGCCCGAGACGCTCTTGATCAGCGTTACTTTTACGGTTGCCATGATCAGAAGATCTCCTCGACGCTCTTGCCGCGCTTGGCAGCAATGGATTCAGGAGATTGCATGGCTTTCAGACCCTTGAAAGTGGCGTAAACCACGTTCACTGGGTTGGTCGAACCGTAGCACTTGGCCAGAACGTTCTGAACACCAGCAACTTCCAGGACAGCACGCATTGCGCCACCAGCGATGATACCGGTACCTTCCGAGGCAGGCTGCATGTAAACCTTCGAGGCGCCGTGGGCAGCCTTGGTGGCGTACTGCAGGGTGGTGCCCTTCAGGTCTACCTGGATCATGTTGCGGCGAGCAGCTTCCATGGCTTTCTGAATCGCAGCAGGTACTTCGCGCGATTTGCCACGGCCGAAGCCGACACGACCTTTACCATCACCAACCACGGTCAACGCGGTGAAGGTGAAGATACGGCCGCCTTTTACGGTCTTGGCAACGCGGTTAACCTGAACCAGCTTCTCGATGTAGCCTTCGTCGCGCTTTTGATCGTTATTTGCCATAACTTAGAACTCCAGCCCGCCTTCACGAGCAGCATCAGCCAGCGCTTTGACGCGGCCATGGTACTTGAAGCCGGAACGGTCAAAGGCAACTTGAGATACACCGGCGGCTTTCGCACGCTCAGCTACCAGCTTGCCAACCTTAGTGGCCGCGTCGATGTTGCCAGTGGCGCCATCACGCAGGTCTTTGTCCAAGGTCGAGGCGCTTGCCAGAACCTTGCTGCCGTCGGCCGAAATGACCTGGGCGTAGATGTGCTGCGAGGAGCGGAACACGCACAGGCGCACGACTTCGAGTTCGTGCATCTTGAGACGTGCTTTGCGAGCGCGACGCAGTCGAATAACTTTTTTGTCGGTCATTTACTAGGCCCTACTTCTTCTTGGCTTCTTTACGACGGACTACTTCGTCCGCGTAACGCACACCTTTGCCTTTGTAAGGCTCTGGCGGACGGAAGTCGCGGATTTCAGCGGCCACCTGACCTACCAGCTGCTTGTCGATACCCTTGATCAGGATGTCGGTCTGGCTAGGCGTTTCAGCGGTGATACCGGCTGGCAGTTCGTAGTCCACTGGGTGAGAGAAGCCCAGGGCCAGGTTCAGGACGGTGCCTTTAGCCTGTGCCTTGTAACCAACACCGACCAGCTGGAGCTTACGCTCGAAGCCTTGGCTTACGCCCTGGACCATGTTGTTAACCAGAGCGCGGGTGGTACCGGCCATGGCACGAGCTTGCTGGTCACCATTGCGAGCGACGAAACGCAGCTCACCAGACTCTTCGGTAACTTCAACAGACGAGTGAACGTTCAGTTCGAGAGTGCCCTTGGCACCCTTCACCGAAAGCTGCTGACCTGCGAATTTGACTTCGACACCGGACGGCAGCTTAACGGGGTTCTTAGCGACGCGAGACATGTCTATCCCCCCTTAGAACACTGTGCACAGAACTTCGCCGCCGACACCGGCAGCGCGCGCAGCGCGATCAGTCATCACACCTTTGTTGGTGGAGACAATAGACACGCCCAGACCGCCACGTACTTTCGGCAGATCGGTGACGGCCTTGTACTGGCGCAGGCCTGGACGGCTGGAGCGCTTCAGTTCCTCGATGACCGGACGGCCTTCGAAGTACTTCAGTTCGATCGACAGGGAAGGCTTGGCTTCACCAGTTACCTGGTAGCCAGCGATGTAACCTTCGTCCTTCAGAACTTTGGCAACCGCGACCTTCAGGGTAGAAGAAGGCATGCTTACGACGGACTTTTCAGCCATCTGGGCATTACGGATGCGAGTTAGCATGTCCGCTAACGGGTCCTGCATACTCATGGGCTAGATGCTCCTGATACAAGAATTATTAGCCTTGCGGCTATGACAACCACCTGAGCGGATTCGGTAAAAAACCCAGGCTCGGGTGAGCCGGTCATTCTAGACACAAGGCAGAAACGAAACAAGCCCCATATAGGGGCTTGTTTCTTGGCGAGGTCACCGGCGGTCGGAAGATTGCTCCCCTTCCACCGGGATCACACCGACAGCGATTACCAGGAGGCCTTGACCAGACCTGGTACGTCGCCGCGCATTGCAGCTTGACGCAGCATGTTACGGCCCAGGCCGAACTTACGGTATACACCGTGAGGACGACCGGTCAGGCGGCAACGGTTGCGCAGGCGCGAGGCGCTAGCGTCACGTGGCTGCTTCTGCAGAGCGACAACGGCAGCGAAACGCTCTTCTGGAGAGGCATTAACGTTGACGATGGTCGCTTTCAGCTCAGCACGCTTCTTAGCGAACTTGGCTACCGTCAGCTGACGCTTCAGCTCACGGTTTTTCATGCTCTTCTTGGCCATTTTCCTACTCCAATCAGTTGCGGAACGGGAACTTGAAAGCACGCAGCAGAGCGCGGCCTTCGTCGTCCGAACGAGCAGTGGTGGTCAGGGTGATGTCCAAACCGCGCAGAGCATCGATCTTGTCGTAATCGATTTCCGGGAAGATGATCTGCTCTTTCACGCCCATGCTGTAGTTGCCACGGCCATCGAAGGACTTGGCATTCAGGCCGCGGAAGTCGCGAACCCGAGGCAGGGAGATCGCCAGCAGGCGGTCCAGGAATTCGTACATCTTGTCGCTACGCAGGGTCACCTTGACACCGATCGGCCACCCTTCGCGGACTTTGAAGCCAGCGATGGATTTGCGAGCGAAAGTCACGACCGGCTTTTGACCGGTGATCTTTTCCAGGTCAGCTACTGCGTGCTCGATGACTTTCTTGTCGCCGATCGCTTCGCCCAGACCCATGTTCAGGGTGATTTTGGTAACGCGCGGAACTTCCATCACGTTCGACAGCTTAAGTTCTTCCTTAAGCTTAGGAGCGATTTCGTTCCGGTAAATCTCTTTCAGTCGTGCCATGGTCTTCTACCTAGCAGTGTTCAAGCATCAACCGCTTTTTGGGTCGACTTGAAGACACGAATTTTCTTACCGTCTTCTACTTTGAAACCAACGCGGTCAGCCTTGTTGGTTTCGCCGTTGAAGATGGCAACGTTGGAAGCGTGCAGAGGCGCTTCTTTCTCGACGATACCGCCCTGAACGCCCGCCATCGGGTTAGGCTTGGTATGACGCTTGACCAGGTTCACACCACCGATGACCAGACGGTCATCAGCGAGAACCTTCAGCACCTTACCGCGCTTACCTTTGTCTTTGCCGGCGATCACGATGATCTCGTCGTCACGACGAATCTTTTGCATGTCGGATCTCCTTACAGCACTTCAGGGGCGAGCGAGACGATCTTCATGAACTTCTCAGTACGAAGTTCACGGGTCACTGGCCCGAAGATGCGAGTGCCGATCGGCTCTTGCTTGTTGTTCAGCAGAACAGCAGCGTTGCCGTCGAAACGAATGATGGAACCGTCAGCGCGACGAACACCGTGACGGGTGCGCACGACAACAGCGGTCATCACTTGGCCTTTTTTGACCTTACCGCGCGGAATTGCTTCCTTGACAGTAACCTTGATGATGTCACCGATGCCGGCGTAACGACGGTGCGAGCCGCCGAGCACCTTGATGCACATGACGCGACGAGCGCCGCTGTTATCGGCCACATCGAGCATGGATTGAGTCTGAATCATAAAATTTCTCCGACCCCTAGCCCTTAGACTTCAACAGCGCGTTCGAGGACTTCAACCAGTGCCCAGGACTTGGTCTTGGCCAGCGGACGGGTTTCGGTAATCGAAACCTTGTCGCCGATCTTGCACTGGTTGGTTTCGTCGTGCGCGTGCAGCTTAGTCGAACGCTTAACGTATTTACCGTAGATCGGGTGCTTTACGCGACGCTCGATCAGAACGGTGATGGTCTTGTCCATTTTGTCGCTGACGACACGGCCAGTCAGCGTACGGACGGTTTTTTCAGCTTCAGCCATGATCACTTACCTGCCTGCTGGTTGAGCACAGTTTTCACGCGAGCGATGTCACGCTTAACTTGCGAGAGCAGGTGCGACTGCCCCAACTGGCCAGTTGCTTTCTGCATACGCAGATTGAACTGGTCACGCAGCAAGCCGAGCAGTTGCTCGTTCAGCTGCTGTGCCGATTTTTCACGAAGTTCATTCGCTTTCATCACATCACCGTCCGCTTAACAAAGGAGGTGGCGAGAGGCAGCTTTGCAGCAGCCAGGGCGAAAGCTTCGCGCGCCAGCTCTTCAGAAACACCCTCGATCTCGTACAGGACTTTGCCTGGCTGGATCTGGGCAACCCAGTATTCCACGGAGCCCTTACCTTTACCCATACGAACCTCGAGAGGCTTCTTGGAGATCGGCTTGTCCGGGAACACACGGATCCAGATCTTGCCGCCACGTTTAACGTGACGGGTCAGCGCACGACGTGCGGACTCGATCTGGCGAGCGGTGAGGCGACCGCGAGCAACAGCTTTCAGGGCGAATTCGCCGAAGCTGACTTTGCTACCGCGCAGTGCCAGACCACGGTTGTGGCCGGTCATCTGCTTGCGGAATTTTGTACGCTTTGGTTGCAACATTTGGCGTACCCCTTACTTAGCAGCTTTTTTACGAGGCGCTGGTGCTTGTGGTTTCAGTTCTTCTTGGCGACCACCAATAACTTCGCCTTTGAAGATCCAAACCTTCACACCGATCACACCGTAAGTGGTGTGAGCTTCGTAGGTGTTGTAGTCGATATCGGCACGCAGGGTGTGCAGAGGCACACGACCTTCGCGATACCACTCGGTACGAGCAATCTCGGCACCGCCGAGACGACCGCTCACCTGGATCTTGATGCCCTTGGCACCAATACGCATGGCGTTCTGTACGGCGCGCTTCATGGCGCGACGGAACATTACGCGGCGTTCCAGCTGCTGAGCTACGCTCTGCGCAACCAGCATAGCGTCGAGTTCCGGCTTGCGGATCTCTTCGATGTTGATGTGCACAGGCACACCCATCTGCTTGGTCAGGTCCTGACGCAGCTTCTCAACATCTTCACCTTTCTTGCCGATAACGATACCGGGACGAGCAGTGTGGATGGTGATGCGTGCAGTTTGAGCCGGACGATGAATATCGATACGGCTTACGGACGCGCTTTTTAGTTTGTCTTGGAGGTACTCACGCGTTTTCAGATCCTTCAAGAGGTAATCTGCGTAAGTAGCACCGTCTGCGTACCAGACGGAGGTGTGCTCCTTGACGATTCCCAGGCGAATGCCAGTGGGATGTACTTTCTGACCCATCTGATCGACTCCGTTACTTGTCCGCAACCTTGACAGTGATATGGCAAGACCGCTTGACGATGCGATCAGCACGGCCTTTGGCACGTGGCATGATACGCTTCAGCGAACGCCCTTCGTTGACGAAGACGGTGGAGACCTTCAGGTCATCAACGTCTGCGCCTTCGTTGTGTTCGGCGTTGGCTACGGCCGACTCGAGGACTTTCTTCATGATTTCAGCGGCTTTTTTGCTGCTGAAGGCCAACAGGTTGAGCGCTTCGCCCACCTTCTTCCCGCGGATCTGGTCGGCGACCAAGCGGGCTTTCTGGGCGGAGATGCGAGCGCCCGACAACTTAGCGGCTACTTCCATTTCCTTACCCCTTAACGCTTGGCTTTCTTGTCAGCCACGTGCCCGCGATAGGTGCGGGTACCGGCGAACTCGCCCAGTTTGTGGCCGACCATGTCTTCGTTCACGAGAACTGGAACATGCTGGCGACCGTTGTGAACCGCGATGGTCAGACCGACCATTTGTGGCAGGATCATCGAGCGACGCGACCAGGTTTTAACTGGCTTGCGATCGTTCTTCTCCACCGCCACTTCGACCTTCTTCAACAGGTGAAGATCGATAAAAGGACCTTTTTTCAGAGAACGTGGCACTGTCGTATCCCTCTAGTTACTTGCGACGACGGACGATCATGTTGTCGGTACGCTTATTACCACGGGTTTTAGCACCCTTGGTTGGGAAGCCCCATGGCGATACCGGATGACGACCACCGGAGGTACGACCTTCACCACCACCATGTGGGTGGTCAACCGGGTTCATGGCAACGCCACGAACGGTTGGGCGAACGCCGCGCCAGCGTTTGGCACCTGCTTTACCCAGCGAACGCAGGCTGTGCTCGGAGTTCGAGACTTCGCCCAGGGTCGCACGGCACTCAGCCAGCACTTTACGCATTTCACCGGAACGCAGACGCAGAGTCACGTATACGCCGTCACGAGCGATCAGCTGAGCCGAAGCACCAGCGGAACGAGCGATCTGAGCACCTTTACCCGGCTTCAGTTCGACGCCGTGAATGGTGCTACCTACTGGGATGTTGCGCAGCTGCAGGGAGTTACCGGCCTTGATTGGGGCCAGGGCACCTGCGATCAGCTGGTCGCCAGCGCTCACGCCTTTAGGGGCGATGATGTAGCGACGCTCACCGTCTGCGTAGCACAGCAGGGCGATGTGAGCAGTACGGTTTGGATCGTATTCGATACGCTCGACAGTGGCTGGGATGCCATCTTTGTCGTTGCGACGGAAGTCGACCAGACGGTAATGCTGCTTATGACCACCACCAACGTGACGAGTGGTAATACGGCCATTGTTGTTACGACCACCAGACTTCGATTTCTTCTCGAGCAGCGGTGCGTGAGGAGCGCCTTTGTGCAGCTCCTTGTTGACCACCTTGACCACGAAACGGCGGCCAGGGGAAGTCGGTTTGCATTTAACGATTGCCATGATGCACCCCTTCCTTACTCAGCACTGCTGCTGAAATCGAGATCTTGGCCTGGCTGAAGGGAGACGATCGCCTTCTTCCAGTCATTGCGCTTGCCCAGACCACGTGCGGTACGCTTGGTTTTACCCAGAACGTTAACAGTCGACACGTTTTCAACTTTTACGTTGAACAGGCCTTCGACAGCTTTCTTGATTTCCAGCTTGGTTGCATCGGTAGCAACCTTGAATACGAACTGGCCTTTTTTCTCAGCCAGAACGGTAGCCTTCTCGGAAACGTGCGGGCCAAGGAGGACTTTAAATACGCGTTCCTGGTTCATCCCAGCAGCTCCTCGAATTTCTTCACGGCCGAGACAGTGATCAACACTTTCTCGTATGCGATCAGACTGACCGGGTCGGAACCCTGTACGTCACGTACATCGACGTGCGGCAGGTTGCGAGCAGCCAGGTACAGGTTCTGATCAACAGCGTCGGAGACGATCAGTACGTCGCTCAGACCCATGCCGTTCAGCTTGTTCAGCAGATCTTTGGTTTTCGGTGCTTCAACAGCGAAGTCCTGAACCACGACCAGACGGTCGCTACGCACCAGCTCAGCGAGGATGGAGCGCAGAGCTGCGCGGTACATCTTCTTGTTGAGCTTCTGCGAGTGATCTTGAGGGCGAGCTGCGAAGGTTACACCACCGCCACGCCAGATCGGACCACGAGTGGTACCAGCACGAGCACGGCCAGTACCCTTCTGACGCCATGGGCGCTTACCGCCACCAGCCACGTCGGAACGGGTCTTTTGCTGCTTGGTGCCCTGACGGCCGCCGGCCATGTAGGCCACGACTGCTTGGTGAACCAGCGTCTCGTTGAATTCGCCACCGAAAGTCAGTTCGGAAACTTCGATCGCCTGAGCGTCATTTACATTGAGTTGCATGTCAGTTTCCCCTTAACCGCGAGCCTTGACAGCTGGACGTACAACCACGTCGCCGCCAGTAGCGCCAGGAACGGCACCCTTGACGAGCAGCAGGTTGCGTTCAGCGTCTACGCGAACTACTTCCAGGGACTGAACAGTCACGCGCTCGGCGCCCATGTGACCGGACATTTTCTTGCCCTTGAACACACGACCAGGAGTCTGGCACTGGCCGATGGAACCAGGCACACGGTGCGACACGGAGTTACCGTGGGTGTTGTCCTGACCACGGAAGTTCCAGCGCTTGATGGTACCGGCGAAGCCTTTACCTTTGGACTGACCAGTAACGTCTACCAGCTGGCCTGCAGTGAAGAGTTCAGCTTTGATCAGATCGCCAGCCTGGAAATCGCCTTCTTCAAGACGGAACTCCCAAACACCGCGACCAGCGGCAACGTTAGCCTTGGCGAAGTGGCCTGCCTGAGCGGCAGTCACACGCGAAGCACGACGCTCGCCGACAGTGACTTGCACTGCACGGTAGCCATCGGTTTCCTCAGTTTTGAACTGGGTGACGCGATTCGGTTCGATCTCAATGACCGTGACCGGAATGGAGACACCTTCTTCGGTGAAAATGCGGGTCATACCGCATTTGCGACCGATTACACCAATAGTCATGTTGTAAACCTCATGAGTGTACGGGGCTTTCACCCGCTATGGCCGCCCATTTCAGAGCGTTACACGACTAGACCGAAGTCTTAGCCGAGGCTGATCTGAACTTCCACACCTGCCGCCAGATCAAGCTTCATCAGCGCGTCAACGGTTTTATCCGTTGGCTGGACGATGTCCAGAACACGCTTATGAGTGCGAATCTCGTACTGGTCACGCGCGTCTTTGTTGACGTGCGGGGAGACCAGAACGGTGAAACGCTCTTTGCGGGTAGGCAGTGGAATCGGACCACGCACTTGTGCACCAGTACGTTTCGCGGTTTCCACGATTTCCTGGGTGGATTGGTCGATCAGGCGATGGTCGAAAGCCTTCAACCTGATACGGATTTGCTGATTTTGCATTGGATTTCAGACTCCAGGCTGTTCCCAACGGACGCACTACGCCCGCTAAAAGGAGGCGTGATTCTATAGACGCCCCAATTTAGTGTCAACCCAATAAAAAAAGCCCCCGCTGAGCGGAGGCCTTTTTCAATCGGTCGAGTGATTACTCGATGATTTTGGCTACGACGCCGGCGCCGACGGTACGACCGCCTTCACGGATAGCGAAGCGCAGACCGTCTTCCATTGCGATGGTCTTGATCAGGGTAACAGTCATCTGAATGTTGTCACCTGGCATTACCATTTCAACGCCTTCCGGCAGTTCGCAGTTACCGGTCACGTCAGTGGTACGGAAGTAGAACTGAGGACGGTAGCCTTTGAAGAACGGAGTGTGACGACCGCCTTCTTCCTTCGACAGGACGTAGACTTCTGCGGTGAACTTGGTGTGCGGCTTGACCGAACCTGGCTTGACCAGAACCTGGCCACGCTCAACGTCGTCACGCTTGGTACCACGCAGCAGAACGCCGCAGTTCTCGCCAGCACGACCTTCGTCCAGCAGCTTGCGGAACATCTCAACACCGGTGCAGGTGGTGGTGGTGGTGTCACGCAGACCAACGATTTCCAGCGGATCCTGAACGCGGACGATACCACGCTCGATACGGCCGGTAACAACAGTACCACGACCCGAGATCGAGAATACGTCTTCGATTGGCATCAGGAATGGCTTGTCGATAGCGCGCTCTGGCTCTGGGATGTAGCTGTCCAGAGTTTCAACCAGACGCTTGACAGCGGTGGTGCCCATTTCGTTGTCGTCTTTGCCTTCCAGCGCCATACGAGCCGAACCGATGATGATCGGAGTGTCGTCGCCTGGGAAGTCATAGGTGGACAGCAGGTCGCGAACTTCCATCTCGACCAGTTCCAGCAGCTCAGCGTCGTCTACCAGGTCAGCCTTGTTCAGGAAGACCACGATGTACGGAACGCCAACCTGACGGGACAGCAGGATGTGCTCACGGGTTTGTGGCATCGGACCATCGGCGGCCGAGCAAACCAGGATCGCGCCGTCCATCTGGGCAGCACCGGTGATCATGTTCTTCACGTAGTCAGCGTGACCTGGGCAGTCAACGTGAGCGTAGTGACGAATGTTCGAGTTGTACTCGACGTGAGCGGTGTTGATGGTGATACCGCGCGCTTTTTCTTCCGGAGCCGAGTCGATCTTGTCGAACTCAACGACTGCCGAACCGAAAACTTCGGAGCAGACGCGAGTCAGAGCTGCGGTCAGAGTGGTCTTACCGTGGTCAACGTGGCCGATAGTGCCGACGTTAACGTGGGGAAGGGAACGATCAAATTTTTCTTTAGCCACGACAGTGAACCTCTTGCCTAAAGGGGATTAGCCTTGTTTTTTAACGAGTGCTTCGACGATGTTCGACGGAGCTTCGGCGTATTTGGAGAATTCCATGGAGTAGCTTGCGCGACCCTGAGACATGGAACGAACGTCGGTTGCGTAACCGAACATCTCTCCGAGCGGTACTTCAGCGCGGACGACACGGCCAGAGACCGACTCATCCATACCCTGGACCAGACCACGACGACGGTTCAGGTCACCCATCACGTCACCCAGGTAGTCTTCCGGGGTTACAACTTCAACCTTCATGATCGGCTCGAGAACCACGCCACCGCCCTTCTGGGCCAGTTGCTTGGTCGCCATCGAAGCGGCGATTTTGAACGCCATTTCGTTGGAGTCGACGTCGTGATACGAACCATCGAATACCGCGGCCTTCAGGCCGATCAGAGGATAGCCGGCAACAACGCCGTTCTTCATCTGCTCTTCGATACCCTTCTGGATCGGGGCGATGAATTCCTTAGGAATCACACCACCAACGACTTCGTTGGAGAACACCAGACCTTCGGTGATGTTGCCTTTTTCGTCCTGATCCGGCTCCGAGAAACGGATCCAGCAGTGACCGAACTGACCACGACCGCCCGACTGACGAACGAACTTGCCTTCGATCTCGACGTTGGACTTGGTGATCTTCTCGCGGTACGAAACCTGCGGCTTGCCGATGTTGGCTTCGACGTTGAACTCGCGCTTCATGCGGTCAACGAGGATGTCCAGGTGCAGCTCACCCATGCCCGAGATGATGGTCTGACCAGTCTCTTCGTCGGTCTTGACGCGGAACGACGGGTCTTCCTGGGCCAGCTTGCCCAGTGCAATACCCATCTTCTCCTGGTCAGCCTTGGTTTTCGGCTCTACGGAGAGCGAAATGACCGGCTCAGGGAAGTCCATACGCTCAAGGATGATTGGCTTGTCGGCGTTGCACAGGGTTTCGCCCGTGGTCACGTCTTTCATGCCGATCAGTGCAGCGATGTCGCCAGCGCGCACTTCCTTGATCTCTTCACGCTGGTTGGCGTGCATCTGCACCATACGACCAACGCGCTCTTTCTTGCCCTTGACCGAGTTGATGACGGAGTCACCGGAGGTCAGAACGCCCGAGTAGACGCGAACGAAGGTCAGAGTACCCACGAACGGGTCAGTCGCGATCTTGAACGCCAGAGCCGAGAACGGCTCGTCGTCGTCAGCGTGACGCACGTCTTTACGAACAGCCGGATCTTCTTTGTCCAGCTCCTTGTCGTCCGGGTTGATACCCTGGATTGCAGGGATCTCGGTCGGAGCAGGCAGGTAGTCGATGACGGCGTCGAGAACCAGGGGAACACCCTTGTTCTTGAACGACGAACCGCAGACAGCCGGTACGATCTCGCTGGCCAGGGTGCGCGCGCGCAGACCGGCTTTGATCTCTTCGACGGTCAGCTCTTCGCCTTCCAGGTACTTGTTCATCAGCTCTTCGCTGGACTCGGCAGCCGCTTCAACCATGTTGGAGCGCCACTCTTGAGCCAGCTCCAGCATATCGGCAGGAATTTCTTCCTCACGATAAGTGGTGCCTTTGTCGTCGTCGTTCCAGTAGATAGCCTTCATCTTGATCAGGTCGACCTGACCCTGGAAGTTATCTTCCGAACCGATGGCCAGCTGAACAGGAACCGGGGTGTGACCCAGACGGTTCTTGATCTGACCTACGACGCGCAGGAAGTTTGCACCGGCACGGTCCATCTTGTTCACGTAGACAACACGTGGAACGCCGTACTTGTTGGCCTGACGCCATACGGTTTCGGACTGAGGCTCGACGCCGGAGGTACCGCAGAACACAACGACCGCGCCGTCGAGTACGCGCAGCGAACGCTCTACTTCAATGGTGAAGTCAACGTGGCCGGGGGTATCGATAACGTTTACACGGTAGTTGTCATACTGACCAACAGAACCTTTCCAGAAGGTGGTAACGGCAGCGGAGGTAATGGTGATACCCCGCTCCTGCTCCTGCACCATCCAGTCGGTGGTCGCGGCGCCATCATGCACCTCGCCCATCTTGTGGCTCAGGCCTGTGTAGAACAGGATCCGCTCGGTAGTGGTGGTCTTGCCCGCGTCAACGTGGGCACAGATACCAATGTTACGGTAGCGGTTAATTGCTGTAGTACGAGCCATAAAGCCCTCGCAGAATGATTGATGCCTGAATTAGAAGCGGTAGTGCGAGAACGCTTTGTTGGCTTCAGCCATACGGTGAACGTCTTCACGCTTCTTGACTGCAGCACCTTTGCCTTCAGCGGCATCCAGCAGCTCGCCAGCCAGGCGCAGAGCCATCGACTTCTCGCCACGCTTGCGGGCGTAGTCTACGAGCCAGCGCATTGCCAGAGCATTACGACGGGATGGACGAACTTCAACCGGAACCTGGTAAGTGGCACCGCCGACACGACGGGACTTTACTTCGACCAGCGGAGCGATGGCGTCGAGAGCTTTCTCGAAGATTTCCAGGGGGTCGCTGTTCTTGCGCTCTTTGACCTTGTCCAGTGCACCGTAAACGATGCGCTCGGCCACGGCCTTCTTGCCGCTTTCCATCACGTGGTTCATGAACTTGGCGAGGATTTGGGATCCGTATTTAGGATCGTCCAGAATCTCACGTTTTGCTGCTACACGACGTCTTGGCATGATAAGCCCTCAAACGGTCTTCAGGTTAGCCCGGGACGTGGGTCTACGACCCCTGCCCGACCTTACTCTTATCGACTCAAAAAAATGGATGTGTGCAAACGGCCGATTACTTCGGACGCTTGGTACCGTACTTCGAACGACCCTGGTTACGGCCTTTAACGCCCGAAGTATCCAGAGAGCCGCGAACGGTGTGGTAACGAACACCTGGCAAGTCTTTTACACGGCCGCCACGGATCAGGACGACGCTGTGCTCTTGCAGGTTGTGGCCTTCACCGCCGATGTACGAGGAAACCTCGAAACCGTTGGTCAGACGCACACGGCATACTTTACGCAGTGCCGAGTTAGGTTTTTTCGGCGTGGTGGTGTACACACGGGTGCACACGCCACGACGTTGCGGGCAGTTCTGCAGCGCAGGAACGTCGGATTTCTCGACCGAACGCTTACGCGGCTGACGTACCAGCTGGTTGATAGTTGCCATCTACTAGCTCCACTGATTGTCTTGCGACTCTATTGTCTTGCAAGAAAGCCAAAAATTGGCGAGACGGAGCCTCACCAAATTTAAGGGTACAAAAGTCTACGGAGGATCTTGCACCCAGTCAAGACAAGGCCCCGGCCCTCCTCGCCCGATCATCGGCAACAATTCATGTCACCGATGGCCGAGCGAGGCTTGCCGGGGCCCTGCCCTGTACTTAGTTACCGCTGGAGTTCAGCGCTTCGGTCAGTGCGGCTTCCACCTCACTGGCGCTTACACGCAGCGGTTTGTCGGCTTCACGGCGACGCTTGCGCTCGCTGTGGTAGGCCAGACCAGTACCCGCCGGGATCAGACGACCCACGACGACGTTCTCTTTCAGGCCGCGCAGGTAGTCGCGCTTGCCGGTTACCGCCGCTTCGGTCAGTACGCGGGTAGTTTCCTGGAAGGAAGCCGCGGAAATGAACGACTCGGTCGACAGCGACGCCTTGGTGATACCCAGCAGCACGCGAGTGAACTTCGAGATGAACTTGTCTTCGCCGGCGAGACGCTCGTTCTCGACCAGTACGTGAGTCAGTTCCATCTGGTCGCCCTTGATGAAGCTGGAATCGCCCGACTCCGAGATCTCGACCTTGCGCAGCATCTGACGCAGGATGGTCTCGATGTGCTTGTCGTTGATCTTAACGCCTTGCAGACGGTAAACGTCCTGGATCTCGTTGACGATGTACTTCGCCAGCGCGCTCACACCCAGCAGACGCAGGATGTCGTGCGGATCGCTCGGGCCGTCGGAGATAACCTCGCCGCGGTTTACCTGTTCGCCTTCGAAGACGTTCAGGTGGCGCCACTTCGGAATCAGCTCTTCGTACGGATCGCTACCGTCGGTCGGAGTGATGACCAGACGACGCTTGCCCTTGGTCTCTTTACCGAACGCGATGGTACCGCTGACTTCAGCCAGAATCGAGGCTTCTTTCGGACGACGCGCTTCGAACAAGTCAGCTACGCGTGGCAGACCACCGGTGATGTCACGGGTCTTCGACGTTTCTTGCGGGATACGCGCAATAACGTCACCAACACCGATCTGGGCACCGTCAGCAACACCCACCAAGGCGTTGGCCGGCAGGAAGTACTGCGCCGGTACGTCGGTACCCGGCAGGTACAGGTCCTTGCCATTGGCGTCGACCATCTTGATTGCCGGACGGATTTCCTTGCCTGCGGCAGGGCGATCCTTGACGTCCAGTACTTCAATGTTGGTCAGGCCGGTCAGTTCGTCTGTCTGACGCTTGATGGTGATGTTTTCTTCCATGCCCACGAAGGTCACGGTACCTTTCAGCTCGGTAACGATCGGGTGGGTGTGCGGGTCCCACTTGGCGACGATGGCGCCAGCTTCGACCTTTTCACCTTCCTTGACCGAAATCACCGCACCGTAAGGCAGCTTGTAACGCTCACGCTCACGACCGAATTCGTCGGCAATGGCCAGCTCACCGGAACGCGAAACAGCAACCAGGTTGCCATCGGCGCGCACGACATGCTTCAGGTTGTGCAGACGTACCATACCGCCGTTCTTCACCTGGACGCTGTCGGCAGCCGAAGTACGGCTTGCAGCACCACCGATGTGGAACGTACGCATGGTCAGCTGGGTACCTGGCTCACCGATCGACTGTGCAGCGATAACGCCGACAGCTTCACCGATGTTCACCTGGTGACCACGCGCCAGGTCACGACCGTAGCACTTGGCGCAGATACCGAAGCGGGTTTCGCAGTTGATCGGCGAACGCACGATAACTTCGTCGATGCTGTTCAGCTCGATGAACTCGACCCACTGTTCGTCTACCAGGGTACCGGCAGGAACGATGACGTCCTCGGTGCCTGGCTTGAACACGTCACGGGCGATGACACGGCCCAGTACACGCTCACCCAACGGCTCTACAACGTCACCGCCTTCAATGTGCGGAGTCATCAGCAAGCCCTGGTCGGTACCGCAGTCGATCTCGGTCACAACCAGGTCTTGCGCAACGTCTACCAGACGACGGGTCAGGTAACCGGAGTTCGCAGTCTTCAAGGCGGTATCCGCCAGACCTTTACGAGCACCGTGAGTCGAGATGAAGTACTGAAGTACGCTCAGACCTTCACGGAAGTTCGCGGTGATCGGCGTCTCGATGATCGAGCCGTCCGGCTTGGCCATCAGGCCACGCATACCGGCCAGCTGACGGATCTGGGCAGCGGAACCCCGCGCACCGGAGTCAGCCATCATGTACATCGAGTTGAAGGACTCTTGCTCGACTTCTTTGCCTTCGCGGTCGATGACTTTCTCTTTCGAGAGGTTGGCCATCATCGCCTTGGACACTTCGTCGTTCGCCTTCGACCACAAGTCGATGACCTTGTTGTACTTCTCGCCCTGGGTTACCAGGCCGGAGGCGTACTGGCTCTCGATTTCCTTCACTTCATCGGTAGCGCTGTTGATGATGCGCGCTTTCTCATCCGGGATGACAAAGTCGTTCACACCAATGGACACGCCAGAGATGGTGGAGTACGCGAAACCGGTGTACATCAGCTGGTCGGCGAAGATAACGGTCTCTTTCAGACCAACCACGCGGTAGCACTGGTTGATCAGCTTGGAGATCGCCTTTTTCTTCATCGGCTGGTTGACGACATCGTACGGCAGGCCCGCCGGCACAACCTGGAACAGCAGCGCACGGCCGACGGTGGTGTCGACGATACGGGTGTTCTTGGTCGAGCTGCCATCACGGTCATTCACGGTCTCGTTGATACGGACCTTGATTTTCGCGTGCAGGGCAGCTTCGCCGGCGCGGAATACGCGGTCGACTTCCTGCAGGTCGGCGAATACGCGACCCTCGCCCTTGGCGTTGATGGCTTCACGGGTCATGTAGTACAGACCCAGTACAACGTCCTGCGACGGAACGATGATTGGCTCACCGTTGGCTGGCGACAGAATGTTGTTGGTCGACATCATCAGCGCACGCGCTTCGAGCTGAGCTTCCAGGGTCAGCGGCACGTGAACGGCCATCTGGTCACCGTCGAAGTCGGCGTTGTACGCGGCACAGACCAGCGGGTGAAGCTGGATGGCCTTACCTTCGATGAGCACAGGCTCGAACGCCTGGATACCCAGACGGTGAAGGGTCGGTGCACGGTTGAGCAGTACGGGGTGTTCGCGAATCACTTCAGCGAGAACGTCCCACACCTCTGGCAGCTCGCGCTCGACCATCTTCTTGGCAGCTTTGATGGTGGTCGCCAGACCACGCATTTCCAGCTTGCCGAAAATGAACGGCTTGAACAGCTCGAGGGCCATCTTCTTCGGCAGACCGCACTGGTGCAGACGCAGGGTCGGGCCTACGGTAATTACCGAACGACCAGAGTAGTCAACACGCTTACCGAGCAAGTTCTGACGGAAGCGACCTTGCTTACCTTTGATCATGTCGGCCAGGGACTTCAGCGGACGCTTGTTCGAGCCGGTGATGGCGCGACCGCGACGGCCGTTGTCCAGCAGGGCGTCGACCGCTTCCTGCAGCATGCGCTTTTCGTTGCGCACGATGATGTCCGGCGCGGACAGATCGAGCAGGCGCTTCAGACGGTTGTTACGGTTGATCACCCGACGATACAGGTCGTTCAGGTCGGAGGTCGCGAAGCGGCCGCCATCCAGCGGTACCAGCGGACGCAGGTCCGGCGGCAGTACTGGCAGTACGGTCAGGACCATCCACTCAGGCAGGTTGCCCGAGCCCTGGAAAGCTTCCATCAGCTTCAGGCGCTTGGACAGCTTCTTGATTTTGGTTTCCGAGTTGGTCTGCGGAATCTCTTCACGCAAGCGACCGATCTCGTGCTCCAGGTCGATAGCGTGCAGCAGCTCGCGGACAGCCTCGGCACCCATGCGGGCGTCGAAGTCGTCACCGAACTCTTCCAGCGCTTCGAAGTACTGCTCGTCGTTCAGCAGCTGACCCTTTTCAAGGGTGGTCATGCCCGGGTCGATAACGACGTAGCTCTCGAAGTAGAGAACCCGCTCGATATCACGCAGGGTCATGTCCATCAGCAGGCCGATACGGGACGGCAGCGACTTCAGGAACCAGATGTGGGCAACCGGCGAGGCCAGTTCGATGTGCGCCATGCGCTCACGACGAACCTTGGCCAGGGCAACTTCAACGCCGCACTTCTCGCAGATTACGCCGCGGTGCTTGAGGCGCTTGTACTTGCCGCACAGGCACTCGTAGTCCTTGACTGGGCCAAAGATCTTGGCGCAGAACAGGCCGTCACGCTCAGGTTTGAACGTACGGTAGTTGATGGTTTCCGGCTTCTTAACTTCACCGAACGACCACGAACGGATCATCTCAGGTGACGCCAGCCCGATACGGATGGCGTCGAACTCTTCGACTTGACCCTGGTTTTTCAGCAAATTCAGTAGGTCTTTCAAGGCCTTTCCTCCTGGCGGAGCAGGGAGCGGGCAATACCTGCCCCACTCCCCTTCGCGTCACGTGTTATTCGGTTTCCAGATCGATATCGATACCGAGCGAACGGATCTCTTTGATCAACACGTTGAAGGACTCGGGCATGCCCGGCTCCATACGGTGATCGCCATCCACGATGTTCTTGTACATCTTGGTACGGCCGTTCACGTCGTCCGACTTCACTGTGAGCATTTCTTGCAGGGTGTATGCCGCGCCGTATGCTTCCAGCGCCCACACTTCCATCTCCCCGAAACGCTGACCACCGAACTGCGCCTTACCACCCAGCGGCTGCTGGGTAACCAGGCTGTAGGAACCAGTGGAACGCGCGTGCATCTTGTCGTCCACCAAGTGGTTCAGCTTGAGCATGTACATGTAACCAACGGTCACTGGACGCTCGAACTTGTTGCCGGTACGGCCATCGAACAGCACCATCTGGCCGCTCTCTGGCAGATCGGCCAGCTTCAGCATGGCCTTGATCTCGCTTTCCTTGGCACCATCGAAGACCGGGGTAGCCATTGGCACGCCTTTCTTCAGGTTGTGGGCCAGGGCCAGGATCTCTTCGTCGGTGAACTCGGCGAGGTTTTCCTGACGACCACCGATCTCGTTGTAGACCTCGGTCAGGAATACGCGCAGCTCAGCGGCTTTGCGTTGCTCTTCGATCATGCGGTCGATCTTCTCGCCCAGGCCCTTGGCCGCGAGGCCCAGGTGGGTTTCAAGGATCTGACCAACGTTCATACGCGAAGGTACGCCCAGCGGGTTCAGTACGACGTCGACCGGAGTACCGTTGGCATCGTGCGGCATGTCTTCAACCGGCATGATTACCGAGACAACACCCTTGTTACCGTGACGACCAGCCATCTTGTCACCCGGCTGGATGCGACGGCGGATTGCCAGGTAGACCTTGACGATCTTCAGTACGCCAGGTGCCAGGTCATCGCCCTGCTGCAGCTTGCGCTTCTTGTCTTCAAACTTGTCGTCCAGCAGACGGCGACGGTCGACGATGTACTGCTGAGCCTTTTCCAGCTGCTCATTCAGTGCATCTTCAGCCATGCGCAGTTTGAACCACTGGCCGTGCTCCAGACCGTCCAGCACTTCGTCGGTGACCACGGTGCCTTTCTTCAGGCCCGCGCCACCGTCGACCACCTGGCCGTTCAGAGCAGAACGCAGACGTTCGAAGGTTGCGCCTTCGACGATGCGGAACTCTTCGTTGAGGTCCTTGCGGATCTCGTCCAGCTGCATCTTCTCGATGGCCAGGGCGCGGCTGTCGCGCTCGACGCCATCACGGGTGAAGACCTGCACGTCAATGACGGTACCCTTGGTGCCGGTTGGCACGCGCAGGGAGGTGTCTTTAACGTCACTGGCCTTCTCACCGAAGATGGCACGCAGCAGTTTTTCTTCCGGAGTCAGCTGGGTTTCGCCTTTTGGCGTGACCTTGCCAACCAGGATGTCGCCAGCGCCGACTTCAGCACCCACGTAAACGATACCGGCTTCGTCCAGTTTGTTCAGTGCAGCTTCACCCACGTTCGGGATGTCCGCAGTGATTTCCTCTGGGCCAAGCTTGGTGTCGCGCGCCACACAGGTCAGTTCCTGAATGTGGATGGTGGTGAAGCGATCTTCCTGAACCACACGCTCGGACAGACAGATGGAGTCTTCGAAGTTGAAGCCGTTCCATGCCATGAACGCGATGCGCATGTTCTGACCCAGCGCCAGTTCACCCATGTCGGTGGACGGGCCGTCGGCCATGATGTCGCTACGCTGAACCTTGTCACCCTTGCTCACCAGCGGACGCTGGTTGATGCAGGTGTTCTGGTTCGAACGGGTGTACTTGGTCAGGTTGTAGATATCTACACCTGCTTCGCCGGTTTCCACTTCGTCGTCATTAACGCGAACAACGATACGGCTGGCGTCGACCGAGTCGATCACGCCACCACGGCGAGCAACCACGCAGACACCGGAGTCACGGGCAACGTTGCGCTCCATGCCGGTACCTACCAGCGGCTTGTCGGCACGCAGTGTCGGTACAGCCTGACGCTGCATGTTCGAACCCATCAACGCACGGTTGGCGTCGTCGTGCTCGAGGAACGGAATCAGCGACGCAGCAACAGAAACAACCTGCTTCGGCGAAACGTCCATCAGGGTGACGTCTTCCGGCGCCTTGACGGTGAATTCGTTCAGGTGACGAACAGCTACCAGCTCATCGATCAGTTGCTTCTTGTCGTTCATCGCGGCCGAAGCCTGGGCGATGACGTGGTCCGCTTCTTCGATTGCCGACAGGAACACGATGTCGTCGCTGACAACGCCTTCCTTCACCACGCGGTACGGGCTTTCCAGGAAGCCGTACTGGTTGGTGCGGGCATAGGCTGCCAGGGAGTTGATCAGACCGATGTTCGGACCTTCAGGGGTCTCGATCGGGCACACACGGCCGTAGTGGGTCGGGTGTACGTCACGGACTTCGAAGCCAGCACGCTCACGGGTCAGACCGCCCGGGCCGAGTGCAGAGACGCGGCGCTTGTGGGTGATCTCGGAGAGCGGGTTGTTCTGGTCCATGAACTGGGACAGCTGGCTGGAACCGAAGAACTCTTTCACCGCCGCCGCAACCGGCTTGGCGTTGATCAGGTCTTGCGGCATCAAGCCTTCGCTTTCCGCCATCGACAGACGTTCCTTGACCGCGCGCTCTACACGCACCAGGCCAACGCGGAACTGGTTTTCGGCCATCTCGCCGACGCAACGAACGCGACGGTTACCCAAGTGGTCGATGTCGTCGACGATGCCTTTGCCGTTACGGATATCGACCAGGGTCTTCAGGACCTCGACGATGTCTTCCTTGCTCAGCACGCCCGAACCTTCGATCTCGGTACGACCGATACGACGGTTGAACTTCATGCGGCCAACTGCGGACAGGTCGTAACGCTCGGCGCTGAAGAACAGGTTGTTGAACAGGGTCTCGGCAGCATCCTTGGTCGGCGGCTCGCCTGGACGCATCATGCGATAGATCTCGACCAGAGCTTCCAGCTGGTTGCTGGTGGTGTCGATCTTCAGGGTGTCGGAGATGAACGGACCGCAATCGATGTCGTTGGTGTACAGGGTCTCGATACGGACGACCTGTGCCTTGGCGACTTTGATCAGCAGATCGGTGGTCAGCTCGGTATTGCACTCGGCCAGGATCTCGCCAGTGGCCGGGTGCACGATGGCCTTGGCAGTGGTGCGACCCAGGACGTATTCCATTGGAACGTCCAGCTGCTTGACGCCGGCCTTCTCGAGCTGATTGATGTGGCGCGCAGTAATACGGCGGCCCTGCTCAACGATGACTTTGCCGGTTTCGTCATGGATGTCCATGACTGCAACTTCACCACGCAGACGCTGCGGTACCAGTTCCAGGCTGAGTTTTTCGCCGGAAATGTGGAACACGTTGGTGGTGTAGAAGGTGTTGAGCACTTCTTCAGTGCTGTAACCCAGGGCGCGCAGCAGCACCGACGCCGGCAGTTTGCGGCGACGGTCGATACGCACGAACACGCAGTCTTTCGGGTCGAACTCGAAGTCCAGCCACGAACCGCGGTAAGGGATGATGCGAGCGGAGTACAGCAGCTTGCCGGAGCTGTGAGTCTTGCCACGGTCGTGGTCGAAGAACACACCAGGCGAACGGTGCAGCTGGGAAACGATCACACGCTCGGTACCGTTGATAACGAAGGTACCGTTCTCAGTCATCAGGGGGATTTCACCCATGTAGACTTCTTGCTCTTTGATGTCCTTGATCGCTTTGTTCGACGATTCCTTGTCGAAGATGATCAGGCGCACCTTGACCCGCAGTGGGACCGCGAAGGTCACGCCACGCAGGACACATTCCTTAACATCGAAGGCAGGCTCGCCCAGGCGATAGCCTACGTACTCCAGGGCAGCATTGCCGGAGTAGCTGATGATCGGGAATACCGATTTGAAGGCCGCGTGCAGGCCGACGTCGCGGAACTGATCCTTGGATGCTCCCGCTTGCAGGAATTCGCGATACGAATCCAGCTGGATGGCCAGGAGGTAAGGCACATCCATGACGTCCGGCAACTTGCTAAAGTCCTTGCGGATACGTTTTTTCTCAGTGTATGAGTAAGCCATCAGCGTTCCCCAGCTTGGTCACCTGCTTGTTTGGCTTCTCCCGGCGGGAGCAGCCAGAAAATCGTGCAAACCCCTTGGTTTGCGCCACCCACGTGGGTGTCTTGCAGCTTGTTATCGGGGCCGGCTTGACCGACCGCCAATAACGGAAAAAGGCCGGTGGCATAAGCCACCAGCCATCAGCCTTGTGCTCAACGCTCAGGCTGGCATCGCAAAGTCGAGATTACTTCAGCTCGACTTTAGCGCCTGCTTCTTCCAGCTTCTTCTTAGCGTCTTCAGCGGCTTCTTTCGAAACGCCTTCAGCTACAACCTGAGGAGCGCCATCGACTTTCTCTTTGGCTTCTTTCAGGCCCAGACCGGTCAGCTCGCGAACGGCTTTAATCACGTTCACTTTCTTCTCGCCGGCTTCAACCAGAACAACGTTGAACTCGGTCTGCTCTTCAACAACAGCGGCAGCAGCAGCTGGGCCAGCAGCGGCAACAGCAGCGGTCACGCCGAAGGTTTCTTCCATTGCTTTGATCAGCTCAACAACTTCCAGAACGGTTTTCTGGCCGATTGCTTCGATGATTTGCTCGTTAGTCAGGGACATGACTTAAATCCTGTATTGGGGTGAAGGCCTACGCAGCCATCAAATTAAACAAATGATTTTGAAAGAGTTCGCGTGCCTTAGGCAGCGGTAGCTTCTTTCTGGTCGCGAATGGCTGCCAGAGTACGAGCCAGCTTGCTGGTGGCGCCTTGAATAACGCTCATCAGTCGTGCAATAGCTTCGTCGCGGGTCGGCAGGGTAGCCAACACGTCGATCTGGTTCGCTGCAATGAAATTGCCGTCAAACGCAGCTGCCTTGATCTCGAACTTGTCCTGACCCTTGGCGAACTCTTTGAACAGACGAGCAGCAGCGCCCGGGTGTTCGTTGGAGAAAGCAATCAGGGTCGGGCCTTTGAACGCGTCGCTGAGGATCGAAAATTCGGTGCCTTCAACAGCGCGCTTGAGCAGGGTGTTACGTACGACACGTACGTAAACGCCAGCCTCGCGGGCCTCTTTACGGAGTCCGGTCATTGCGCCTACAGTCACACCACGGGCATCAGCCACAACAGCGGACAGAGCGACTTTGGCAGCCTCGTTGACTTCAGCGACGATGGCCTTCTTGTCTTCGAGTTTAATTGCCACGGGTTTACTCCTGGTTTTTACCGTTTCATCTGGCCGAAGCCGGATGTCGTTTTGGTGTCTGATTCGGTAACGAATCGGGAGCACCATCTGCGTGGGCTGGTGTTTTAAGGCTTGCGCCACCTACGGTCTTGGATAGCCCCCGCCAGGCAGGGACCCCAATTTTTGCTGGCGGCGCGACGAGTCGCACCGCCATGTTCTTACACGTTCAGCGAGCTCTGATCGATGACCAGACCTGGGCCCATGGTGGTGCTCAGGGTAACGCGCTTGACGTAAATACCTTTCGAGGAAGCTGGCTTGATACGCTTCAGATCAGCGATCAGGGCTTCAACGTTTTCCTTCAGCTTGCCAGCTTCAAAGCCGACCTTGCCAACGGAGGTGTGGATGATACCGTTTTTGTCGGTGCGGTAGCGAACCTGACCAGCCTTGGCGTTTTTCACGGCAGTGGCTACGTCTGGGCTAACGGTACCAACTTTCGGGTTAGGCATCAGGCCGCGAGGACCCAGAACCTGACCCAGCTGACCTACAACGCGCATGGCATCAGGCGATGCGATGACTACGTCATAGTTCAGGTCGCCGGCTTTCATTTCGGCAGCCAGATCGTCCATACCTACGCGGTCAGCGCCGGCAGCCAGAGCGGCTTCAGCAGCTGGACCCTGGGTGAAGACGGCAACGCGAACGGTCTTGCCAGTGCCGTGTGGCAGCACAGTAGCGCTACGAACGACCTGGTCGGATTTACGCGGGTCAACACCGAGGTTAACGGCGATGTCGTAGGACTCGACGAACTTGGCAGCAGGCAGCGAGGCCAGCAGAGTTGCCGCTTCTTCGAAGTTGTAGGACTTGCCTGCTTCGATTTTCTCGGCGATTGCCTTTTGGCGTTTGGTCAGCTTAGCCATTACACACCCTCCACGTTCAGGCCCATGCTGCGGGCAGAGCCAGCGATGGTGCGTACAGCAGCGTCCAGGTCAGCAGCGGTCAGATCAGCCTGTTTTGCCTTGGCGATGTCTTCCAGCTGAGCGCGGGTAACGGTACCGACTTTAACGGTGTTCGGACGAGCCGAACCACTGGTCAGGCCAGCAGCTTTCTTCAGCAGAACCGAGGCAGGGGTGCTCTTGGTCTCGAAGGTGAAGCTACGGTCGCTGTAGACAGTGATGATCACAGGAGTCGGCAGGCCGGCTTCTTGACCCTGAGTACGGGCGTTGAAGGCCTTGCAGAATTCCATGATGTTCACACCGTGTTGACCCAGTGCTGGACCAACGGGTGGGCTTGGGTTGGCCTGGCCGGCCTTAACTTGCAGCTTGATGTAAGCCTGAATCTTCTTAGCCATGAGCTACTCCAAAATCGGGTACGAACGCCTGATGGCTCCCCGGATGACTTGCGTTTTATCCCAGTGACGACAAAACCCCGCAACACACAGGGCTGCGGGGTTTGGGATGCTTCGTCCGCCTAGACCTTTTCGACCTGGCTGAACTCGAGCTCCACCGGAGTAGAGCGACCGAAAATGAGCACCGCCACCTGGAGGCGACTCTTTTCGTAGTTAACTTCTTCGACACTACCATTGAAGTCAGCGAACGGACCGTCAATGACACGAACCACTTCACCTGGCTCGAACAGCGTCTTGGGCTTCGGCTTGTCGCTGCCGTCGGCAACGCGACGCAGGATAGCCTCAGCTTCTTTGTCGGTGATCGGTGCAGGCTTATCTGCGGTACCACCAATAAAGCCCATCACGCGAGGGGTATCCTTGACCAAGTGCCAAGTCCCTTCGTTCATCTCCATCTGGACCAGTACATAGCCAGGGAAGAATTTACGCTCACTCTTGCGCTTCTGGCCGTTGCGCATTTCGACGACTTCTTCGGTCGGAACCAAGATCTCGCCGAAACCGTCTTCCATGCCAGCCAGCTTGACGCGCTCGATCAGGGAGCGCATTACATGCTTCTCGTAACCCGAGTAAGCATGCACAACATACCAACGCTTAGCCACGGGACACCTTTAGCCAACGATCAGGGAGACCGCCCAGCCGAGCAGGGAATCAAGACCCCACAGCAGCAGTGCCATAACCAGCACGACAGCCACGACAATCAGCGTGGTCTGGGTGGTTTCCTGGCGGGTCGGCCACACGACTTTACGGATTTCGGTACGAGCTTCCTTCGCCAGCGCAAAGAACGACTTGCCCTTCGCAGTCTGCAGAGCTACAAAGCCCGCGACAGCAGCCAGGACGAGAAGTGCGAGGACGCGATACAGGATCGGAGACGCGGAGTAATATTGATTACCCACAACAGCTACAACCACCAAAGCAACTACAGCCAGCCACTTGAATAGATCAAAACGCGATTCTTGGGCTTCAGTTTTGGGAGTCATCGAGGAGGATCCTGTAAGAAGAAAGCCATCACACCGAAGTGAAATGGCAGGTCAGGAGGGAATCGAACCCCCAACCTACGGTTTTGGAGACCGTCGCTCTGCCAATTGAGCTACTGACCTGTAACGCTGTATCAGGCCGGCCATTATACCGGCCTGATCAAGTAAATCAACTACTTATTCAATAATTTTTGCTACGACGCCGGCGCCGACGGTACGACCGCCTTCACGGATAGCGAAGCGCAGACCGTCTTCCATTGCGATGGTCTTGATCAGGGTAACAGTCATCTGAATGTTGTCACCTGGCATTACCATTTCAACGCCTTCCGGCAGTTCGCAGTTACCGGTCACGTCAGTGGTACGGAAGTAGAACTGAGGACGGTAGCCTTTGAAGAACGGAGTGTGACGACCGCCTTCTTCCTTCGACAGGACGTAGACTTCTGCGGTGAACTTGGTGTGCGGCTTGACCGAACCTGGCTTGACCAGAACCTGGCCACGCTCAACGTCGTCACGCTTGGTACCACGCAGCAGAACGCCGCAGTTCTCGCCAGCACGACCTTCGTCCAGCAGCTTGCGGAACATCTCAACACCGGTGCAGGTGGTGGTGGTGGTGTCACGCAGACCAACGATTTCCAGCGGATCCTGAACGCGGACGATACCACGCTCGATACGGCCGGTAACAACAGTACCACGACCCGAGATCGAGAATACGTCTTCGATTGGCATCAGGAATGGCTTGTCGATAGCGCGCTCTGGCTCTGGGATGTAGCTGTCCAGAGTTTCAACCAGACGCTTGACAGCGGTGGTGCCCATTTCGTTGTCGTCTTTGCCTTCCAGCGCCATACGAGCCGAACCGATGATGATCGGAGTGTCGTCGCCTGGGAAGTCATAGGTGGACAGCAGGTCGCGAACTTCCATCTCGACCAGTTCCAGCAGCTCAGCGTCGTCTACCAGGTCAGCCTTGTTCAGGAAGACCACGATGTACGGAACGCCAACCTGACGGGACAGCAGGATGTGCTCACGGGTTTGTGGCATCGGACCATCGGCGGCCGAGCAAACCAGGATAGCGCCGTCCATCTGGGCAGCACCGGTGATCATGTTCTTCACGTAGTCAGCGTGACCTGGGCAGTCAACGTGAGCGTAGTGACGAATGTTCGAGTTGTACTCGACGTGAGCGGTGTTGATGGTGATACCGCGCGCTTTTTCTTCCGGAGCCGAGTCGATCTTGTCGAACTCAACGACTGCCGAACCGAAAACTTCGGAGCAGACGCGAGTCAGAGCTGCGGTCAGAGTGGTCTTACCGTGGTCAACGTGGCCGATAGTGCCGACGTTAACGTGGGGAAGGGAACGATCAAACTTTTCCTTAGCCATCGATACAATCCTCCGCAGAAGAAATAGTCTTGCGCTGATAAAACAAAGGCAGATATTTTCATATCTGCCTTGTTTATATGGAGCTCTTGAGCGGACTTGAACCGCTGACCTCACCCTTACCAAGGGTGTGCTCTACCAACTGAGCTACAAGAGCGAAACACTTTGTGCAAAATCCGGCAAACTTGGAGCGGGTAGCGGGAATCGAACCCGCATCATCAGCTTGGAAGGCTGAGGTTCTACCACTAAACTATACCCGCGGAGCTTGCGGCTCTCGCTAAAACTGGTGGAGGGAGAAGGATTCGAACCTTCGAAGCTCTCGCAACGGATTTACAGTCCGTCCCCTTTGACCGCTCGGGAATCCCTCCAGATGTGGCCGGCATTCTATGTGTCTGCCGTCCTAGTGTCAAGCGTTTTTTCAAATTTTTTCAATCAAATCTGAAACTTAGCTGCTTTGACACCGCTTCCAGTTCTACCACCTGAGTGGTGTTCCCTGTGAAGCGGGCGCCATTCTATCAAGCTATTCACCAGTTGCAATACCCTGGCAGAAAATAATTTTATGTTTTAAGTCTTTGAAATCATTGGAAAGAGCCGAAAGGACCGTTTGGTCCAGTAAACGCTCGCTTTCCGGGGCAACCTTGAGCCAGCGACCATCGGCTCCAGGCAGCTGCCCCACCACCGGCAAGGTGGCAATATCCAGGCTCAGCAAGCGCTGACGCAGTGCATCCAGCTGCTCCTGCCCTGCCACACCCCCCACTACCAGGCATTCCTCACGGCGCCTGGGCGGTGCCGACACACCCGTTTCACGCAACAGACGGATTTCCTGCTGATTCCCCTTGTACAGAGACAGCGGGGCGACTTCCTTGACCTTCAGCGGTGCTTCCTGCTGATGCCACACGTAATAGAAGACGTTGAGCACCAGTAACAACAGAAACAACCAACGCATAGGCACCTCAATCCAATGGGCAGGCCATGGCCAGGCCAACGAAAACCAGGTCAGGGACGACACGCGCCTGCGGCACGGCCTCTCTTACCAGCGGCGCATCACCCCCAGTGAGGAACACCGCGAATTCTTCACCCCACAGCGAACGCGCCTGCTCAAGCTGGGTACGCGCAAAGCCCTGGAGCATCAACACGCAACCACGCTCGACCGCTTCGACTGTAGAGCGGCCTGGCGACAGGCTGGTCAATGCGCGCTCGGCAGAGGCATCGTCATAGCGAATGCGCCGGGTATGGGTACGCAACTGACTGCGCATCAGCGGCATGCCTGGACAGATGTAGCCACCCAGGTGCTCGCCGTCTGCAGCCACAAAGTCTGCTTTGGCGGCGGTACCCAGGTCGATCACCAGGCATGCGCCCTTGGCCAGGTGAAATGCACCCAGCGCAGCGAGCCAACGATCCATGCCCAACCGCTGGTAGTCGTCATAACCGTTGCGCACACCGGCCATGCTCCGTGCCGGAAGCGCAACATGCGCCTGCACGGCAAATGCCTGGGCAATCAACGCACAAAGCGCATCGGTTTCTTCCTCGCTGCGCACACTGACAATGCGGCAACCTGTCAGACGCACCGAAGCCAGCGCAGCCACTTCGGCCAGCAGCGCTTGATCTGAATCGACGATCCCGCCACCTTCAATCACTGCATCAGCGGTATGAATCACGCGCCACTTGATGAAGCTGTTACCGCAATCGAGCTCAAGAATCATCACGCAACCTCAAACTGAGCTCACCACCACTGAAGCTCTTTTCAACTCCGTCCACCTCAAGGCGCAAGCCGCCCTGCCCGTCGACGCCAAGAACCACGCCATCGATGCGCGTATTACCGGCAACCAGTGAAACATTGCGCCCCTGCCAAAGGTGCGCCTGCTCCCACTCCTCCTGGAATGCGGCAAACCCGTAGCGACGATGGCGTGCCAATTCGTGCTGCATTTGCTGATTGAGCGAAGCCACCAAGTGGTTACGGTCTATAGCCGCGCCCACCTCACGCCGCATCGAGGTCCACTCCTGGTCGACCTGGTCATTGACCTGCATGTTCACATTGATACCGATACCCAGTACCACATGACAGACATCGGCCGGGTCACCCACCAACTCCAGGAGAATGCCAGTGATCTTCTGCCCGCGAACCAACACGTCATTGGGCCATTTGAGCCCTACATCTTTTACCCCGAACGCCTGCAGCGTGCGCATTACTGCAACGCCTACCACCAGGCTCAAGCCTTCGAGCTGGCGCATGCCCCCATCCACACGCAAGACAAGGCTGTAATAGAGGTTTTCGGCAAATGGGCTGACCCATTGGCGGCCACGTCGGCCGCGGCCGGCGCTTTGCCGCTCGGCCAGGACGAGAAATGGCGCTACTTGCCCTTGATTGGCAAGCCTCAAGCCTTCGGCATTGGTCGAGTCGATGATTTCGTGAATGAAAACCGGCCACTGCTCGCCTTCGGCAAACCTGGCGATTGCCTGCGCTTCGAGCAAAGCCAGCGGTGCCGCTAGCTGATAGCCGCGCCCACGAACCTTGTGAATGGTGAGGTTCAGCTCGCTCTCCAGGTGCTGCAGCTGCTTCCAAACGGCGCTGCGACTCACCCCGAGGGCTGCCCCCAGAGCTTCTCCGGAATGGAACCGGCCATCCTTGAGGAGATTCAACAACTTCAGCATGCCAGTCTCGACTTGGAATAAGGCACGCATGATAGCCATGGGCTGTTGGCTTGCATAGGAAAAGGGCCCGCATACCTGGCGTTGCACCCTGCTCTGTAGGAGCAGCCTTGTGCTGCGAAGAGGCCATTGCAGCCGAAGATAATCTTTAGCCTTACCGGCCTCTTCGCAGCACAAGGCTGCTCCTACAGGGGGGCGGGCAGGACCGGGGATATTTGCGCCGCAAAGACAAAACCCCTACCTGCATGCGCAGATAGGGGTTTTGCGAAATGAATCTTGACGATGACCTACTCTCACATGGGGAAACCCCACACTACCATCGGCGATGCATCGTTTCACTACTGAGTTCGGGATGGGATCAGGTGGTTCCAATGCTCTATGGTCGTCAAGAAATTCTGTAGCCAGAATGTCCAGATGGACAGCCCAGCGAATTCGGATATGCGATATTTGTGGTTTGTTGCGAACTTTCGGTTCGTGTCATCTTCACCACCGCAATCTGCGCTAGCAAATTGCTTGGGTGTTATATGGTCAAGCCTCACGGGCAATTAGTATTGGTTAGCTCAACGCCTCACAGCGCTTACACACCCAACCTATCAACGTCGTAGTCTTCGACGGCCCTTCAGGGGATTCAAGATCCCAGTGAGATCTCATCTTGAGGCAAGTTTCCCGCTTAGATGCTTTCAGCGGTTATCTCTTCCGAACATAGCTACCCGGCAATGCCACTGGCGTGACAACCGGAACACCAGAGGTTCGTCCACTCCGGTCCTCTCGTACTAGGAGCAGCCCCTCTCAAATCTCAAACGTCCACGGCAGATAGGGACCGAACTGTCTCACGACGTTCTAAACCCAGCTCGCGTACCACTTTAAATGGCGAACAGCCATACCCTTGGGACCGGCTTCAGCCCCAGGATGTGATGAGCCGACATCGAGGTGCCAAACACCGCCGTCGATATGAACTCTTGGGCGGTATCAGCCTGTTATCCCCGGAGTACCTTTTATCCGTTGAGCGATGGCCCTTCCATACAGAACCACCGGATCACTAAGACCTACTTTCGTACCTGCTCGACGTGTGTGTCTCGCAGTCAAGCGCGCTTTTGCCTTTATACTCTACGACCGATTTCCGACCGGTCTGAGCGCACCTTCGTACTCCTCCGTTACTCTTTGGGAGGAGACCGCCCCAGTCAAACTACCCACCATACACTGTCCTCGATCCGGATAACGGACCTGAGTTAGAACCTCAAAGTTGCCAGGGTGGTATTTCAAGGATGGCTCCATGAGAACTGGCGTCCCCACTTCAAAGCCTCCCACCTATCCTACACAAGCAAATTCAAAGTCCAGTGCAAAGCTATAGTAAAGGTTCACGGGGTCTTTCCGTCTAGCCGCGGATACACTGCATCTTCACAGCGATTTCAATTTCACTGAGTCTCGGGTGGAGACAGCGCCGCCATCGTTACGCCATTCGTGCAGGTCGGAACTTACCCGACAAGGAATTTCGCTACCTTAGGACCGTTATAGTTACGGCCGCCGTTTACCGGGGCTTCGATCAAGAGCTTCGCTTGCGCTAACCCCATCAATTAACCTTCCGGCACCGGGCAGGCGTCACACCCTATACGTCCACTTTCGTGTTTGCAGAGTGCTGTGTTTTTAATAAACAGTCGCAGCGGCCTGGTATCTTCGACCGGCATGGGCTTACGGAGCAAGTCCTTGACCCTCGCCGGCGCACCTTCTCCCGAAGTTACGGTGCCATTTTGCCTAGTTCCTTCACCCGAGTTCTCTCAAGCGCCTTGGTATTCTCTACCTAACCACCTGTGTCGGTTTGGGGTACGGTTCCCAGTTATCTGAAGCTTAGGAGCTTTTCTTGGAAGCATGGTATCAACCACTTCGTCGCCTAATGGCAACTCGTCATCAGCTCTCGGCCTTGAAATCCCGGATTTGCCTAAGATTCCAGCCTACCACCTTAAACCTGGACAACCAACGCCAGGCTGGCCTAACCTTCTCCGTCCCTCCATCGCAATAACTGGAAGTACAGGAATATTAACCTGTTTTCCATCGACTACGCTTTTCAGCCTCGCCTTAGGGACCGACTAACCCTGCGTCGATTAACGTTGCGCAGGAAACCTTGGTCTTTCGGCGTGCGAGTTTTTCACTCGCATTGTCGTTACTCATGTCAGCATTCGCACTTCTGATACCTCCAGCAAGCTTCTCAACTCACCTTCACAGGCTTACAGAACGCTCCTCTACCGCATCACCAAAAGGTGATACCCGTAGCTTCGGTGCATGGTTTGAGCCCCGTTACATCTTCCGCGCAGGCCGACTCGACTAGTGAGCTATTACGCTTTCTTTAAAGGGTGGCTGCTTCTAAGCCAACCTCCTAGCTGTCTAAGCCTTCCCACATCGTTTCCCACTTAACCATGACTTTGGGACCTTAGCTGACGGTCTGGGTTGTTTCCCTTTTCACGACGGACGTTAGCACCCGCCGTGTGTCTCCCATGCTCGGCACTTGTAGGTATTCGGAGTTTGCATCGGTTTGGTAAGTCGGGATGACCCCCTAGCCGAAACAGTGCTCTACCCCCTACAGTGATACATGAGGCGCTACCTAAATAGCTTTCGAGGAGAACCAGCTATCTCCGAGCTTGATTAGCCTTTCACTCCGATCCACAGGTCATCCGCTAACTTTTCAACGGTAGTCGGTTCGGTCCTCCAGTCAGTGTTACCTAACCTTCAACCTGCCCATGGATAGATCGCCCGGTTTCGGGTCTATACCCAGCGACTAAACGCCCTATTAAGACTCGCTTTCGCTACGCCTCCCCTATTCGGTTAAGCTCGCCACTGAATATAAGTCGCTGACCCATTATACAAAAGGTACGCAGTCACCTAACAAGTAGGCTCCCACTGCTTGTACGCATACGGTTTCAGGATCTATTTCACTCCCCTCTCCGGGGTTCTTTTCGCCTTTCCCTCACGGTACTAGTTCACTATCGGTCAGTCAGTA